>NZ_JBXWNG010000004.1:0-490994 GCF_059610245.1 Ruegeria sp. YTSA075 | reverse complement strand
CCCCCCTTTTTTAACCGCAGGCTGGAGGCCGTGCGGTGCGCTTTGAGGTAGGTCGCGTCGATCATCACGGTCTTTTCCTCGCCGTGTTCGGCAGCCAAGCCGACCATCATCCGAGCGAAGATACCTTTTTCGCTCCAACGCTTCCACCGGCTGTAAAGCGTCTTGTGCGGCCCATATTCCTTGGGAGCGTCACGCCAACGCAACCCATTGCGATTGATGAAGATAATACCGCTCAGCACTCTCTTGTCATCGACCCGTGGCTTGCCATGCGACCGCGGGAAGAAAGGGGAAAGCTTGGCCATCTGCTCATCGGTCAGCCAGAAAAGGTCGCTCATATCACCGCTCCGTTTTCCGAGCCGTGAATCATGCTGCGCGTTGGAAATCAATGCATCCTGACCCTAGGACCAGGCGCTCAAATTTCCGTCTAGTTTGATGCTAATCGGCGTTCTGTCACAGGGAGTGTCTCGGGGCATGGAAGCGCTACCGGGCATCAGAACACCTTTCCACATCAATCACAGGGAGTCGGCAAACCCGGCGCTCAAATCAAGGAGGCATGCGCCAGGTCAGAGCCCTGCATGATTGCTCAGTCACGCCCGTGTATTGCGTGATCAGCGTCTAAAATGCGCTGCATCTGGCCGTTGCGGTTCGTCACTCCGGCGCGAACCCTTCCTGACACCAAATCGGCAACCATCGCCGATTCAAACCCTTCGTTTCGACCATCGTGTCCGATCGTTTTCCCCGGTTCTACAAAAAGGCCGTGTGCAACACCGGGTGCCACCGGCGTGATCATTTGTCTGGCTAAGCTGGAAGGCAATAAGGCAGCGCTGTCTCCATTTAGCGAAACAATAATCGAACGCATGATCTTGATCAAACCTGTTGCGCTGGCCCACAGACCAGCGGCAGCACTTTCGGGATGGCGGACGAAACCACCCGGTATCGGCTGTCCGTCCTCTAGAAACCCATTCGCATGAGGCCTGCGCGGTTCAAGATCGAATGTTGCCCTAGTTGCACCGATCGGGTTCAGGACGTTGGACGACGCATAGTCGGAAAAGCTTACATCCGTTACATCCTCGATTAGGCACTGTAAAATTGTTGTCCCGCCGCCGCTGTAGTCGTAGCGTTTGAAAAACCGACGCTCCGTGTGAACAGGAGGAGAAATAGCTGGGTGTTGTCCGTTCAGAATATCGATGAGACCTGGGATTTCATCATCAACCCCATACCCCATGAAACCATGAATGTTCGTCCCGGCGGTATGCGACAACAGATCCGAAATTGTTGTTCTGCCGCTTCGCGGACCCGTGAGTTGCCACCGTTTAAGGTATCCGTTTATTGGAGCGTCGAGTTCGACATGCCCATCCCGAACCAGCGTAAAGACCGCCAAAGCGGTCACTGTCTTCGAGCATGAAGCCACTTGAAATAGTGTTCGGTCATTGACGGGGGTGCCAGGTGCCGCCATCCCGCCATGAGCCTGCCGTAGCTGATTGCCTGTCTGATCAGCGATCTGCCAACCCGTCTGATCACTTTCTTTAGCGAAAGGCGCTGGTGCAGCCATCGCTGAAAGCGAAGCGAATCCGGCAAGTGTAAAGAACCTGCGGTCCATTTGAGTCCTCACAAATATGGTATTTTTCCGAATCCGAAACAGCTGAAGGATCCTACAGCAACCGTAGCTTCGAAAAGCGGCCCGTTCGCCCGACCCTATAGGGCCGTAATACCAGACCCCGGAGGACATAAGTTTGACGTGTCTTGATCAATGACCCTCGGCATGAATCCTAATTCAATGCTTCTTAGCAAAACAGCAAACCTGGCATTGTTGCACAAAACAGGTGATGGCCGAGGTTCCGCGAGAAGCGTCTCCTGTTCGAGGCTTTGAACAGGTCACTCGCCGACAGTGGGGATGACGGTTAGAAATTTAACGTCAATCCGGGCGCTGAAGGTCCGTCACAGCGTCCGGGATTTCGCAACCCACGGATGTTTGGCGACACTGTAACAAAAGTCGAACATCGCAGTACGGGTGTTATGTGAAGCGATCTCTGGTTGAGTGGTCCGTCCGTCCACAGCCTACCGGCCCAATCACCTAACACCACATTGAGCGGCTTTTTCCCGCCCCATTGATCTTGTTCGCCCAGTCCGATATTCAGACCGGCTGCGTTTTCGGCCGTCTATCCGAGCCCAGCCCAAAACCAACGAGCCAACCGATGGAGGGTGCCATGTAGTTCAGAAACTGCATGAAAGGCCAATGACATGGCCCATTACAAACGCAAACGTCCCCGTACCGTGCTTGGGAACGGGTATGAGCAGGCGGAAGAAGCGGTTTTGGGCGGATGAGGAGAAGCGCGAGATTTGTGCGCAGGCGGTTACGCCGGGGATGTCGGTTGCGCAGGTGGCGCGTCGCTATGCGGTCAATGCGAACCTTATTTTCAAATGGCTAAAGGATCCGCGGTTTTGCGCGCGCCTGCCGTAGCGCGACACGTGCGTCGGGGGATTTACCCCGTGCGTCCTTCTCCACGGCATAGAGTTCCGCGATCCGCCGGATCGCTTCCTCGGCAATGGCGTTGCCCTGGGAGGCGAAGACATCCACGAACTTGCGGCGGACATGCGCCATGCAGGCCATCTCATCTGCCTTGTAATGCCCGAACAATCCGTTGGAGCCGGAGTATCCATCGGCATGGACCCACCCCTTGTAGCCTGCGAGGTGACTGACGGGATGTTCGCCTTTGCGATCAATCGTGAACTGATACCAGGCACATGGCGGTGATTGTCCTGCCCACGGCCTCTCGTCACGCACATAAGTCCAGACCCGCGCTGTTTTGGTCTTCTTTTGCCCCGGCGCCTGCATCTTGACGGGCGTATCATCCGCAAAGAGCGCGCCGCCGCGCCGGACGATCCGCCCCATCTCATCGGCCAGTGGTTCCAACAGCGCCGTTGACCGGCCAACCCGGTCGGCCATGGTCGAGCGATCCAGATCGATCCCTTCGCGGGCATAGATCTGGCTCTGGCGATACAAAGGAAGATGATCGGCGTATTTGCTGACCAGGACATGCGCCAATAGGCCCGGACCCGGCCGTCCACGCTCAATGGGGCGCGACGGCAAAGGGGATTGAACAATCGCCTCACAGCAGGCGCAGGCTTTGCGCGGGCGGACAATGCGGTTCACCACAAAGCGGCCCAGCACATACTCAAGTTCTTCGGTGATATCCTCGCCAAGCGTCTTCAGCTTGCCGCCGCAGCGGGTGCAGTCCTCGCCAGGCGAAAGCACTTCTTCATGCCGGTCCAGATGGTCCGGCAACGGCTTGCGGCTGTGCTGGCGCGGAGGCTTGTCTTCAGCGGACGACGTCTCAGGTTGCGTCTGTTCAGATGCGGCCTCGGCAATCGCCTCATCTTCTTCGAAGGTCAAATTGAGCTGATCCAGGCTCTCGGAACGCACACCAAACCGATGACGGTTCTGGCCCGCCAGTTGGTGCTTCAGCTTCTCGATCATCAGGGCCTGCGACTTGACCTCATCCGCCAATAGACGGTTCACAGCCCGCAGTTCTTCTGGGTCATCTGGTGTGATATCGAGGTCCTTCAGCATCGCTGATCCCATACCGGATCGGGGACAAAACGTGAATCCCGAAAGTGCTCAAAGCCTCGTATTTATTGGTCTATCCAACCTTCAGCGGGCGCCAGGTCTTCTGCGGTATCCGCCAGTCGATCCCTTCCAGCAGCATCGACAACTGTGCTGGCGTGACGCTGATCTTGCCGTCCTTCGCAGCGGGCCAAACAAACCGACCCTTCTCCAACCGCTTGCTGAACAGGCACGCGCCCTGCGCATCCCACCAGATAATCTTCAACAGATCGCCACGTCGTCCACGGAAAACGAACAGGTGGCCGGAGTAAGGGTCAAGTTCCAGAACCTTCTCGGTCTGCGCGGCCAACGTGTTAAAACCCCGCCGCAAGCCAGACCCGCGTGTTGCTGGGAACCGGGATCAAACCGCCAGACCTTGCACCAGGCTGACCACGGCTGAAAGCGCGGTCGGGCCCTCAACCAAGATGCGCCGTCCGTCCGACAAAGTGATGTCCACTCGGCTGGCCGACAGAGAGGCAGATGGAGACGGCATTGGCACGTCGATGGGCCGAGGTTCGCGGGTAACACCAGCCTCGATCTCAATCGGCAAAAACATCGCTTCTTGAGCGGACGCATCAGCCTCTGGCGCAAGCCGATCTTCAATGAACTGGAAGACTGGCTGCACGCGCAGCTGCCCAAAATCTCCGGCAAATCGCCACTGGCCCAGGCCATCCGCTACGCCCTTGGTCGGATGCCAAAGGCGCGGGCATATCTTACGAATGGCCACCTGGAGTTGGATAACAACACAGCCGAGCGGGCCGTCAAACCCGTGGCCATCGGTCGGAAAAACTGGATGTTCGCAGGCTCCGAGGGTGGCGGCAAAGCCATGGCAATCGCCTTCACCCTGATCGAGACCGCAAAGCTCAACAACGTCGATCCGCAAGCCTGGCTCACTTGGGTTCTCGCTCAAATCGCCGATCATAAGATCACACGCCTCGACGAGCTCCTCCCCTGGCGTTACGCTGCCCAAGCAGCGTAACAGCCTAAGCGCAAACCCAACAGGCCGGGTTCAACGGACGGGCACACTAAAACCTAAACTGAATGACTTCGATACTTCGCCTCGTCATCAATGTCCGCTTCCGCGCCGAGAAGCATGCCGTTTGGCAAACGCAGCGAAGGTCCATTTTCCGCCCATTCTTTAGAAAAGCAAAGTGTTCTGGCACAAAAGTAACGGCGCAGCCAACTCCGCCGCACTTGTTTTGGGGCCAGCAGGATTTGGACAAGCCAAACGCCTCTGGCCGTCAGGGGTAAGACGCTGCCTTCCCCCTCGGGCAACCCTATTAGACAACACCGTGTCCTCGGCTGAGCCTGCGGGCCGCACCACTATTGTCGAATAGCATTGCCTCGCCCCCATCCGCGTTCGCCACGTGGCAGATCAGCAGGAACAAGCGCCTTCCGCGTCTGATCTGCAAATCAGCCCTGATTTCCCAAAAGGGAAGTCAGGATCATTGAAATCGGTCTAGGTGCTAGATGAAGGACGTGAGGCGAAAATGGAAAGGTTCTGTCGCTGGTGGCAGAACTATGTGTCGCCTGACAAAGAGTGTGGGGCGACACATAGTTTTGCCATTGCCTCGCCACTAAGCCATTGATTTTGGGTCAACAAGATTCTCCTTGGCACACTAGTTTTGCCTTTTACGACTCAAAGGTTTTCCATCACATCAGAGCAGCCCAATAGCCGCCATTGGTCTCAAGTGCGGAGAAGGCTCGGAATGATCCCAGATTGTCAGGTGCTTCACCAATTGCGAATGGCAGCAATGAGCTGTCACCCTACTCACCGGACCCATTGGTATCTTGCTCACGTTATTGTTCTCGGTAGGAAAAACGGACGGACCATCCAATTCAGATCATTGCCTGCGGCAGAAAAAATGGCATCCCGCCTGCAGGTACCGTGTTTATCGGCAAGTCGATACCGTAAACTTGCTGCATCGTCTCATTGTTGAGAACATCCGACACAGTACCTGATGACCAGACTTTCCCTTCGCTCAGAATGCAAACACTGTCGGCGAACAAAGCTGTCAGGTTCAGATCGTGCATAACTACGACGACACCTCCGCCTTTGACCGCGAAGTCCCGCGCGATGCGCAGAACGATGAACTGATGTGCGATGTCCAGGCTTGCAACGGGTTCATCCAGCAACAACCAGCGGGGCTGATCCTGATCCCTGGTGTCCCATACCTGTGTCAGGACACGCGCTAGCTGAACGCGTTGCTGCTCACCGCCAGATAGGTTCTGGTAGGACCGCGTCTCAAAGCCGCCGAGGTCAACTTGCATCAATGCCCGAGACGGCAACGTGTCGTCCTCGGCGGCCAAGCCATTTGCCAGCCCAAGCCTGACGACTTCATGCACAGTGAAGGGGAAAGCCACGGTCGTTGACTGCGGAAGAACGCCTCGTATGGCAGCCAATTCCCAAGGCTTTAGTGCCGTGATGTCGTGGCCGTTTAATGAGATCCTGCCGGAGCTTTGGATTTCTCCCGACAGTGCCTTCAGCAAAGTCGATTTGCCGGATCCATTCGGGCCGATGATGACCGTGACTTGCCCGGGCTCTGCTTTAAAATCCACGCCTTTCAGGATTTCTTTGCTTCCGATGCGGAAGCGTATGTTTTCAGCTTTCATACTTACATTCCCATTGAGCCGTGGCGTCGAAGCAGGATCCAGAAAAACACCGGCACGCCAAGGATTGCGGTCACGATCCCAATTGGTAGCTCCGCTGGAGCGACGATCACGCGGCTGATCATATCTGCGCATAACAGCAGCGTGGCCCCCAGCAGAGCTGAATTCACCAGCAAGCGATGGTGGTCTGGTCCAGTGCTGAGACGCAGCAGATGCGGCACCACGATTCCGATAAAGCCTATGCCACCCGACGCGGCAACGGCGGCACCAGTTGCCCCAGCAACCGCCAGGATCGCGACGTTTTTGCTTCGCTGGACTGAAATACCCATGTGATGGGCAATGGCCTCACCCATCGCTAAGCCGTTCAGGGCACGGGCGAGAAACTGTGTGCATATAAGTGCAGCCAGAATAATCGGGGCAGCCGTTGCAACCTTTACCCGTGTTGCACCAGCCAGCGAGCCCATACCCCAGAAAGTGAGGTCTCTGAGTTGCTGATCGTCAGCCACGTAGATCATCACGCCGGATACCGCTCCGGCCAAAGCCGCCAACGCAATGCCTGCAAGCAGCATGGTGGCGACCGATGTCTGCCCTTGGCGCGTGGAAACACGATAGAGGATCAGGACTGACGCCCATCCCCCCAAAAAGGCCGCGACGGCAATCAGCCCATCGCCTACCCACGCGAGGACTGCGCCAGGCAGCAGGCCACCAAAGACGATGGCTGTAATCGCGCCCAACCCTGCGCCCGCGCTGACACCGACGATGCTAGGATCGGCCAGCGGATTGCGGAACAGCCCTTGCATCACGACGCCCGAGACTGCCAGCGCCGCGCCAACAAGTATGCCCATCGCAAGACGGGGCAAGCGAATGTCCCACAGAATGATCCGGTTCAGGTCTGACAATTCGCGCCCATGAAGCAAATCCAAGACTGCTATCGTCAGCGTGGCTTCGGACGCCCCGACCGAGACGCTGACCACACTGGTTACGGTCAGAACGACAGTTAGAAACAGCGTCACACGCCGGGCCCTAATCCTCCGCGCGTCGGCGCGCATCGGAGCGCCGTGGTCCAAGGCCAGCGTCATGATCCACTCGCGTATTGCAACGCCGCCGATAGGTCTGAAATTGCCGCTGCAGTACGCGGGCCAAAGCCCAGAAGATAAGCGCCCTGCATGCGGATAAGGGCTTTGTTTTGCCCGGCCGGGGTCAGTTGGATTGCGGGCAGCGCGAACAAGTCTTCGTCCGGGGTTGCATGATTGCCCTGCCTTTCCATCATCAAGATCACGTCAGGCGCTGTGACAGCCAACGCTTCGGGCGTCATGGTCTTGAAGCCACTAACGCCTGCCGCAGCGTTTTCGCCGCCCGCCAATCTGATAATGCTATCTGCCTGAGTATCTTTCCCACCGACGGTGATCTCACCATCCAGTGCCGAAAGAATGAACAAAACGCGCAATGGGTCTGCACCCGCTGCCGCCGAGGCACTTTCCTGCGCTTGCTCCAATTGTTGCGCAGCGTTTGTAGCCAACTCTTCGGCTTCGGCTTCAACGCCTAAAGCTGCGCCGACCGCGCGAATCTTTTCTATAATTCCGTCGCGGGAAAACTCATCATCGATAGTGACATATTCCACACCGGCTTCTTGTAGCACCGAAATGGCATCTGGCGGGCCTGAGCCTTCCAGTGCCAAGATGAGATCGGGTGCGACCGACAGCACGCCTTCGGGTGATAGGGCGCGCCGATAGCCGACATCGGGCAAATCCATCGCATCTGCCGGGTAGGTTGAGGCGCGATCACGGCCTACAAGCTGGTCTTCCTGCCCGAGAGCATATATAATCTCGGTAATTGAACTACCGATGGCGATCACGCGCCTTTCCTCAGCATCTAAGGTAGTAGCGGAAAGCAAGGCAGCTGCGCAGAGAGGTAGCAGCCGTCGCATTACAACACCCCTTTATCGGCCGCATCGGATAACCCGGCGACCAGCGCATCCCAGGCGGGGCGGTGGTCAGTATCGCCGGCGCGTCGACCGAATATCTGGAAAATCAATCCGCCTTCAGCGTCAAACGCTTCAACTGAAACAGCGGGTCCTCGTTGCGTGGGTTTGGTGACGGCCCAGACCTCGGCAATATGATCGGTGCGCAGATGCAGGTTGAAATCCGGGTCCAGCACGTTGAACCAAGGTCCCATCTGTTTCAGGGTTTTGACTGGGCCACCATGGATTTCAATGCAACCGCGATTGCCGACAAAGACCATGACCTCAAGCCTTTGGTCGCGCACCTGTTCGAACATTCGCGGAATTGTGTCTGGGTCAAGCGCCCGAACCAGAGGCGCACCGGCAATACGATACGCCCCCAACCGGTTCATCTTGAGCTTAGATGTCAAGCGCAGGAATTGATGCGTATCCGTCATCTTGGCCCACTCATTGCGCAGAGCTTCAGCCTTGTCCGGATTGGCCTTAGGTGCCTCGGTTGGTTTGCGCTGCTCGACAGTCATCGTCTGGGATTGATCGTCCGCGGCCAGCGTCTGGCCCAGATGTGTCCAGTGATCCAGATCCGAGCCGTCCCGCAGAAAAATCTTGTGAACCGCATCTCCGGCCGCATCAAATACTTGAATCGAGCGGCGTGTTCCGGAATCCGTTTCACGCTCGACCGCGAAGGCATGAACCCAGTGACTGGGGAACATGCGCAGGTCAATCTCTTGGGTCAGGACCATCGCGGCATGAGCGCCAGGGTGGTAGTTGTTGTATTGCCCGACTTTCTCGATCACGCAGGACGGGTTGCGAGTCAGCGCCATAACCTCTCCCAACCCGTTCAACTGACCAAACAGCGCATCCAAGTCGGATGTCAGCCGGGTTGCGCCTTGTCCTGCAAAGGCTGCGATAAGCTGGCCTTCGGACAAACCAAGTGATTCCGCCAGATCGCGATCACGTTTGCCCGCCTTCTCTGCATAGGCAGCACGAATATCCTGAGGGGCCATAAGCACCTGTTCCATAGTGGATTTCCCATCTTCGAGTGGTTCTGTGAGGCGCTGGCCCGGCCCATGATCGCGTCATTGGCCCGCTGGCAGTGACTGCAATTTCAGTCACGGAAATATGTTGACTATTTTAGTAATCTTTATTAACGAGCACAAGTCATCGCTGAAAGGCGATTCCAAAAAACACCAAAAAGACTGACCTTAGCCAGCGAACTGCAAGCACCTCCGGTCCTCAAACCACTCGAAGGGACAGATATGCGTGCTTCAATTCGAAAGGTGGGCCTGCTTGGCACCGCCTCTTGCCTCAGTTTGATCGCAGCGACCGCTTGGGCGCAGGAACAGGATGATGGGTTCCTGGGCACTCTTGAGCTGGGCGAAAGCAAACGGGAAATACAGACCGACACCGCAGTACCGATTACCAACATTGATCAGGAAGAGATCAATGACCGTCAGGCCAACACGGTTGCGGAACTGATCGACACTGTGCCTGGTGTGACTCTGGTGAATGGCTCGACACCGCAGGGGTCTGGCATCAACATCCGGGGCTTCGGCGCCAACAGTACCTTCGGCACCGACCAGAAGGTTCTGATTCTGATCGACGGGGCAACAACCGGCTCGGAAGAGCTGTATAGGATCGGCAACCAACTCTTCACCGACCCTCAGCTTTACAAAAGCGTGTCGGTGATCCGTGGCACCGTCGGGTCGTTCGAATTCGGCTCGGGCGTTGTTGGCGGCGTGGTTCAGTTGGAAACCAAAGACGCATCGGACTTCACCGGTGGTGAGCCCGGCTTCCGGTTCCGTCAGACGCTGGAAGGCTATTCGAATGGCAACGGTTTCGCTTCGTCGTCGATCCTGGCGTGGCAGCCGAATGAGCAAACGGAGTTTCTGTTCAACTACAGCTATCGCGATCAGGACGATCAGGAAGACGGGGATGGTGAAACAATCGGCAATAGCGCCTTTACTCTGCCTTCGCTATTGGCAAAGGGGAAATACAGCTTCGGTGACAGCCTTGAGCATTCGATCACTGCGTCCTGGAACCAATCGACTTCGGAAGAGCGGGACGTGCCCTATGACTCTTTTGGTACAACTGCGGATGCCTTTGGCAATGTAGATCGGGACATTGAAACCCGGATTGGCATCTTGCGCTATCAATACCGGCCAGCGGACAATGATCTGATCGATCTGGACGTGAACCTCAGCTATTCCGAACAGTCCATCGACAGCAGCTATGTCTCTGGCTCTTCCAGCCTTGAGGGTACACCGTTCTTCCCAAGCATTCAGGCGCTGGCGGACGCAACGCATAACTACGAAACCACTAAGCTGACAATAAAGAACACCTCGTATTTCCAAACCGGCATTGCGTCCCACGATCTGCGGGCCGGGATCGAGTTCATTGATCGCGAACGTCTGGATGCCCCTTCGGCACCGGGTGGCACAGATCGGCGTGTCGCATTGTTTGCTGTTGATGACATTCAGATTGGCGATCAACTGACAATCACCCCGGCGCTGCGCTACGAAACGCAAGATATCGAAGGGGATGGCGATACAGCGCCTTTCAATGAGAGCTACGATAACGACGCTTTGATGGGGGGGCTGTCGGCGCGGTACGAATTCGCAAACGGTTTCGCAATCTTTGGGGGCGGCGCCTACACCGAAAGCCTGCCAATCATCGACGACCTCGGCACCCCGGCGTTTATGACCCAGCCCGAGAAATCCCGTACCTGGGAAGCAGGGTTTTCGTTCAATCGCGGAGATATCTTTGCCGAGGGCGACATCGTGCGCGCCAAGGTGAATTTCTACGACACCAACTTGCGGGATGTGACGTCGTACAGTCAGTCGAACCCGATTACCGGAGCCTCTGTTCTTTTGGATGAGATCGAAACGCGCGGCGTCGAAATCGAGGCATCCTACGCGAACGCAGGCGGGTTCTACATCGACTTTAACGCCAACGTCGTAAGCGGCACCGAAACAAACGAAAACAGCGAGGAGTCTCGCTGGCGCAACGAACCGGCGGATTCGGCGCGGATCACGTTCGGCAAGCGGTTTGGTGAGACGTTGGACGTGAGCTGGGAACTGTTCGGAGCCAGATCTGGCTTTGATTCCTCGGGCGTTCCGGTTGCCGGGTATGGCGTGAACACATTGCGTGCTTCCTATTTCCCGCAAGAAGGTGCGCTTGAAGGGTTCGAAGTTCGTGCCGGTATCGAGAACATCTTCGACAAAAGTTATCTGCCGAACCTGTCCACGCGCAATGCACCGGGCCGGAACTTCAAGCTGACCGTGGCCAAAACCTTCTGATGCAGGACAAGAAAGGAACAATTATGCGAATAGCGTCGAAAAGAAATGCTCGGTTGGTCCAGTTGGCCCTGCTCCCAATCCTGGGGGCGGGGCTTGCCTGTGCTGAAGAATCCGGTGGCGTATCGATTGAGCTCAGTTCTGCGGAAGAACGAGACCAAAGCTGCCTGCTCAGCTTTCTGGTCGAGAACACCTATAACGCTGATATCGAGGGTGCCGTCTACGAAACCGTCTTGTTTGGCGCGGAAGGTGAGGTTGCGCTGCTCACGCTTCTGGATTTCGAGGATCTGCCCGCAGGACGACCTCGGGTTCGTCAATTTCAATTCGATGGAATGACCTGCAACCAGATCACCCGCATCCTGATCAACGGCGCACAAGAATGTGCGCATCAAGGGGACCCCGAGAATGCTTGCATGTCAAACCTGAACCTCAAAAGCCGCCTAGAAACCGAGATGATTGGATAAACTAATGGATGCGATCATTCAGAGACTGACGGATATCCTCGCGCTCGGCGGGCCGGTTGTTGCGATCCTGATCGCAGCTTCGGTCGCAACCTTGTCGCTGATCTTCTACAAACTGTGGCAATACAATTCTGCCGGGGTGGGTCGTCACCTCGATCTGTCCTTGGCAATTGAAGCCTGGGACCGTCAGGAACGGGCCGCTGCGATGGCGCATCTGAATAGAAGCCGAAGCTACCTGGCCCCGGTGATTGCGATGTCGTTAAGTGAAAATAGCAGCGCGCTGTCTGAGCGCGTCGATGCCGAGGCCGAAGCGCGTTTTGCCGGGCTTGAACAGGGCCTCAACGTGCTGGACACGGTTGCTCAGCTTGCACCGCTATTGGGATTGTTCGGCACTGTTCTTGGTATGATCGAAGCCTTCCAAACCCTACAGGGCGCGGGCAACTCGGTAGACCCGGCGCTGCTTGCGGGCGGAATCTGGGTTGCTCTGCTGACAACGGCTGCGGGGTTGGCCGTCGCCATGCCGACTTCGCTAATCCTGACTTGGTTCGAGGCCCGCATGACGCGCGAACGCATCTTCGCCAACCGCGCCTTGCGTACTGTCTTCGCCCCAGGACACGGCACGGAAAACCCCCTAGCCGACATGCCCAATGCCCCCCTCGCCCATGGCACTTGAGACCCGCATCAAACGGCGCAAACGCCTATCAATGACGTCGTTGATCGATGTCGTCTTTTTGCTGTTGCTGTTTTTCATGCTCACCTCAACCTTCTCGAAATTCGGCGAGATCGAGTTCTCCACTGCTTCGGGAGGAGAGTCTGACCAAGACATCCCGATCCGCTTTGTGAAGCTAGAACAGGATCGTCTTCTGGTCGACGGGACCGAAGTGTCTCTGGACGCCGTAGCTGCGCTGTTCGACGGGACCAGCAAACAGATGGCACTGATCAGTCTCGGCCAGAACGCGACCTCGCAACAATTAATTGACCTGCTGACGACTTTGAACGGCGTGGCGCAGTTGCGGACGCAGGTGATCGGATAATGCAACTGAAACCAAAAGCGAGGCAAACACGAGAGCCCACAATCGCCCTGATCAATGTGGTCTTTCTGATGCTCGTTTTCTTTATGATTGCGGGTACCCTTGCCCCACCGCTTGGCAATTCGGTTCAATTGGTCGAAACACGGGACCTTGAAGGGCGCGAGCCGCCAGATGCGCTGGTCATCCGTGCCGATGGTGTGCTCGAGTATCGCGGGGCCGAGCTTACGGATGTCGAAGCCTATGTTGAACGCGCCTCGATTGACTTGCCGCTGGATACCGTGCGCTTGGTTCCCGACCGCGTGCTTCCAGCGGTGCGGTTGAAAGCGGTCAGTGATGCCCTTCGGGGTCTTGGCACAAAGAAAGTCTTTGTGGTGACTCAAAGGGCTCTGCAATGATCCCCAAATCCCGCGCCATGGCCGCAACTGCACTCCTGTTGGCGGCAGCTACGCACGGTCTGGCACTGCATGATTTTGGCCCTCAAGCGACTGTACAGATCGACGGTAGTGGTTCGTTCGAAGCTTCGGCGCTTGGAACGTCCTTTAATGATTTCTCTGCCGGAACCATTGCATCCGCACCGATCAAGGCCCGGAAAGCGACTGTAGAGCCTGATCAAGCAACTGAACGAGCAGACCCCGAGGTGCAAACAACGAAGGCAGCAAAATCCCTGACGAAACAGGTCGCGCCTACCTCAAAACAAGTGTTGACGGCAACGGCTTCTCAGAAGCCCAGCCAGCCCGATGTGACCCAAGCCAAGCAACCCGAGACAGAACCAGCACGCAAACCCGCAACGGCACCCATCCAAAACCCAGAATTTGAGGAAAAGGGCGTTTCCCGGCCCGCTGCGAAGGCAGGAAATGCCGAGCGCACTCGGAAGAAAGGCACTATAACGGGCGAAGCCGCCAGTGGAGAAGTCGCTGCAGAAAAGACAACCCGCACGGCCTCGGCCACGGGCAATGCCGATGCAAGCAATTACGCGGGGAAAGTCAAACGCAAGATCCTTCGCGCGCGACGCAAAAGTGTGAACATCCGCGGCACCGTTCTGGTGACGTTTCGCATCGCTGACAGTGGGGAGTTGCTGTCAGCTAACATCACCCGCAGTTCAGGTTTAAAACGTTTGGATCAGATCGCATTGTCACAAGTGCGCGCAGCTGCTCCCTTTCCGTCTCCGCCTGCAAGGGCTCGTCGCGAGTACACTATAGAAATTGTGAGCAAGTAGATGTGAACTCGCGAGGCCAAAGTACTTTCGAAAACGACGTGGCCAGCACCGGATCAGAGTAGCGCAGGTTCGGGCGGTAGACTCAGAGCGCCCAACGGCGTGCATCAACTGGGCCGCACTACCATTGTACTAATGCTTCCAATGGAAGAATTTTGGCTATGAAGCTCAGCTTTCATCCCCTCTACGTGAATCTTTTCATTTGCAGAGATATACCACGTTCCGCCCAGGGTGTTGTTACCTCGGTCGCAGAGCGCACAAAGCGACCGTTCGCCCGAAAAGTGTTAGCGGCATGTTTGTCCGCACTACGGTCGTCGCCGAACGAGGTCTCGAATGGCACGCTGCTGCAACCAATGGATGATTAACCAGATCATTGCAAACCGCGAACATCGCTGAAGCGGTTTTATGTGAAGCGATCTCTGGTTGAGTGATGGCCGTTCAATGGAACAAGTACGAAAGGCTGCCTCGCGGACATTGCGGCTATCCGCATTTTTACTCCAAAGGACCGTAGTCAGGCCAATGCGGACGATCGCTACCAAGCATTGTAAAACTCAACCACACAACGAAACGTCCAGTTGCAAAGGTTGTATCGGAAGTGGCAACCAACCATGCAGGTCGTCGGCTAATCTGTTCAAAGTCGCCTTACAACTGCTCCGAACTGATCCGACGAGGACCTCATCTTCGAAGCATTCATTTGGCTCGACCACATTTACTTGCTTCGGAACTTGGTCGGTGTCATTCCGGTTTGACCTCGGAAAAAGCGAGTGAAATGGGACTTGTCGGAGTAGCCGAGCATCAGACCAATCTCCGCAATTGTCATCTTCTCATCTCTGAGTTGCTCTTTGGCGACATCGATACGTAGCCGTTTGATCTCGCGTGGCAACGTCGTGCCTTGTTGTTGAAGCGCTTTCAGAAACCGTTCCGGCTGTATCCCCAGAAATCCGGCCACCACCTCTGGCCCCAGTTCGGTTTCATCCAGCTTGTCGCATAAAACGGATCGCAAAGCGGCCACCACGGTGACTTCTTCTGTCTGTCGAGCCGAGGCAACGGGTTTGGCAGAACCCTCAGAGGCATGATGCAGAAACAACCATTCCACCGGAAAACTAATTTGCATTCCTGGGTCGGTCCCAAGGCCGACCTCGATCCCTTTGTAGTCGATAGGCAGACCAGTAATATATCTGCTTTCCCAACGCACACGAGAAGCCTCCCAGGCATCTCCGACGACGGTCTGCAAAAGGCGTACATAGATTGCGGCACCAAAACCGGTCACTTGAATGGGTGGGACAGCGGGTTCCTGTTGTCTCTCGATACGATAGGTCGCTTTGTCTGTTTCAATGACTAGGCTGTGCCGCACGGAATTGGACTCCTGCGGGACAAGCCCAACAAAGCGGGTAAAAAACTCAAACAGCGAATTTGTTGATTGCAAGGCCTGAGCAAATGGAGGCCATTCCTGCAGGTCAAAAGTCTCTCCTACATTCATGCCAAGGTATCGGTCCCCTGACAAGTCCGAGAAGGCATTTAGCAGACCGTAGACCAGCTCTGAGTGGACATAGACGGAAGGGTCAGACAACAGTTCGGACTTCAAGCCGACCTGATCCAAGGCTGGTTGCGGATCGATCTCGCGGTCGGTGAGATACTGCAGAAACGGAGCTGCAAGCGCGAGGCGAATGAAGCCTTCGCTATGCTCTTGAGAGGTGGAGTTGAACGGCAATCTCGTCAGCCTTTCAAGATCAAATGCTGTGATCAGTGGCCATTTTTTCAGTCACATTCGAACATCCTAATACGAAACTGGCAACCGAAGCAAAACTTTCCGGGCTACAGTTGGCAAAACATGAATATGAAGGGAGTACTTATGGCGAGTCTGCGAATGTCTCTTTGCTCGGCGGCAATTGTCGCTGCAGGTCTCTTTCTTGCATCGTCTGCGCAAGCTCAGGATCAGGAAGAACCCCAAACGCTGTTTACCAACGTGCATATCTTCGATGGCGTGAATGAACAGCGTATCGAGAATGCCAGTGTATTGGTCGAGGGCAACCTGATTAAGGCCGTATCAACCGATGCGATCGATGCCCCCAATGCCACAGTTATTGACGGACAGGGGCGGACACTGACCCCCGGGTTTATCGAACTGCACGCGCACCTGATGCTGATGGGGCCAACCTTGCCTGCGATGGAAGCCAACACAACGTGGGAAGACTTTGCCATTCACGGTGCGCGGATGGCCGAGATGTATTTGATGCAGGGCTTTACCACGGTCAGGGATGCGGGTGGAGCCAATGGCGGGTTGCGTCGCGCAATTGACGCAGGCCAAATTGACGGTCCACGTTACTTTCCGTCCGGTGCATTTATCGGAACGCGCGGCGGTCATGCTGACTTCGCGAATTTCACCGCTCCACCAGGTTCAGAGACCAACATGAGCCGTTTGAACTTGGCGCAGGAGGTGAGCGGTGTGGACGACGTCTACAGGTTCGCGCGCAACAATTTCCGCATGGGTGCGACCCAGTTGAAGTTCATGCAATCCGGGGGTGTCGTTTCGGCCTTTGACCCATGGCAACTACTGGCCGGATCGCCCGAGGAAATCAGGGCCGCCGTGCAAGTGGCCAATGAGTATGGCAGCTATGTCATGGCGCATTCCTATCGCAAGGAAGCGATCCTCAGTGCGCTTGATGCAGGTGTGATGTCAATCGAACACGGCTTTTCGTTTGACTGCGAAATTGCCCAGGTCATGAACGAAAAAGGGGCGTATATCACCACCAACCTGACGGCCTTCGATCCCGGGCTGCTTGATATTCCGGCGGTGGCAAACGTCCCTTCGAGCCTTGCCAAAGCCAAATCTGCCTCGGCCACATTTGCGGGCTACATCGACAATATGAAGGAGTGCCCGGTGAAGCGAGGGTTCCAGACCGACTGCGTTGGTTCGGTTGAGGCGTGCAATATCCAGATTGCCTACGAGAAGCACCTGAACAACGAGTTTTTCGGGCCCTACACATCCATGGTCACGCTGACATCGACAGGCGGCGAGGTGGTCGCTTTGTCAGGTGACTTCATGAACCCGTATACCGCTGGGAAACTGGGTGTGATCGAAGAAGGCGCCTATGCGGATATCCTGCTGATCGACGGTAACCCGCTCGAGGATTTCTCGGTAGTTGGTACGGGTGATCAGTGGTTCGGTGCCGACCCGAGGCCTGAAAGCCCTGATACGATTCGACTGATCATGAAGGATGGCGTTATCTACAAAAACACACTGGATTGAGCTGTCTAAATAGCCGGAGAGTATTTATGCACCATTGGTTCCGCTGGGTAGTATTCGCAGGGTTTTTTTGTTGTGGGCATTCTGCGCTGGCGACGCCTGAAACTGCATTAGATTGGGCCGACCTGCCAGACCCATCTGCGCAGGTCTTTGAAGACCCCTACCGTGATCTCAGCCCTGAACAATTTGACGATGTTCTCTACGTCGTTCGATTGCGAGGCAGGCTGCAGCAGGATCGTGGCAGCGAAGAAGAGCGGCAAAAGTGGCAAATGCTTTTGACCGAGACTGAGGATGCCTTGGCAAGTGATGGAATTGATGTCGACTGGCTGCTCGATCAGCGTGAAGTTGTGATGGAACGTCGGAGAAAGGCTGGGACGAACGGAAATCCACAATTCGACGGTCAAACAATCACGCTTGCGGGCTTTGCCATTCCTGCTCCGAATGATCCGGACGGTCGGCCTGTCGCGTATTTGGTGCCGGAACGCGGGATGTGCAGTCACATGCCTCCACCTCCACCCAACCAGATGATCCGTGTGCGGTTGAACGGGGACTGGGCACCCAGCTATTTCCATGAACCCGTTCGGCTGACGGGCATGCTGACCATCGACCCGTCTGTTCAGAATATGATGGTTGTGGATGGCCAGATGCGCATGAACGCGACTTTCCAGTTGGAAACGGAACGTGTCGAAACGCTCGAAACCAAGGCGGACAGGCTGGAATGGAAGCAGCGCGCCGCTGATCGCATCCGCGCGGCAGGCGATCGCAAGACCGGTGGGGCAAGCGCGTCTGAATGATAAGACTTCTGGCTGCTACACTGAGTATTGCCGTCGCTGGCGCTGCCTCGGCGCAAGGACTGTCCGGGCCCTCTTCGGTCGAAGCTGATCTTCAGCCCGGGGATGGGCTGAGCGACCCACAATACCGTTCCGACTTTCCACGCAACATCGCTCCGGGTTGGTTTGAGTGGAAAGACGGGCTGGCTGAGGGCGGGTTTCGGTTCAATATTGATTACCTGGCGCTAGGCCAAACCACGAATGCTGATCTGGGAACCGGCGAAGCGGCCAGCGGAATTGCGCGTTTCTACGGGAATTGGCAGGCAACTGAACGGGGTTCCCTGACATTCAAGATCGAAGACCGGCACAGCTATACCGATGTGGCCCCGCAGTTCCTTGGGCTGGATGGCGGAGCGCTGTCGATCACCGGGACAGCCTTCAACGATAGCGGTTTGCTGCTGACCAATCTGTTCTGGACCCAAAGGGCCGAAAACGGTTCGTGGACGCTGCAATTCGGGCAGATTGATGTAACGGACTTTTTGGACGTTTATGGTTTGGTAAGCCCCTACAGTGGTTTCCAAAACCTGTCTTTTAGTACTAACCCGACACTAAACGCGCCCAACCCGGGCCTTGGTATTGCCGGTGGGATCAAGCTGAGCGAAAACTTCTACGCTGTCGCGAGCGTTGCAGACGCAAATGCCGATCCGTCTGATCCAAACTTCGATGTTTTCAGCGACGGCAATCTCTTCAAATCACTCGAACTTGGGTACACGTCCGGCTTTGATCGCATTTATTTCGATAATGTCCATCTGACCCTCTGGCACGCGGATGCGGCCAAAGATGGCAGCCGAGCGGAAGACTACGGCGCTGCGTTTTCTGCAGCTTGGTTTGTTGACAATAAGTGGATGCCGTTCTTGCGGGCTGGGGCCTCAAAGGGGACCGCAGCGCTTTATGACCGGTCCTTCTCTGCAGGTCTGGGCTACTATGGTCGCAATACCGACTTGGCGGGACTGGGCCTGAACTGGGCCGAGGCAAGAGGCATAGACGGTGACCAGTTCACGCTCGAAGCATTCTACCGTTTTTCAATCTCACCTGGACTGCAGATCACGCCGTCACTGCAGTTCATTTCTGACCCGCTGCTGGACCCCACTGAGGATAGTATCACTCTGTTCGGTCTAAGAACCCGGATCGTCTTCTGAGGTGGTTCGATAGCATTAGCCAAGGGGGCTGGGTCAAGGGGTGTAAACAGGACATTGCAAAGCCGGTTTTCTGCGCATCGCTGCAATTTGGGTCTCGCGCAGCATCGAACACAATGGGCTCCTTTGGAACCTTCACCGCACGCTGCACTTGGGTCCGGTTTTGATTTCTTGGAAAAAATACAATAGCAGAAAGCCCCTGCACATCGCAGTTCGGGTGTTATATGCACCGGTCTCTCGTTGAACGCCCGATCTGCTGTCACATGCCTTCGTTATTGGCATTTTAGGCCGTGGCATTTTCCTTAACGATGTACCGCAGCAAGCTATTACCCTCGGCCATGAGGTCGAGGCAATCTTCGTTCTTTTTCACCACGGCTGCCCACGCCATTTGATCTTGTATGAAATCGTCAACGATCGCTATGCGTTGTCCACGGCCCATTTCCTTGGTTTTGCTTTTTAACGTTAACAGCCGGTCAATGTGTTCCACTAGGTTGGGTGACAGGTTCTGATCTTTAATGAGATCATGCAGGTTCATCGGTGGCGGCGTTTGGGGTATCTGCCTGATCCACGAGATCGCCAAAGCGGGTCGCAGTATGTAGAAATACGTTTTGAAGCTCACCTTTTGGCTCTCACCAACATGCTTGTCCCACTGTTTATGTGCCAGGTTGCGATAGTGGTGCAGGCAAGATTCGCCGTAGGTCGTCTTGGCTGCGAAGGCAATCAGCCGTTCACAGACTGCGTCATTCCATCTGTACCTGATAGGACTGGATAACCACTCCAACATCACAGGGTTAGGTTTGATCAACAAACCAAGTGCTTTGCGAATATCCCAACCGTTTATGTCCCAATCGCCCTCAATGGGCAGTTCGATCACATCGCGACCGGGCTCAAGGCGCTGCCTTCCCCCTCGGGCAACCCTATTAGACAACACCGTGTCCTCGGCTGAGCCTGCGGGCCGCACCACTATTGTCGAATAGCATTGCCTCGCCCCCATCCGCGTTCGCCACGTGGCAGATCAGCAGGAACAGGCGCCTTCGGCGTCTGATCTGCAAATCAGCCCTGATTTTCCCAATAGGGAAGTCAGGATCATTGAAATCGGTCTAGGTGCTGGATGAAGGAAGTGAGGCGAAAATGGCAAGTTTCTGTCGCTGGTGGCAGAACTATGTGTCGCCTGACAAAGAGTGTCGGGCGACACATAGTATTGCCATTTATCGACAGCTAAGTCATTGATTTTGAGTCATTCGATTTTTGATGGGCGCACGGGTTTTGCCATTTGCGACTCAAAGATTTTCCATCAAGCTGAAACCATCGCACAGCGGCAATTGCCCTTCTGTTTAACAGATACGGGCAAAAGCCGTATGCATAGCCGGATCGCACACTCTAAATTGCTTTAGGTTGCAACGTGCGAAACATCCCTGTCTGGCGAATAGATGTCGAGAATATTCCAATGCCCGGTTGTTGGTGTTGGGTTGTTGATCATTGGCACATCCAGCACGGTTGGCTTGCCACTGGCGATTGCCGCTTCCAGTGCGGGCAACAGTTCGTCCGCAGCGCTGAGCCTGTGCCCTTCCGCGCCGTAGGCTCGCGCTATGTCGGCATAGCCCGGTCCGTTTGCGGGTGCGGCGGCTGACCCGGGGAACGTGGTTCCATAGGTCAAACCGTAATGCGCTTTTTGAAGGCCAGCGATCGTTCCGAAGGCGTTGTTGTTCATAACCAACCAGATGATACCCAAATCAAGTTCGACCGCTGTTGCCAGCATCGACGGATTTTGACCGAATCCACCATCGCCAACCAAACTTAGTACGACTCGATCAGGTGCTGCCAGTTTTGCGCCGATCGCTCCCGGCGGGCCAAAACCCATCGTAGCAAACCCGCCCGGGGTCAGTATTGAGCCGGGGGTCAGGATATCGAATTGCTGTCCGACACCGTTCTTGTTCCACCCAACGTCCGTGGTGATGATGGCATCCTCAGGCAGTGCCTTGCGGGTATCTGCCAGAATACGCTCAGGCATCATCGGAAAGGCCGACGAGGTCGCCATTTCCACGTTGCGCGCTTTGAAGTCCGTCCGAAAGTCAGCGATCTTCCGCTCCAGCACGGGGCGCTTGAAGCCGTCCGGATACATCTCGCGGGCGACCCGGTTGAGGACTAGTAAAGCGGCCTTGGCGTCAGCAACGACTCCGATCTCGGTGGGGTAGTTCCGGCCGATCTCCTGCGGTTCAATGTCGATATGAATGACCTTGGAACCGGGGATGTTGAACGTATAGCCGGGGTACCAGCTGGAGCAATCGGCCTCTTTGAACCGAGTGCCCACGGCAAAGATGTAGTCCGCATTCAAGCAGGACTGGTTGACCAATTCGGTGCCCCAAAACCCGGTCATTCCCAGCACAAGCGGATGGTCGTCTCGCAACGCGCCTTTACCCATCAGGGAATGCGCGACTGGAAGGCCCATATGTTCAACAAATTCTCGCAACTCCTCGCTGGCCTGTGCCAGAAGAATACCACCCCCAACATAAGCGACTGGGTTTTCGGCCTTCGCCAAGGCTTCGACAATCTCTCGCGCTGTCTCGTCGTCAATCGACGGTTTCTTGAGCGCGCGCGTGTTGTCGCGGATACGGTCAAAGCTGTCCGAGGGGATCACCTCCGAAAAGATGTCCATGGGGACATTGACCAACACGGGGCCAGGCTGACCATTTTCGGCGAGATGGAACGCCTTTTCCAGAATTTCAGCCATCAAATCTGCGCGGTCCACCCGCCAAGCGCGTTTGACAAAGGGGCGATAGATTTCCCACTGGGCAGCATCTGCGTGAAGGTTCACTTCCTGGTGCGGGTGTTTACCGTAGTAATGCGTGGGAATGTCACCCGCGATCACGACCATCGGGATACAGTCCAGTGCGGCGTTGGCGACCCCGGTGGCGCAATTGGTCAGCCCCGGGGAGAGATGGGACAGCACCACCGAGGCCTTGCCCGTCACGCGGGCATAAGCGTCTGCCGCATGGCTGGCAATTTGCTCATGCCGTACAGTGACGAAATCGATGGGGCTTTCCGCCAACGCGGCCAGAACCGCTATATTCGTGTGGCCGCATAGACCGAACACATGTTTGACCTCACGACGCTCCAGGAAATCAACGATATGCTCGGCGACGGTTTTGCCGTCCAGTTTCGCTCCGTCCATCACGCGACCTCCTGTCCGTAGAACTCACCGAACAGGTCCGGCTCCGACGGGCGATCCTCGGGGATCGGACGGCTGACCCAGGTGTAGTTCATCATATGTTTCATTGTGACGTTTTCGTTGGTGATGTTGCCGCCCCAGATGCCGCAGCCCAGGCTGCTGGTCATAGGCATGCCATTGGTCCAGGCACCCGCATTGGCCTTGGACTGAGGCTGTCGCACCATCATGCGGCTGACCGGAGCAAGACGCGCCAACCGATCGATGTGATCGTCATTATGGCTATAAATCCCGCAGGAATGGCCCTTACCTCCGGTATTGTAAATCCGGCTGACCGTTTCCAGCGCGTCATCGAACGTGTCGAAGTGATAAAGCGCCATCAGCGTGGTCAGTTTTTCCTTGGAGAACTTGTGCTGCGGCCCGATTTGCCCCTGATTTTCGACCATCAGGAATTTGCGATCTTCGGGGATGCTAAAACCGGCGACTTTGGCCGTTTGCTGAGGCGGACAGGCGATGGTCGGGAACGTACGGTTTCCCTTTTCATCCCACATGGCCGCTTCGAGCATGGCCTTCTCTTCATCCGTACAAAGGTAGCCGCCCTCGGCTTGAAGCGCCTTGACCATATCGTCGTAAACTGAGCGCTGGATGATGATGTTGCCGTCGGCCGAGCAGCCCGACCCAAAGTCGGAGGTCTTTGAAATGCGACTGTTATGCGCGGCGATGTCCAGATCGGCGGTTTCATCGATGACGATGGACGAATTGCCCGCGCCGACGCCATAGGCCGGGCGCCCAGAACTGTAGGCCGCTTTGACCATAGGCTTGCCACCCGTTGCCAGAGTCAGGTCACAAATCTCCATGAGGTGCTGTGTTAACGGGATCGATGGTTTGCGGATCGACTGGAATAGGTCTTCGGGTGCACCGGCGGCACGGCAGGCTGCGCGCATGACCTCGACCATCTCAAAGGTGGTATGGGCGGTTCGCGGGTGCGGGCTGAAGATGACCGCATTCCGGGCGTTTGCGGCGGAAACACCGGTCACCGGTGGTGTCATTGCTGGATTGGTCATCGGGATCAGGGATGCGATGACACCAGCAGGTTTGGCATATTTCACCAGACCTTTTTCCTCATCCACCTCGACGATACCGGTCGATGGAGTGCGCAGGACATCACGCAGTACCATGTGAATCTTGAATCGCTTCGCGGGACGCCCTTCGCGATCTCCAATGCCGCTTTCGTCCACGCCCTGCTGGGCCAGACGCGTGAAAGTTTTCTCGTTCCCAGCATACCACGCGATGGCCTGGGACAGGCGGTCCAGCCTGTCCTGATTCCAATACTCGATCTCGGCCATGGCAGCGCGGGCGCGTGCCAGCATATCGGCCGCGAGTTGTCGGTCGTTTTCAGTGAGCTCTTTGCCCATGATGATCCTCTTGGTGTTTTAGAATTGCAGCATTGGGCACACGACGCTGTGACCGCGCCTCGCCGAATGTTCGTTTGGCGTGGCTGAGACAGCGACGCGCGTGTTCTTCATATCCCAACTCGGCAACGCGGCTTTGGTTGGGTAATTCAATGGAGTAGTCGACGGGCGGCATCCGTTCGATGATGCCGGTGAAGTCAATCCAACCTTCGCCGGGATAGAGCCGCGCATCGCGGGCCAGTTGGATCATGCCCTCTCGCGTATCGGCGATCCCGGGCAGGCAATCGGAGATATGCAGGAAGTGAAACAACTCCGAGGGGACGTGCAGAAGCTCTCCCAAATCCACGCGGCTGAGATGCAGATAAAGCGTATCGACCAGAATACCGCCATTCGGTTGATCAGAGGCGCGAACAATATCCAGGGCCTCATCCAGAGTGCGCAAGCGAGAGAAGCTTGGGAATTCCAAGTCCACTGTTAGCCCGTAGGGCGCCGCCAGTTCGCAGGTTTCAGAATAGACGTCGATCAGGAAGTCACGATCATCGCGGGTAGTGGTCCACGCGCTCATGATCATGCGTTTAGCGCCTAATTCCCCACCGATCTCAAGAGAAGGCTCAAAACTGCGGGGATCGACATCTTCCGTGATGCGCGCAAGTTCGACATCGAGGACTTTCAAGCCAGTGGTAGAGAGAGCAGTTTTGGTGGCATGCACCTGTGCCTTGTCGATTGGAGATTGAGTGAATTCACCGGGCACATGCATCGGAATGAATCGGGGGCTGACGGCATCGTAACCGGCGCGGGCGGCGATATAGACCAGCTCGGGCGGCGTACAACCGATCAGCGTCAGATGCGCCAAGGAATAGAGAGAGGGACTTGCGCCAGCCTCTTCGAGCTTCACCATGAACGACAACTCCACGCGTCTGCGAATCTCAATTTCATCACATGTAGTAAAAAATATCTGATATTATTTAAAATATCAACTTTTATTGCTGAGAAGGAAATGAAAACGCCCGGGCAACGGTCCGGGCGTGTACTACATTCGTGTAGGCAAAGCCTTAGAGAGTAACCCAGTCCCCTCCGGACTGGTGAGAGCGCACAGAGGCATCTATGAAACGGACACCGTCTGCGCCTTGTTCGACACTGGGATAGGTCAGCCAATGGGCCGGAATCGCGACGCCATCCCGGCGCGCGGCCACTGCCATTGCGAACTCAGTATAAAGATTAGCCCAGGCTTCGATAATTCCCTCGGGGAAGCCGCGCGCGGTACGGATCAGACGTTCTGCGCCGGGTCCGATACCATGCCCGTGACCTCGGCTGATGATACGATCCGGCTCACCAAACCGATTGAACTTCAGCTGTTCCGAATTCTCAAGATCCCACTCCAGGCCCCCTTCGCTGCCGAAAACCCGCAACCGCAACCCACCCCGATTTCCCGGGGCAAGGCGCGTTGCCATCAGGGTTCCGGGAACCTCGTTTTGGTAGCGGGTGAACATGAACACCGTGTCTTCCAAAGGCTTTGGCGCGCCGCAAACATGGAACTCGGCCCGCAGATCAGTCAAAGGCAGGCCTGAGACAAAACTGGCCAGATGCGTGGCATGGGTGCCGATATCGCCGACACAGCTGGTCGGGCCAGAAATCTTTGGGTCCAGCCGCCATTTGACATGAGGCGCATCGGCCACATCTTCGGGCGTCATCCAGTCTTGCATGAACTCGACGTGGATTTGGTTGATTTTTCCGATGCCGCCTTCCACCACGATTTGTTTAGCCTGCCGGATTACTGGAAAACACGACATCGCATAGCCGACAGCAAAGACCTGCCCCGTGCGCGCGGCAATCTCCTCAAGCCCCTCGGCTTCGGCGACTTCATTGGTCAGCGGCTTGTCGCACAGAACGTCAATGCCCGCCCCCAGAAACGCCTTGGCCGCTTCGAAATGAACATGGTTCGGAGTGGTGATCATCACGGCATCCACGCCATCCGGGCGTGCCGCTTCGGCCTGCACCATCTCGTCGAACGACACGTAACACCTGTCTGCGGGAAGATACCATTCAGCCCCGCGCGCTTTGCTGCGTTCGGCATCCGAACTGAGCGCGCCTGCAACAACCTCCCACCGGTCTGTCATCCGTGCAGCCGTTGCCTGTGTGACAGAGATACGTCCTCCACCAACAACGCCCAGCCGCAAACGGCGAGACAACCGGGGGAAAGGGCCGTCAAAGTTCAGGTCTTCGGGTAAAAGTCTCTCAGCCATTCTGAACCTCCATTTCCGGGACCCGTACGCCTTCCGGCAGCATTTCCACCGCCATGAAAATGCTGGGGGTAATCGTCTCGTATTGATGCCAGGGATAGTTGCCTTCAGCGTCATACATCGGCTTGTGGGTGGCGCCCGGAGCCATGAATTCTTCGAGGTAAAGGGTTTCAACGTCCCGTTCGCGGCATTGCTGCATTTTGCCAAAGCCTACGATTTGCGTATGCACTTCGCGAAACCCCGGTACCGGGCAGAACGGATGATCCTTGTGCAACCCGACATTCAGAGGAACCGAGCCGGAATGGTACATGGTCAGTCCAACATTCCCC
Organism: Ruegeria sp. YTSA075; assembly: GCF_059610245.1. Taxonomy (NCBI): domain Bacteria; kingdom Pseudomonadati; phylum Pseudomonadota; class Alphaproteobacteria; order Rhodobacterales; family Roseobacteraceae; genus Ruegeria; species Ruegeria sp. YTSA075. The sequence goes on along the minus strand of NZ_JBXWNG010000004.1, from coordinate 464,462 downwards.
ACGAAGATCTTCGGCGACATGTAATGACTGACACCGCGCAGACGTTCCTCTTGGCGAATATCAAAGGCGGAAGGCCACGTATCTTTCACCCGTGCGAACAACTCGTTCTCATCGGCATGGGCGTCGAAACCGCGGACAATGACGGCACGTTCCACGCCGCTCAGCGTGCTGTCTTGCACGATCACGGAGGAAAGCGGAGCAATGGTCTGATCCTCGACAGAGAGATTTCGCCGCCCAAGATTAAGGACGATGGCGCGACCCTCGATAGAAATTCTGGGTCCGTCAGTTATGTGTTGGACGCGAAAGAATGGCTCAGCAAAGTCCAGTGTCTCAATCGGCATGAACCAATTCCTTCCTCTCCTCGTTAAGGAAATCGACCGGCAAAGGCTCCGGAGCCGCGCAACGGCTTTCTATCGTCTGATAGGCGCCAAATTTCGGCGCCCGTTCGATCGCGTCCATGACCTCGAACACGTGGTAGGCAAGCGCTCCACTTGCACGGGGTTGGCGTCCTTCTTGCGCCGCCAGCGCGAGGTCCAACAGGCCGAGACCGCGGCTGTCTTCGTTAAACCCATGTTTGCTTTCGACCACTTGCCAGTCTTCACGACCGGTTGGCCGGGGCTGATGAGACCAGCGCGCGGTATCACGCGTTTTCAACCAGACATCCCCCTGAAAGATATTGGCTCCATGAACCGGGTCAGGGTCAGGGATGCTGATGGTGCCATTTTCACCATAGATCTCGAAACGGGGCGTCTCACTGTCCCAGACGTCAAAACTCATGGTCATCGACCCGATGGCACCGGATGAAAACTGCAATAGGCTCAAGGAGTGCGTGTCGACCTCGACATCCATCCACTCTCCGTTGCGCGGGCCGTTTTCGATCATCCTTTTGTCGAACGTGCGCCGAGCCATTCCGGCGACCCGGTCAACGGGACCAAGGCAGCAAATCATTGCGGTCAGGTAGTATGGCCCAAGGTCCAGCAAGGGCCCGCCACCCGCCTGATAGTAGAAATCCGGATTGGGATGATGGCGCTCCGTCCCGTGGGTGCCGACATGGGCAAAAACCCCTGTCGGTTTCCCAATAGCACCTTCATCGATCAAGCGCCGAACGGTCTGCCAGCGACCGCCCAGAAATGTGTCGGGCGCGCAACCGACCAGCAACCCCTTTTCAGAGGCCATGTGCAGGATCGCCTTGCCATCCGCTCGATTCATAACCAACGGCTTCTCGGAATAGACGTGCTTGCCCGCCTCCAACGCGCGCAAACTGATTTCCGCATGCGCCGCCGGAATTGTCAGATTCAGAACGCAGTCAATCGTCGGATCGTCAAACACTTCATCTGGAATGCAGGCCTTGGCGACACCGTATTGATCCGCTTTGGCGCGGCTTTCCGAAGGATCAAGGCTTGCACAAGCCACGACCTTGACGCTCGAAAATTTGGATAGTGTCTTTAGATAAATATCGCTGATACGACCACAGCCAATAAGGCCGACCCGGAAGGATTTCGATGTCTCACGTGTCATCATTCCTGTCTTCGTAGAGGGGTAAGTAATTCGGGGGCATCGGCCCTTTGTTCCGCCCCCCCTGGTTCATCTGCTCCCAAGCGTGTGCAAGTATTCCAACCGAGCGGGACAGGCAGAACAGCCCCCGCGACAAGGGCGCAGGAAAGCCAAGCTCGCAGAAGATCACCGCTGTCGCACCGTCGATATTCATGGCAATTGGCCGACCGCCGCGTTGACGACCGAGTTCGGCCTGAACCTCTTCTCCGATATCGGCAAACCGGCCAGAAACTGTGCCTTCTGCCGCCGCATCTCGAACAAGTTGCATCAATCGTGGTGCGCGTGGATCGACGGGCTTGTGAAACCTGTGACCAAAGCCCGATACGATCTTGCCGTAGGTCTCGCACCAACTGTCCAAGCCATCCCGAACAACGTCATTCAGCGAAGCTCCTGCATCCATGCGGACTGCGATATCATAGTACAGCTCTGCACACTGCTCGCCTGCCCCGCCGTGCACGTCGCCCAGCATGTTCACCGCAGTCGCCATCGCATTGTTGAGACCTACCCCGCAGGTGGCGGCCATACGCGCAGCCGCGATTGAGGGGGCTTGCGGACCATGATCCACGCCTGCGACCAAAGCTGCCTCGAACAGGCGCGCTTGAGCGTCGCTGGGCAGATCGCCCCGCACCATCAGCCAGATCATCTGCGGGAGTGAAACGTTCCCGATCAGGTCCTCTATGGCGTTGCCACGAAAAGCGATCTGACCAGGCTTCATGTCGATGATGGAGGTACGCCACCATTGGCGAACGGCGCGCTCATCCATCGTCATGTTTTCATCCAGAACGGTCATTGAGCCTGCACCTCTTTGAGTGTCTGGGTTTTGCTTTGCGCGGCGAGGCGAATGGGCGCGTTACGCGCGCCATAACCGGCATAGCCCATACGGCGTTCAACAATTTCAAAAAAGAAGCCGTTAAAGATCGGGCGGCTGTAGATCTGAAAATACTCGGCACCCGCCGCCCGGTCGTAGAGAATGTTGCCTCGGCGCAGATGGGCAACCAAATCGTCATCCAGCCCGAATGTCGCTTGCAGATCGGCGTAGTAGTTTTCAGGGATGGACAGGCTGGGAAAGCCGGACTTGAGCAACTGGGCTGAGGTTTCAAAAATATCATCCGACTGGAAGGCAATGTGCTGAACACCGGCCCCAAAGCCATCTTCAAGGAATGACGCCGCCAGAGTTCGGCGCCCAACGGCCCCGTTCAGGTTCAGGCGCACTTCGCCCTCGGGGCTTTCAATGGCTTGGCTTTGCACGACGCCGGACGGGTCGGCGACGTTCACGATTGGCGACTTCGCCATCTCAAAAGTCGAAATGTAGTAGAGCAGCCAGCTTTGCATCTCATCATGACGCATCGTCTGGGCCAGATGGTCGATACGGCGCAGACCGGCAGGCTGGGTCGCTTTGGTTTTCGCAACCGGCTCAAACTCGATGTCCCATACTCGATGCAGGTCGGATTTCTCATCGATGAAATGGACAACATTGCCACCAACGCCCCGAATGGCCGGAATATCCAGCTCTCCTGTTCCCACCGGCTGTGAGAAATTCGGTGCGCCCAGCGCGGTCGCCCGCTGAACCGTCTGATCCGCATCTTTGACACGCAACCCCATGTCGCAGACCGAAGGGCCGTGACCCAGGAACGCCGAATGGGCAAAACCTTCCTTTTCGGTATTCACAACGATGTTTATGGCACCCTGCCGCCACAACTCGACGGACTTGCTCACATGCTTTCGCTCCATTCGAAAACACATCGCTGACAGCATGTTTGCCAGCTGCGCGCCGCTTGTTTCATCGGCTGTAAATTCGACGAACTCCAAGCCTGATGCATAGACACGTTCCGGCAGGTCCGGGATGCCAAAATCGGTTCCCGGCTCGGTCCTTGATACCTCATCCAGGAGGTTCACCAGCGACCTGTAGCTGTCTCGGGCAAGTGTCCGGCCACCAGGTTGAGGAGCTGCTTCGTTGACACGCGCAATCGACCAAGGCCCCTTGTATCCGGCGCGGGACAACACCCGCACAAAGCCCGCAAGGTTCAGCGATCCGAGACCGGGCAAAAGCCCGAAGTGGCGCTTGAGCCTGCGGATATCCATCTCAAGCCGGGGCGCATCGGACAGTTGCACATGGAACAGCCGCTCTCCGGGAATGTCCCGAAGGCGGGCGGGCTTGGATCCGTCGGCAAGCGAGAAGAAGGAATTCAAGGCCAACCCCAAATGAGGGCTGTCGATAGATTCAACGACGCCTAACGCCTGCTCATCCGAGTGAACAAGATCCGACCATGGCAAGCCCATATAGGCCAGACGCAATCCCATCTCTTTCGCGATCTGGGCCGCCTCGCCAAGGTCTGCGATGACCTGTTCTTCGGTTGCAGCGGCATCGACCTCGAAAGCGGACCCGATGAGCAGCAATTCCGTGCCCAGATCATTCATCAGATCGAGTTTACGCTTCAGCCGATCAAAGGCACGCTTACGCCCGCTGCCGGCCTGACCTTCAAGGTTATGGAAGGGTTGTAGCAGGCAAATCTGCAGGCCGAGATCTGACACAATGTTCCGGATCTGCGAGGGCGGCCCATCAAAAGCGGTCAAATCCGGCTCGTGTAATTCGACGCCCCCGAATCCCGCGTCAGCGATAGCACTTAGTTTTTCAGCCAGATCACCGGGGATCGACGTTGTCGAAACCGAGAGGCACATTATCCCTGATACCCAAACATCCGCGGCAACCACAGGACCAGATCCGGCATCAGCATCATGATCACCAAGGCGAATATGAGAACCGCGAGGAAGGCCCAGATTTCAGAGATGATTTCGCGCAGCGGAATATCCGTCACGGCGTTGATCACAAAGAGTAGAATGCCATAAGGCGGTGTGATCAGACCGATCATCGAGTTCACGACGACCAGAACTCCGAAATGCACCAGATCAATCCCAAGCGCTTCGCAGGTTGGAATGAACAGCGGCACGATCACAAGGATGATCGTTGTTGCGTCCAACACGCATCCCAGCGCAAGGATCAGCAGGTTAACCAGGATCAGAAAAACAATCGGACTGACATCCGAACCCTCCAGCAGGGCCGAGATCGACTGTGGGATCTGTTCCTGAATGACGATGAAGTTCAGAATGAACGCGCCGCCAATGACCACCCCGACGGCGGCGGAAGAGCGCGCGCTGTCGACGAACACTTGATAAAGGCCACGGAAAGTCAGCGCGCGGTAGAACAACGCAGCCAGTAGCAGGGCGTAGAATGCAGCTACGGCGGCAGCCTCGGTCGGAGTGGTGACGCCGCCATATATGCCGTAGAGCAGGATTGCAGGCATCAGCAGCGCCGGAAACGCGTTGGCGGTTTTTGCGGGCAACTCGCGCAACGGAACAGGTTCTTCCAAAGCAAAGTTCCGCTTTCCGGCCAGATAATAGTTCATCGCCATCAGGACGACGCCCATGATCAGGCCGGGTAGAATACCGGCCAAGAATAGCGACCCGATAGAGGCCTTGGAAACGAGCGCATACAGAACCATCGGGATCGAGGGCGGAATGATCGGACCGATCGTCGCCGAGGCCGCCGTGATCGCAGCAGCATAACCTCGGCTGTAACGGCCATCCTTGGTCATCATCTCAATAATGATCTTGCCGATCCCCGCCGCATCCGCGACAGCCGAGCCGGACATGCCGGAGAAAATCAGCGATGCAACCACGTTGACGTGCCCGAGGCCGCCCTTGAACCGCCCGACCGCAGCGACGCAGAAGTTCAGCAAGCGGTCGGTGATCGACCCCGCGTTCATGATATTGGCGGCGACGATGAACAAAGGCACGGCAAGCAGGATCGTGCTTTTGTAGAAACCCTGCAGGATTTTTTCACCCGCCAGTGCAACGTCCAGACCGGCGACACCCAGATACATCAGTGACGCCAGCAGGATGGAATAGCCGATAGGGGTCCCGATGCCTGCCAGAACAAAGAGTGTGAGCAGGCAGGAAAGAAGCTCAAAACTCATTTGCTTGCGTCCTCGTTGTCTTCCACATCAACGCGGGGATGTTCGTCGACCACGTTGTACCCCACGACCATTTCAAGTTCGGTTTTTGGTGGGCCGTTGCGCATGATGTCAAAGAACAGCCATGCATATCGCGCGGCGACAACCAGCATGAACACGGCATAGATCGAAAACACGGTGCGCAGCGGTATCTTCTCACCTGAGAACGGATTGCGCACCGTGGCGGTCTTGCGGATCTTCATCCAGTCGATGTAGTCCCACGTCGGCAGGAAACTGTAGAGCATCCCTACCACGATCGCTGCGGCCGCGAGCATCGCAAAGACCTGGCGCACGCGCCGGGGCACCGACAGATAGATGATGTCGAACTTTACGTGATCCCGCTCGCGCACGATGAAAGCGCAGCTAAAGAAGATCACCCAGACCCAGAGGATGCCGATCAATTCCAGCGTCCAGCCAGCGGGCGTGAAGAAGTACCGCAACAGAATTTGCAGAAGGAAGATCAGGAATATTGCCGCCAGCATCCCACCGGCAATCGCTTCGGTCAGTCGGGAGAACCCCTTGATGAACGCCTTCATTTTGGTTCTCCCTCCCTAACTATTCAGGTTTAGTTGCCCAGAGCGTTGATCTGCTCCAGAACGCCGTCCGGCCATGACCCGGCAAATTCGCTTTCCAGATACATGGTCTGTACCTGATCACGGAACGCTGCGAGATCGGGTTCGTAAACCTCCATGCCCTGTTCCTTAAGGAAGCTGACGAGGTCCTCTTCCTTCTGCAGCTGCTTCTGGCGACCCGCTTCAGCAGCTGCATCGGCCGCTTCCTGTACCTTGGCCTGCTGCTCGGGTGTCAGCCCATCCCAAACCCCCTTGCCAATGGCGATGTAGTTCAGGTCGACAAGATGAGATGTCAGGACGATCTGATTGGTCACTTCGTAAAATTTGGCATCCACCACAGTCGGCAACGGGTTGTCCTGACCGTCGACGGCGCCGGTCGACAACGCTGTGTAGACTTCAGAGAACGCCATTGGTGTCGGGGCGGCACCCAGTGCCTTCCCGAGGAACTGCCACGCATCGGTGCCAGGCATCCGAAGGTTCACACCTTCCAAATCTGCTGGCGTGGTTACTGTCAGCTCATCCTTGGGCTGACGCAGGTTCACCTGACGACGACCCAGATACATGACCGACAAGAGTTTGACGCCCAGCTCTTCTTCAGCTTTTTGCTTGAAGGCATCCATCAAGGAATCGTTGAAGACAGCCACCTGATGCGCCGCGTCCTGGTGGACATAGCCTGCGGTAAAGATCGAAAACTCGGGGAAGAACTGTGCCAGTTCCTGCGCCGAGGTGATCGACATTTCCAGGTTACCCCGGCTGATGGCGTCCAGCTCGGTGCCTTGGGCGAAGATGGTACCATTGTAGCTGGGCTCATAGCTTGCGAAATCGGCGACCATGGGCGCGAAGACCTCGGCCATGGCGACCGAGCGCTGGTCAGTCTCCGATCCTGATGTTGCGAGGCGAAGTTGAACTTTGTCTTCCGCCAGCGCACCACTTGTTGCGCTAATCAGAACACCGGTTGCGACCAGGGCTGACACAGCAGCCCTGCGGGTAAGTTTGGTAATCACTTTGCTCCTCCCTGAGACATCATGATGCATATTTCCGATTCTGAGTTTTGCCCTATTTTGGACTTTTTGCAAGATTTTTTGTAAAATATCAGATATTTTTCATTGCCTGCAATTTCTGTTGTTGCATTTCCTGAAGGTTTCTTATCCTGACAGTCTCGCCAGTTCTGCAAGAATTCTGAATGGCTTCAATGACTTGAAGTGTTCTGAAGCCTTCCCAGCCGGTCACAATCGGATCTGCTTCGTGCCGAGCAACTTCAACAAAGTGCCCGAGTTGATTGACCAGTGGGTCAGAGGCACCCTTCTTCAGCGCGGTTGATGAGATTGGCGTCCACCAGTCCCTTTGCTCTCTCTGGTAACTCCACAGGCGTAAATCGGGAACGGACAACGAACCATGAGAGCCACCTATCATGTAGCTACTCTCAGTGGTCGAAGGATAGATTGGATATTCCTGAGACGTCATCTCCCAGCTCCATGGAGCGACGATGCTGTCGGACACACTTATGGTCCCAATCGCCCCGCTTTCAAACGTCAACAGCGCACCAGCAACATCTTCGTTGTCGTAACCCCGCTGCGATGCAGCTGACTGGGCCTGTACGGTCACAACCTCTCCGGCCAGATACCGCAGAAGATCCACATCATGGACAAGATTGACCGAAATGGGGCCTGCACCAGGTTTCTTTCGCCAAGGCGCAGCGTCAAAATATCCGTCGGGCTTATAGAACCAGCAATTCGCATGGACAGCGCGCACATCTCCAATCTTCCCATCAACAATGGCTTCTTTAGCTGACTTGATCAGAGGATTGTGCCGACGATGATGTCCGACCATCAGCGGCACATTGGCCTTCTCCGCTTCTTGGACAAGCTCCAGTGCAGTGGTGGCTTCCACGGCGATCGGTTTTTCGACAAGAACGGGACAACCATGTCGAACACATGTGAGGCCTTGTTCGACATGAAGCGTGGTCGGGGTCGCAAGCACAGCTCCGTCCGGCATCTGATTTGCAAACATTTCCTCGAGGGTCTCGTAACATGCGACCCCGTTCTCAACGGCGTAAGCACGGCCTTCATCGCTGGGGTCGACAACTGCGACGAGATCAACATGGCGCAACGCTCGGATAGCGTCTGCGTGGCGGCGTCCAACAAGGCCAATGCCAACAATGGCAATGCGAAAGTTCTTAGACACTTTGCTTCCTTCCGGATGGTCCGGAAAATCCCGAAACCGATGATTGCGATCGGGCTGTTTTGCCCAACTTGGCCACGACCGTATTGGGGTTTTCGCGATTCCGCAATAATGTATGATATTTTTATTTTTACCATACATCAGTTTGGATTGCTGATGTCTCTGAAAAATGCTAATTGAACGAGGAAACTGATAATATCGGGTGAAACGCATGGCGAAACAGCCGTCTACGATAGGTGCAAGTACCTATCAGCGCATTAAGCGGGACATCATCTTCGGGGAGTTGCAGCCCGGCTCCAAACTGAAGCTGGACGCCTTGAAGGAACGCTATTCGGCAAGCCTTTCGACACTTCGTGAAACCCTGAACAGGCTTGCCAGCGACGGATTTGTCGAAGCACCCGAGCAACGGGGTTTCCTGGTCACGCCAGTTTCACGAGAAGACCTGACCGAGATATCAGAGCTGCGCGTTCTTTTGGAATGCCACGCGTTGGAGTTATCCATTGCGAATGGCGACACGGATTGGGAAGGCAACCTGGTTGCCGCACACCACAAACTGCACCTGATGGAACAGCAGCTTCTCAAGGGCGACGAGTCCGAGAAAGAAACCTGGAAACGATATGATTGGGAGTTTCACCAGGCGATGATCGCGGCCTGCAACTCCAAGAACCTTCTATCTCTGCACTCGATCATCTACGACAAGTATCTTCGGTATCAGATGCTCGTACTAACCTATCGCGGCGAAGAGGCCGTCAAGGAGCACAAGGGCATGTTCGATGCCGCGCTGGCCAGAGACGCCGATACAGCCAAGAAATTGTTGGTAGATCACATCCGAAACGGTCTCTCACATACGCTTGAGGCTATGTAGCTCGCTGTTGTTGCTGCCGATCACCGTCGCCTGGATCAGCGACACGGGGCCTGATAGGCAAGTTTAATTTCTGTGCTTACCAGATGAATTTCGTAAGTTCATTATTCAACATCCTAACCCCGCTGCATCAGGCAGCCGTATGAGCAGGGATGAAAACGCCAAGCTTCTGCAGCCAAGGGTTGCTCTGCACCGCCTTAACAAACTGCGAACATCCTTGAAGCGGTTTTATGTGAAGCGATCTCTGGTTGAGTAAGCTTGCTGCTTTAGAGCAAGTGCTGAAGAGTGTAGGCGACTGAAAGCGCGTCATCCAGTGCATCATGGCCACGCATTGGGGGATGATCGATTTTGTAGTACGCAGCCAGAGTATTGCTCCGCGTCACTTTCAGATCCTCGTAAGGCATACCTGCCTTCAAAAGCAAATCGCAGGCGTTACCAAACTGAACTACAGGGATTGGCGGCTTTGTTCTCTATGACTGGCTAGCGAAAAAGGGGATCGAATTTGGCTCTCAAACATTTAGCGCCAAACGGGTGTGTTCGAAAACTAAGGAAGCAACGCTTTCAGAATGGGATGTTCAGAATTCAATGGGCCTATATCTTTTTGTCGGCTAAATGAAACGCCGCCAGTGTAGGGCAACCTTCTGGTTATACAGTTGTAAGGGACTTTTTCCAGGTCACAGAGAAAAGCACCTGGCGAAGAGACCGGAAATATATCTCCTGCAATCGGTTCGAAGTCTGCTCGAAAGTGCGTAGTGCTCTTAACGCAAATCACCGCATAGTTCTCTGGGTCTAAACCTATATGAGCAAAATGCGCGCGATCCAGGCATTGGTTGCGTGTGCTTGTGACGACAAGGTCAATTTTTGCCACGCACCCAACTAAACGCAGTGCCGCCGTCTTGCCCAGCGTTGCTACACCGCCGCCATACATTTCTCCGGTATAGCGGCAGAAGCCATCACCCACAGCCAGAACTTCAAACTCTGCCTTGACCGGTACGTGGCCCGCTAGATTGGATTTTGCGCCGATTGCCAGATGGACCCGCGCGCCTTCTCCTGCTGCGTGGGCCTGATGTGCACTTTCGGGATCATGAAACAAACCCATCAGCACATTCTTTACCCCGCCCTCAATCAGTGCTGCGAGCAACCCTGTAGTATCGGACGTTCCCCCGGCACCAGCGTTGTCCTGAACGTCCGCGAGGACAACGGGTTTCTTCCGCCTTTGACGACATGTGAAAACGGCTTCCTCCAGAGACAACATCGAGCAATCGAGATCAGCTTCGCGGGACAAAAACAAGTTCACGATTTCTTCGGCGGCAGCAGCGGCTTTCTCGGCTTTGGATGCGTAGACAACGCAAGACGGGCCGGTGTCCGGGAAGTCCGCCGCTGTGAAACCAAGAGCAATTTCGGCCAGGACCCTCTGCTGTTCAAATCTTGCAGGCAATTGATAGATTTCGTTGAACGGTGCAGAACCTGTATGTTGCGCATGCAGGGGGATAAGATAAGGCACCGGTAAGAATGACTTGTACAGCTTTTCGCCTACTAACAAGCGCTGCAGAACCGGAACGCAACGTGCACCCGTTTCCGCCATGTCCAAATGAGGGTAGGTTCTGAAAATCGATAAATAGTCCGCCTGTTCAACCATCTGAGCAGAGATATTGGCGTGCAGGTCCAAACTTGCGACTACTGGAACTCCGGGGCCCACAACATCGCGTACACGACGCAGAAGCTCGCCATCACCGTCAACAAGGCTTTCGGTGACCATTGCCCCATGGAGGTCAAGATAAACACCGTCGATTTGGCCAGCATTCCGAATTCCATCCAACAACTTCCCGCAAATTGTTTGGAACGCATGATCTGTCACATGCGCGGAGGGCTCGGCAGCGCACCACAGGATTGGCACGACTTCAAACCCGACCACCGAAGCAGCCTTGGCAAAACCCGCGATAGGAAGATTCATGCCATCAGTTTCTGAGGTTACCCGTGGACCAAACAACATACCGGGCCAGGAATCCGCCATTTCAAACTCGTGCAAACCGGCCTTTGTCACACCAAAACAATTGGTTTCATGCTGAAACCCTGCGATCACAATACGCTTGGTCGTCATTATGTATGCTCGATTTCTTGGTCGACATGCGTTGCAGCAAAAACACTTTGACCGTAGCGGATGGTTTCGAGCACGAAGGTATCTGACAGGCGGTCCGGATCGTGGAGTGGGTTGCGCGAAAGGACAACGAACTCAGCAACTTTTCCCGGTTCGATAGATCCGCGCTTGTCTTCCTTGAATACCTGCCAAGCCGCGTCGATTGTCTGGGCACGCAGAGCCGATAGAACGCTGATCTTCTGATCCTCGCCGAGGACGCGGCCCGAAACGGTTTTCCGACTTACCGCACAATGGGCCAGGTGGATCGGACGTGTCGGCGTGACCGAAGCATCGTTGTGGATCGTATATCGCACGCCATACTGTTCTGCTGACGCCGCCGGCGATATTCGCTCGGACCGCTCTGGCCCAAGGAAGGTGTCGTGGTGACGATCCCCCCAAAAATAGACATGAGCCGAGAAGAAGCTGACAGTAAGGCCAAGCCGAGCCATACGCTCTAACTGGTCATCCCGAAGGGCCTGACCATGAATAATGGTGTGACGGTGATCCTGGCGTGGATGCGCAATAAGCGCCTTTTCCACCGCATCGATGAACATCTCCGCACCGGCATCGCCATTGCAATGGCAGTGAATCTGGAAACCTTGGCTATGGAGTTTGCTTACGTCGGCATCCAACTGCTCTTGCGAGGTGTAAGTCATCCCGCAAGGATGGTCCGGATTGGCTGGTTGGTAATATGGGGCAGACAGAAACGCAGTCTGCAGCTGAAAGGCCCCGTCCGTAAACAATTTTCGCGGACCCAGAGTGAAGTGCGGGTTCCCCGGCCACTCAGCATCAATCCAATGCGAGGATAATTCTGGTTCCAGACTGCCGACAGGTAAGAGCTCTATGTCAATTCCCGGGTCCTGATCCGCAGGCAGGCTGGCGAAGTGATCCAACATGGTTTGCGACGCCCAGGCATTTTGGGCGTAGGTCACCCCATGAGACAGGTATTCGTCGCGACAGGCGTCGAAACCTTGCCAGAACCTTTCGCGGTCGATCAGGAAATCCGTGTCGCCCATCTCACCCATAGCCGAAAGTCCTTCAATCAATCCGGTCAGAGCCCCAGTTTCCGGATCACGGCCAAAACGGCCGCCCTCCGGATCAGTTGTTTGGCGGTTTATTCCGCGCTTCTCAAGCGCAAGAGAATTGGCGACGCCATTGTGACCCGACGCATGAATAACCCATATCGGATGGTGTTGTGATACATCGTCCAGTTCGGCCCGCGTAGGCATGCGGCCTTCAAGAATAGATGTATTGTCAAAGGACACCCCCAGGACCCATTCACCCTCGGGCGTTGCGTCGGCCTTCTCCCGAAGCCTGTCCAGCGCCTGCGACATTTGCGTGCAATCTCCTAAAGGAAACGACGACAGATCAACACGGAACAGCCGGATGAACCCTGGATCCGGAAAATGCCCGTGTGGATCGATAAACGCAGGCATAAGGGTACGACCCTGAAGGTTAAACTCCTGAGATCCTGTTGGCATGCGGGCGCGCAGGGCAGCTTCAGTACCCACTGCCTGAATTCTGCTTCCTTCGGTCAAAACAGCCTCTGGTGAAGAGTTCTGCGCATCCATCGTCAGGATTGTGCCGTTGAAATAGAGTGTGCTTGGCATTGAATTTCCTACTAAGACAGTGGCGCCAGACAACGCAGCCCGTGGCCGTCGTCCACTTCCCATTCCGGAGCCTGGGTGCAGATGTCCTTGGCAAAAGGACAGCGTTCGCGGAATTCACACCCGGAAGGGCGTTTGAGTAAGCTGGGGGGTTCCCCTTTGAGGGCGATCCGTTCCAATCGAGCATCCGGGTCCGGCTCGGGGTTGGCGCTTAGAAGACAACGGGTATAAGGATGGCGTGGGTCTTTAAAGATCGTCTCGGTCGTACCTTCTTCGACCAAACGTCCCAGATACATGATGCCCATTCTGTCGGCCACGTGGCGTACGACGCTGAGGTTATGAGTGATGATAACCATCGCCAAACCCAGCCTTTCACGCAAATCGTTGAGCAGATTCAGCAACTCACCTTGTACCGATACATCAAGACCAGCAGTTGGTTCATCCGCAAGGATCAACTTGGGTTCCAACGCCAGCGCGCGCGCTACGCCCACACGCCGTGCCTGACCTCCTGACAACTGATATGGATAGCGATCGGCAAAATGTGTCGGCAGGTTCACCATTTCCAACAAGCGTTTAGCCTCGGCATCCAAATCGCGATCCTTCATGCCCTGAATGCGGTAAGGCTCAGTGATTAGGCTGCGGATGGTCAGGCGAGGCGAAAGGCTTCCCACCGGATCCTGAAACATCATCGCCATGTCTTTGCGCAACGGACGCATGACACTTTCCGGCGCACCTCGAATTTCCTGGCCTTCGAAGGTGACAGAACCGTCCTGCGCGGGCGCAAGACCTGCTATGGCACGGATAACAGTTGTTTTTCCCGATCCGCTTTCACCGACCAGTGCGTAGGTCTGGCCAGGTTCTACGGTAAAGCTGACACCTGCCAATACATTCACCGGCCCGTAGCTGGTTTTAAGGTCCACGACGTTTAGCAAGCTCATGTTGCGACCTCCTCGTGATTCAGCCAGCAAGCGGCATGATGGCCTTCCTTCAATTGATCTAGCGGTGGCACTTCGGTGGCACAGCGTGACAAGGCTTGATCACAACGATCTCGGAAAATGCAGCCCCTTGGTAGATTGGCCAAATCGGGCACTTCACCGGGGATGGTTGGTAAAACACGGGCGCGTTCCTTGATATGACCGGGGTCGCATTCGATCAGACGGCGTGTGTAGGGGTGTTTAGGATTGTGGAAAATTTCACGCACATCACCGCTTTCAACAACCGCACCGGCATACATCACCACCACCCGGTCGCAGAGTTCCGCGATCACGCCGAGATGGTGCGAGATGAATAGGATGGCACAGTGAAACTCGCGCTGTAGTTCTTGCAGGCGCTCGATGATCTGCACCTCAAGGGTCGCATCCAGCGCCGTGGTCGGCTCATCCGCGATCAATAGATCGGGCTCAGACATCAGGGCCATCGCGATGGCGATCCTCTGGCGCATCCCGCCAGAGAATTCATGCGGATACTGCTTCAAACGTGCTTCGGGATCCGGAATACCTACCGCGCCCAGCATCTTGGCCGCGTGGGTCAACTTGTCCGCCTTGGACTGCTTGGAGCGGTGCTGAATGTCCAGCATCTGCTGCCCGATAGTCAGAATCGGATTATGCGTTTGCATAGGATCCTGAAAGACAATCGAAATATCTGCCCCACGCAGATCGCGCATATGTCGTTCGGCGGCCTTCAAAAGATCCTGCCCCTTGAACCTGATCTCTCCTTCTCGGAACCGCGTATTGGGCGCGGTCAGCCGCAGGATGGATGAGATCAGGGTGGATTTGCCGCAACCGGATTCCCCGACAATGCCGACGATTTCGCCCTTGTTGACGTCGAAGGTGATGTCTCGCAGGGCCTTAAGGTCGCCACGGCCTGTTTCGTAGTCGACGCTAAGGTGGTCGATTTCCAGAAGTGTGTCGGTCATCGCTGTTTCCTCAGTTTCGGGTCGACCACGTCACGCAGGCTTTCGCCCAGGAAGGTGAAGCCGAGCGTTGCGAGAATGATCGGCAGGCCCCCGCCAACAACCAGCCAAGGCGTTTGGCGGATCAGGGAATAGCCATCCTTCAGCAAAGCGCCCCAGCTGGGTGTCGGCGGCTTAACGCCCAGACCCAGAAAGGACAAACCGGCCTCAAGTGCGATAACCGTAGGGATATCCATGGCTGCCAACACCGCCAGAACGCCAATGATGTTGGGCAGCATATGCACACCAAGAATGCGCGCCATGCTGGCCCCCATCGACCGTTCGGCCAAGATGAATTCGGAATTGCGCAATGTCAGCGTTTGGGTCCGCGCGACACGCCCATAGGTTGGGATCGAGGTCGCCATGACCACAAACACCACCGTCTGCAAGCTGGGCCCAACCAGGGCAACAACAGCCAGCGCGAACATCACGGTCGGAAAGGATCTGATGGTGTCGAAAAACAGCATCAGAAGGTTATCCAGCCATTTCGGCCCATACCCGGCAATCATGCCCAGCGTCAGGCCTATTGCCATGGCACCGAACACCGCTGGCAACGCCACTTTCAGCGCGACCTGACCCCCGGCAATCACACGCGAAAACGTATCACGGCCCAGTTGATCTGTGCCCAAAAGGTGGGCGGCAGACGGTCCTTGCATGCGCGATTTGATATCCATCGCTATCGGGTCATAGGGCACGATCCAGGCTGCAAAGATGGCGCAGAACACGATGATGCCGACGATGATCAACCCCATCAGGCCAAGCGGATCGCGGGCGACGCCGATGATGATCTGACCCAGTTCGGAACGAGACTTGTCCATCATTCCCTCCTCAATGAGCCGTGCGCGCACGGGGATCGAGCAGCGCATTGATCAGATCGGCCAATGCGGTCGACACCACGAACAGTGCCGTTGATATGAGGACAGAGCCCATCACAATCGGGTAGTTGCGCGTGGTGATACTGTCGATGACCAGCTTGCCCAGACCCGGGCGTGCAAAGACGATTTCGGCAAATACGGCCGAGCTAAGCAGAAAGCCCATTCCGACACCGATCACGGTGACCACGGGAAGAATGGCAATGCGCAACGCGTAGACCATCACCACGCGGCGCTCAGCAATCCCAAAGGCGCGGGCTGTGCGTACGTGGCTTTCGCCCATAACCTCAAGCATCGAGGCGCGCACCAGCCGGGCAATATAGCCGACCCAACTGAGCCCGATGGCAAAGGCCGGCAGCACCAGATGGTCGAGACGATCCCAAAACCCTTCGCCAGCGCCGATGGCTGGAAACCACTGTAGATGCACCGCAAAAACCAGCAGCGCCAAAAGTGCAACAACAAAGGCCGGGGCAGCAACAAAGCTGACAGATATTGCTGCGGCAACTCGGTCGATCAATGTGTTGGGGTGGGCCGCAGCGTAAGCGCCAAGCGCAATACCCAAGCTTGCAGACCACAGGATAGATGCAAAAATCAGTTCCAGCGTGAATGGCAATTGCTGGAACACTATTTCGGTCACGGAACGGCCCGAAAAGACATCGGTTCCAAGGTCACCCTGCAAGAGGTTCCAATAGAAGATCAAAAGCTGTTTCCAGATCGGTTGATCCAGCCCCAGCGCCGCGGTGAGTTGGGCCTGAAGCTCGGGTGTAGCGCGTGGTCCCAGCATGATCTGGACCGGATCGCCAGGCACGGCGCGGATCATCAGGAACATGACGGTGACCGCCACGAGCAGGATGAGCAGCGACAGCCCGAAGCGACGGGTTGCAAAATTCAACATAGCCAACTGGCTCCTTGTGGCTTGATGGCTTTTTTGATCCGGCGGGCACTAGTCGCCCGCCGGTAACGGCAAACCTGGGGGAGATCAGGATGCCTTGCCGTAGTAGCGCAACAGTGATTGGCCATCTGGCCGCAAGGCAGGAATGACACGCGCGCTGTGTACAACAGGCGTCGCCTCATGTGTGATAAAGCGGTATGCACCGCTTTCTTCCATCAGATCCTGGGCACGCTCATACATCTCCGCACGCTTTGTGATATCCGTTTCAGCGGCTGCCGCTTCATGGATTTCATTGAATTCCGGGCTGTTAAAGCGTTCCCAGTTCCATTTTCCGATCTGTTCCGGGGTGAACCACGATGTTGCGTAATACGGATCCGGAGTCATCGAATAACGGTTCAAAACAAGCTGCAGGTTCTCATTGTCTCCAGACGCCCAGAACGCCCCGGATTCCAATACGTTCACTTCAACCGTGATCCCGATCTGCGCCAGCGTCGCCTGAATGATCTGGGCGGTTGTTGTAAAGGTTGTCTTGTTCAGGGTGTCGAGCGTCAGCGTAACATTGGTTTCACCGGATTCCGCCAGTAACTGCGCGGCTTTCTCGAAATTCGCAGCCGGCGGCACCAGAGAAGAAGGCCGATGCCCGGCCAGACCCGGTGCGATGATGCCGGTCGATGGCTCGGCGGCACCAAAATATGCGGCCTCCAGAATGCTGGGGACATCAATCGCGTGTTGAATAGCCTGCCGCAGCTTTTGATTCTGAAGCTTCGGATGCTCGACATTCATGCCCATCCAGACATAAAAGAGCGACGGCTTCTCAACCAATGATCCACCATTGGGAACCCCAGCGCGATACCGCTCAACCGAGCCCAGCGACACGCGTGTCATGTCCAGTTCACCTGCTTCGAACGCAATCTCGGCCGTGTTTTCATCGTCGATTGGATAGATTTCGACAGTATCCCAGGTGGGGGCATCGCCTTTCCAATCGGGGTTGCGCCTGAGAACCGTCTTTTCCTTGGGCGACCAACTGTCTCGCAGATAAGGGCCGGATTCCGCAACCGGATCAGCACCGATCCGGCCACCGGCGGCTTCGACCGCTGCCTTCGAGACGATGTTGCCAGTAATATACGGCAGGGCAATCGACCAGATCGGGGCAAACGGGCTGTTCAGCACAATCGTGCCTTCGCGTTCGCCCGTCACATCCACATGGCTGAACGGTCCCAGATCGGGCTTGTTCGGACTGTCGGTTGCATCGTCCACGATCCGCTCCATGCTGAACTTGACGTCCTCGGCGGTCATTGCACCAAATCCGTTGGTGAACCCGATATCGTCACGCAAAGCAAACTTGATATGGGTCGGATCGACCTGCTCGATCATCGTGGCGGCATCCAGCTGCCAGCCCCATTCTTCACCTGGTTTGTACTGGATCAGCTTGTTGTAGATCGAGGCATGAACCTCTTCTTCAACGACGCCAACGGAATGGGCCGGATCCATGTTCTGTGCATCCCCATAGGCCCGCACCCTCAGAACGCCGTCACCTGCGGCAAACGCGCGGTTCGCCCACCCCATCGGAAGCGCCGTAGCGGCCCCAAGCGCGGTTGCGCCTTTCAAAAACTTACGGCGGCCAACATTGGCCTTGGTCCATTCAATCTTCATTTTATCCTCCCTTGGATTAAGTCAAAGAAGCCCACGCGGAACGGTTTCAGACCATTCCTTTGTCAGGACTTCGGTTTCGTCTGCGCCCTCCGTGGCGCATAGTTTGCGGTAAAGGTAGAAATTCTGCGCATCACAGGTCATCCGGCATTCAGTTGCGATGGCGACCTGCCAATCCGCCCGCTCAAAGGTGAAATTCCAGGCGGTCTCAAACTTAGCGGTTGTCGGATCATCAGGGTGAATGCCGTAATGCATGCGTACATCGCTGCCGACGATCAGATCGTGATAGGGGTCGCGAGCTTTGCCGTAATCGTCAAACGTCTGCAGAACCACGCGCCCGTCTTCCAATACGCTATGGTCGGACTGCGCTGCAGGTGGGCGCAATTGCTCGGCATCGAGAACAGGAAAGTCCTGCGCCGGACCGGGCTCAGACGCCTGAATGTCATGGGCAACGTCGCGCACCGGCAGATGCAGGGCGCAGTTTTGCAAGTGCAGCGTCACCTCGGCATCTTGTGGCGCTGGCCAGATGATCGGCCAGTATGACGTTGACAGGGCCAGCCGCAACACGTGCCCCTCGCGCAAATGGTGCGCGCATTCGTTCAGGGCAATCTCACCCTCGTAAACCTCGCCCGGCTGCAAAACTTCGGGTGTTTCGTGACTGCGGTAATGGCACAGGTTCAGTGCTCGATAGCTGATCCGTTGCGACACTCCATCGGGCGAGACGTCACAAAGCCGCGCGACAAGCTGGGCCACGGGTTTGTCCACGGAAAATAGAAAATTCAGTTTTGCGCGGCCTAGGATCTCAAGCGGCGCTTGCAGCGGCGCGCTGTCGAAGCAGACCGACAGCGCGTCATCGTCTGCCTGATCGCCTGCAAGCTCGTTGTCGATCCGCATGCCTGCGCAGAAATACCCACTTTGCACCCCAACATAGCACGGCGTTACGATTGCAGCCGTGCCAATTGCGGGTTCTGCTGAGAACCCGCCAGGTGCCAGATGCCAAACCTGTTCAGTGACATGAGGCGAAGGCCACGCGGCTTCGGCAATCCAGCGCCCCTGCCGGGGGCTGTTTTGCGGCGTTGGGTTAAAGTGCTCCTGCATATATGTGCGATACGCGGGCAAGTCCTCGGCACCGTTCTCTTGCCCCTTCAACCAGCGGTCAAACCAGCCAATCACTTCGGAATGAAAGTCTGCAGGATCGAGTTTCGAGATATGAGGATAGCGGTGTTCCCACGGCCCGATGATGGCTTTGGTTGGCACCGTCAAGTTGGCCGCCAAAGCCGGGGGCGCATTGACGTAAGCATCTGCCCACCCGGTGATGGCCAAAACAGGGGTTTGGATCGCGGACCAATCCTCACAAACCGAGCCATGTTTCCAAAACGCGTCGCGCGTAGGATGGCGCAGCCAATCTGCGGCAGAGAATGGAACGTTTTGCAGCCGGGCCAACCAATCCTCACGCCAATCTGCACGAAGGTCCGGATCAGCGGGACGCGTCAGATAGGCAAACATCTGACTGCCCCAGTTCATGTTGTCACTCAGCAGGCACCCACCCATAAAATGGATGTCATCCGCATAGCGATCTACGGTCGAGGCGACGCTGACGACGGCCTTCAACGCAGGCGGGTGCCGAAAGGCCAGTTGAAGGCCGTTAAACCCACCCCATGATATCCCGATCATACCAACGTGACCGTCGCACCAATCTTGCGCGGCAATCCAGGCTATGACTTCCTCACCATCACGTAGTTCCTGCTCAGAGTATTCATCATCGAATTGCCCTTCGCTGTCCCCGGTGCCAGCTATGTCAACCCGAATGCAGGCATAGCCTGCCTCAGCGAATATCGTGTGCGTTGTTTCATCCCTTGGCGCTGTGCCGTCTCGTTTGCGATAGGGCAGATATTCCAGAATTGCTGGAGCAGGATTCGTTTCGGGCAACCAAAGTCGTGCAGCAAGCCTCCGCCCATCGGAGAGAGTGATCCATGTGTTTTCAAGGGTCTCAATCGGCATCTTGATGAGCTTGTCTGTTAGGAGCTGTTGTCGAAGAAGAAACCAGTTTGCTGGGAAAACAAATTGTGCGATCTTGTGCCAATTGATGCTATTTGCCGCGATATAGCGTCAAAACGCGAAAGGTTTTGTCTGTGTCAGAGTATTTTTCCGCCAACCTAAAATCACTGTGTGCAGAACACGGCAGTATTTCACAGATTTGCCGCGATATCGGCGTCAACAGACAGCAATTCAATCGCTACCTGAATGGCTCTAGCCTGCCTTCGGCCTACAACATGCGTCGGATTGCGCGCCATTTCGACCTGACAGAAGCTGAGCTGTTTGCCGAAACTGCGAGCTTCGAACGCATGCTAAAGGGCGTTCTGCCGCAAATTGGTAAAACACCCGTAGACACATTTCTGGATCCCTTTCGAGGTCAGCAGAAAAACCTGAGGCGCTACGTAGGTTTCTATCATTCATATTTCTGCACGCCATCGTGGGAAGGACGGATCTTCTGTTCGTTGATACGCATTCAGGAGGTTGATGGGCTTATCACGATCCGTTCCCGAGAAATCGCCACATCACCGGACAAAAGCACACACCAGATATCGCGCTACTCTGGCTTGGTGACAATGCGTGGAAACAGGATATTTGTGACCGAACACGAGCTGGCGCGCGAAGGCAGTGTCGCCAATACCATCCTATACTCCGCACACCGTCAGCAATTGAAGTATTTGCGAGGAATGACAATGGGTGTCGCATGGCGGCCATATCCACATCCCTACGCCGCCAAAACTATCTGGAAACGCTTGCACGAGCGTGTAAACGCGCGAGAGGCTCTCGGCGCTTGTGGTATCTACCCAATCCAAAGCAATAAGATCGATCCAACTGTCAGGAAACACCTAACCGAGGCTTGAAGCGTCGAACTAACATTGTTGGCTGCACAGTTCCCTCGGTACAGCATTCAGTTCCAATGACGCATTTTCTTTCAGGCTGCGCTAAGTCAACATCGCCAAACGCGCCGATGGCGTGACTTCATCCCATGCGATTTGGCGATCGTATTTAACGCCTGAGGTCATTTAGTGTCAGATTTGCAAGGCGGCTCTGTCGACGCCATCGGTCTTGCCTGTGCAATGGTTAATGTTCGACCTTGGTTGCAGTAAAAAAGCGGTTTTTGAGTTGCGCTTCACCGCGGCTGAGAATGACCGTTCTGGCGACCGCGCTGCCACACAACGATGGCCGCACTGCAAGAGCAAGTAAATGCTGCTTCAGCAATAGCCGCATGTGCATAAGTCCGGTTTGTCCGCGTTGCGGACATTCGGGGAATATCGATCAATGGCAGGTGTGCGGACTTTGCGGTCCTCCGCATATTCACTCCGGAAGGCCTCAGCCAGCCCTAAGCAGGCATTTACGAGTGAAGATTGCAAATTTTGAAAGTAAAAAATGCAAGAACTCGAAAATCTCTATTGCATGAAATTACTTAGCTAGTGCTTTAGATATGCGGTCAACTAACGCCTTTTGAACAACGGCAAACCTTGGGGTTTGCGCAATTTCCTCTAACGTTGCGACCCACAGCGGCACTTCAATCTTAGGATACACCTCCTGCGACCGTATTAGGCGGGTATCGACGTCGCCAAAAAATGAAGGCAGAAAGGTTTTTCCTGCTCCCGAGGCCGCCATCTGCTGTAGAACCAGAAAACTGTCTGCCCCGTTAGTCATTTCGTCGGCGCTTACATTCTGTGCCAACCATTTGGCAGGAAGTGAACGGCTCAACGCTCCGTCAAGCCTCATCCACCTGCGATTGGGTAAACCATCGTCAAAGACGCCGAAGGACAGCGTTCCGGCACGCTGCCCGATTAGCCCTTCCCCAAGCTTTATCGATGGGCGCACAGCAATGTCTGCTGTCAATCGGGAAAGATCATGGTGGCTGTTTTGGCTTAGTAGAGTCAGATTCAAACCTGGGTAAAGGAGCGAGATCTCGTTTATGATGCGAGGGAGAACAATCTGACAAAGACTATCGGTAGACGTAATGCGCACCTGACCCACAGGAGACCGATTTGCTCCGACAACTGCCCGCTCCACCGACAGCACTGCGTCTTCAACGCTTTCCATGGCCGAAAAGATCGCGCTGGCTTCGGGGAGAATGGAGTATCCTGACGGGCTTTTTTGAAAAATCCGGCAGCCATTGCGCTCTTCGAATGCGGCCACCCTGCGCAAGACTGTGGCATGCGTGACGCCCATTGCCGCCGCCGCCGCGTTCAACGAACCGTATTTGCTTACGGCTAGCGCGTACCGAATATCATCCCAGTTTTCGTTGTTCATAAATTAACAAGTGACGGCCAATAACAAACAATTACAAGAAAATTCGTTCAAGCTAACATTCGGAGCATTGAACAGGGAGACACATCATGATGAAGAAGTTCTCAATCTGCGCGGCAGGTCTTTTATCATTGGCCGCCATTGGCACAGCCATCGCCCACGAAAGTGAAAACCCGGCTGTGAAAGCGCGAACCTCAATCATGCAGCTCTATGCCTTCAATCTTGGTACACTTGGCGGCATGGCCAAAGGCGAGGTGGATTATGATGCCGAGGCCGCAACACGGGCTGCAAACAACCTTGTTGTGCTAACGCAGATCGACCAATCCGCTATGTGGCCCCAGGGATCTGACAATGTGTCCGATCCGTCCACCCGAGCGCTGCCGGCAATCTGGGAAAACTTCCCTGACGTTGGTGTGAAAGGGCAGGCTATGGCAGATGCCGCTGTTGCGATGCAGGCTGCGGCTGGCCAAGATGTTGATGCCCTGAAAGCGGCTATGGGCAATCTGGGTGGAAGCTGTTCGGCATGTCACAAAGCGTACAGAGCACCGCAAGACTAATTGGTAGATAGCTGTGAAGCGGTTTTTCCTTTTCACCGCTTTCGTTGCACTCTTGGTTGGGTTAGCCGGTTTGGTGCTGACCCGACCACAAAGAATGGATCAATCTAAACTCGACGGTTTGCACCCGGATCTCACCAGAGGTGAAATCGTGTTTCACGCCGCAGGATGCGCATCCTGTCATTCAGCGGCGGATGCGGTTGGTGCGGACAAGCTCATGCTCTCCGGTGGTCGCCGGTTTGAGACGGAATTCGGCACGTTCATTGCCCCCAACATTTCCAGTGACCCAGAACTTGGTATTGGGTCTTGGTCTGCCCTGGACCTGGCCAATGCTCTGATCCATGGAACGGGACCCGAAGGGCAGCACTATTTTCCAGCATTCCCCTATACATCTTACGCCAATATGTCGGAGGACGACGTCGTTTCGCTCCATGCATTCCTTGGCACCCTGCCAGCGTCCGAAGCCGAAAGCCTCTCGCATGAGGTAGGTTTTCCGTTCAACGTTCGGCGCGGATTGGGTGGATGGAAGCTCCTGTTCATGTCGCCAGGTTGGGTGGTCGAAGGTGATCTGACCGACCAACAACGGCATGGCCGGTACTTGGTGGAGGCTCTTGGTCACTGCGCCGAATGCCATACGCCACGCAACGGCTTAGGGGGTATGCAACACAATCTCTGGTTGACGGGAGCGCCAAACCCCAGCGGAAAGGGACGTATCCCCGGCCTAACCTCAGATCAGCTTGATTGGTCCGAGGCCGACATTGCCGAATACCTGAAATCTGGCTTCACGCCGGACTATGACAGCGCTGGTGGTGAGATGGTGGAGGTCATCGAGAACACGTCACGCCTCACGGATGAGGACCGTTTCGCGATTGCCGCCTATCTCAAAGCTGTTCCTGTTTCGTCAACGGGGCTTCCATCCGAGTAACAGTCCTTTGTCGCCATGCTGCGGGGACCAGATGCTGTTGCCGGTCGCCAGTAGGAAGCTGTGAGGCCTATTCCCTATTCACCAAACACCTGTTTTACGTTTTGAACATCGGAGCTCACCAATCACCCGAGTTTCTGTTCATGATTGACTGAGGGTCGTGACGGAATGACACAAAAAATCGCTCTTTGGTCCATTCCGATATCCATTGCGGTATTGGCACTAAAACTGTTGGCTTGGTGGCTGACAGGCTCGGTCGCGTTGTTGTCGGACGCAATGGAATCTACCGTGAATGTCGTTGCGGCGTTGCTGGCATACTTTGCAGTTCGGCTTCCTGAGACCTTTGCGACAGGCGACCCACTAAGCCTGTGCAGCTATTGGATCGCCTGCAACGGCCAAGCGCGGTTTGACGGGGCGCTGAAACAAATGGGCGTCAAGTGAAGCCGCCCCGCACAAACAAGGATCAGCGGCGCGCATAGCGCCGCTGACACACCTTTAGGTCTGAGTGCCCTCTACCACTAACACCACTGCCAGCCAGCGTTTGCACGCCTCTGCGTCCGTAGGGCGGGCCAGATAGTCCCGCAGAGTCCGTAGCACCGCCAGTTGCTTCGCTTCGTCTGTGATCCCTGCCATTACCGGTTCCAGTAGCACCGCGTTTTCCCGGTAGACCTGCGCCAGAACCAATAATTCATCTTCACGAGCAGGCTGCGTCCGGGGACGGCCACGCCGTCCGTAGCCCTTCCCGCGCTGATCTCTGGGGGCTTGGGGTTTGTCTGGCAAGGTTCGCTTAGAGTGGTGCTGATCCTGCCCGTCTCTCACTTTCCACGTCCGGGGTGTCGTGTCGGGCTTTGATTCACGTCCGCGAACATCAGCCGGGCGTCGCCCGGCATTAGCGACGCGCCGGGGCAAATCCTCTAACAGCGCCTTACGCCATGCTGTGCCATTCTGCCGGTCGATTTGTGTCCGCCGGTACCGCCACCGAAGCCAATCCGTGACTGCTGGGGGCAAGTTCTCTACAACCAAGTCGCCCAGCGCGTCACGAAACGCGCACTCGTGTTCGCCCAGGTCAATTGTGCTGCCCGGCAACCATGGGTTTTTCTTCCACTGATCCCCGAGCCGGTTCGCTGCACGGCGGGCTTCGGCACGGTTCCACTCTGCGGAGGACACTCTGCCGGTTTCAAACCGGCGTTTCTGGCGCTCACGATAGGCACGCGCGGCATGAGGCCCGCAGTGGCTAAGACACCGACCCTGTTTGCTTTCTTTGATTGGTGGATTGGCGCACGCGGCCCCTGTTTTCAACCGCGCGCCACAAGTCCGCGCACCGGGGCTACCCATTCGGTAGAGTTCACCCCGTTCGCGGAATAGGTGTTCGTGTTCTTTCGATGCGAATTTCATGGCTTATGACGATTGGTGCTTTGCGGCTCATGGGATATGTTACTTTATAACGTTGTCTCAATCTTTGACCAGCGGCGCGCTGACGGGGGAAACCTCGTGGACAACAGAACCCTGCATGCTTAACACCGCTCCAATACTGCAAGTAGTTTTGAGGCGCGTTCTCGCGGCTTAATGAACCGAGGTTTTGAATGTATGCATTTGTCGATGAAACTGGAAACACAGGACCAAACCTGTTTGACCCCGACCAGCCTGAGTTTTTGACGGCGGCGCTCATCACGCGAACCGACTTTGATGCTGTCCACACCAAAAAGTTGAATGAACTTTGCAGGCAGCACAGCGTAGACGCACTCCACGCCTCTGTGTTGGGGCTAGGTCCAATTGAATCAATGGCACCAGGAATCCTAAGGCTCCTAAAAAGTGCAGATGCCCGGTTCTTTGTCTCTCGCGTAGAGAAACGATACCTCTTGGCGACAAAGGTCTTCGATACGTTCTTTGACAGCGGCGAAAACCCTACCGTTCCTTGGGACGCCTACAATATACGTCCGCTGCGCATGAAGCTTTCGTTTGAGGTAGCAAGTCTACTTGATGACGATTTAGCTAAGTTGTTTTGGGCGATGCTCATGGCAAAATCCGAAGCTAAAGCCCGAGCAATGATCCCTGAAATTTGCAGTGTATTTTTGTCTCGCGTCGATGTTCTGCAAGATGAGAGAGCGAGGCAGATAGTCCGCGACGCTTTCACGTGGTCGTCTGAACATCCCGAAGCGTTGGATATCTTCATTGCCGGGCGTCAAGCAAAAAACGGGCATATGCCAAATATGGTCGCGTTCAAAAATCTGCTTGAGGGATTGGAGCATTTTTCAAAGAAGTGGAAGCGCTCTGTTCGCCGCATTGTTCACGACCGGCAGTCACAGTTTGAAGGAACTCTGGCAGAGTGGCACCGCATGACGGCAAATGCCTCACCCGAGCCTCTGCGGCTGCCCGGAGAGACCCACATTCTCAGACAAGTGTCAGGATCGGAGTTTTCTATTTCCGCTTCGGACAGGAGTGCAGGAATACAGATCGCCGACTGCGTGCTCTGGGTTTTCCGGCAGTTCCTGAAAGGCAAGCAGCTACCCCCAAATACGGTGCGGCTGTTGTCGTTTGTGATTAGACGCGCTTGGCAAAGTGATTTTTCTTTTAAGGGAGTCAGCCAAATGCTGAATGAGCGGTACGCTGACATACTCTCCACTGAATTGACGCCTCAGCAGTTAGCCGAGGCGTATGAACTTCGGGACAGTTTTGAGCGTCAGCGGAGAGAAAACATAGCCCTCTATGAGCAAGATGGCCTGATGCCTTACCAGCGCGAATTGCAGGTGAGATTATTGCCGCGAAAGGACTCGAACTGAAAAAGATGCACTTAGCCTTGGAACGAAAACTCAAATCGTTCGCAACGAGGGAGTAGGTTTGCGCAACTCAACGCTCGATGGTGTTGTGGAGTACCCAAAACTCAGAAACCACTTAAAATAGTTGGAAAAAAATTGCCTAGGTATGATGTTTTCGAACAAAACAAAAAGATCTTGTGCCGAGAAGAGGAAACAGGCCGTGGAGTAACAGGTTTCTTCACCTACTCCGGCAGCAACATCGAAACTAACTTAACCGCATTTGATGAACTAATCCCGATTTCGCAAGAAGGTTCGATAACGCTTTTGGCGGAAGATCTTCATTTCATCACCCTACGCGATAATCTGGTGATACATGGGGGCCGGGGAAGAATTTCTCCGACTGAACTGCGAACAGAAACTCTGCAAATTCTCTCTAGCGTAGCAGTTATTGGGCCTACACCGTGGACGGATGACATGGTTGTAAAGAAGATCAGCTTCGATGCCCCGGGGGCCGAACCAATAATTAACAATCAAGACTTGGTGTCAAAGCTTTCCGGCAAGAGTAGGTTTGCAGAACACGACAGGCGAATAATGGTATCCAAAGCAGAAGATATGACAGTTTCTGCTTGGTACGCGGCGTCCTACAGTAGAGCAGATTTTCCGACAGATTGGGGGCCTCGTATAGAAGTAAGCCTTCATAAACCATTGGGTATAGACCAAGTATTCTCCGCACTCTTTGGCGTTACCTCCTTTCTGTCGTTGACCATGGGTGCTGCAATTAAGTGGGAGAACGTCGATATAGCGCCGTACGACGATCAAGAAATTCAAACGTTTTTAGAAGAAAGAAAGGACTTTGAGTTTTACAAGCTAGTTCATCTTCAAAGTGACTTTGAATCTAGCCCGCGCTTGACACCATACGGGGCACCATATTCCTGTGCCGACGAAGACGAGAGTTCCACGTTCGGCGATGCCTTGGCGTTTTGGATCAACCGATATGATAAGTGGAAAACGGCGTACACTCTAATGCAGAGCATGATGGAGAAGCGTGGGTTCATTGGCCCCGAAAGGCTTTTGGCTGCTTGCAAGTGTTTAGAGCAAATTCCCGATACCGAGGGCTTAAGCACGATGACCGACGAACAGATTTCCAGCATCATTGCCGCCGCGCAAAAAACCGCAACCGACTTAGGCTTCAAGGAATCAAATGGCAGGATCAAGGACGCTTTAAAGCGTGTCGGGACCGAAGCACACTCTGAGCGATTTCAACGACTGTTATCGCGCGCGACGCAACGAGTATTTGTTGGTGAGAGGCGCGATAAGATGGTCAATGATTTAAAGAATGCCATGCGATTCCGAGGTCATGCTGCTCACCGCGCGCTGAACGCAGAAACAGAGGGTGAATCACGACGCCTGTACCGAGCGATCAGCGCCGTCGAGTGCCTGTGTTTTTTGCTTCTGATAGCAGACCTTCCGAAAACGCCGCGTGGGCAAGAGCGATTGTTCAATAACACTCTGGTAGAGGATTACTTGCACGCATATTGACGAGAGTCATCACTCTAACTATATGGCTATTCTCAAAGAGCACAATCTAGACCAATTCCTGCCCGAACAAGAAGAAAAAGGTTGAAGTGCGATTCCAAGCTAGCCTAGTGAAACAGCCCGAAATTTTGTCATAGTTTAAAATCAGTTCGCACTGCGAACAAACTTAACCAGCGTTTCAACACGCTCTGCCAAGTCCAACACGTCCAAATTTGCAGGTGCCTCACAAGCCACCCGGGCAACTTTCACCTTATCCACTCCTTTGAAAACCAACTCGCCATCTTCCTTGCCTGTATCGCCTCTTGTGCGCTTACGCACGAAATGCAGAGCATGGTCATATTTACCGCCCCGATGAGGCTTTGAATATCTGGTCGAGTGAACCTGTTGGACTGCGCTTTGCAGGATATCGTGGTCAACATAGTTCTCAATTTCCCGCCCGCTTGTTATCCAAGCCAAGCCTTCGGCATCTTCGAATTCTTGAGCCACGCGCTGTTTAGTATATCGAATAGTCCCTGCGGAATTCGCTAGATCAC
Source organism: Ruegeria sp. YTSA075 (assembly GCF_059610245.1). Lineage (NCBI taxonomy): Bacteria > Pseudomonadati > Pseudomonadota > Alphaproteobacteria > Rhodobacterales > Roseobacteraceae > Ruegeria > Ruegeria sp. YTSA075. Next base: position 435,577 of record NZ_JBXWNG010000004.1, on the reverse strand, counting down.
TGTCGATCACAACGGCACTGTGCCGGTTCAATGCCCGCAGGTCGATCAATCCTTCCACGTCCTCCTCATCGGCGCTGAGGTGACTTAGGAGGCGACCACCGTAGAACATGATCGAGTAGTGCGTCCCTTCTTTCAAAGTCTCATCGACCGCGTTTATCCAATGGCGCAGATAGATACGGTCTGACGGCCCTTCGACCCAGATCACGGCGTTTGCCTGTACAATGTCGGAAGCCTTATAGCCAAGATCGTTGCACAGCTGGCGTCGTTCTTTCTTGAGGCTGACGTTTCTCACACGGGTCTGCTCTCCGTCATTTGTAACGTGAAAAACCGACGCATCCGCACAATCAATAAAAGCCGCCGAGTGGGTAGCGATGAAGTATTGGTTCTTTGTGTTTTCTTTCAGATACTCAATCAGTTTTCTTTGAAGCAGCGGATGTAGATGGATTTCCGGTTCTTCGATGCAAATAATCGAATTCTGTTGGAGCGTGCAGTAGGACGCAATCAGAACAACTTCGTGAATGCCTGTACCCAGGGCGGACAAAGGCAGTGTTTTTTCGTCCATGTGGACGTGGACGTGCTCTTTGTCATGAGGGATTTCTATCTGCGCTTCCGGCTTGCCTGTTACGTCTCTTAGAAACGCGTTGATTTTTTCAAATCTCTTTTTGTCTTGGGCAAGGTTCTCTAGGCTAGGATTTTGCAGTTCGGCAAGACGGTTGATCAGTCCTTTGCCCCCGAATCCTTCGAATGGGTCGGACTTTGGGCCAAGTTCCCTCTTGGCTGGGATCAAGCTTATGGGAACTGTTGGTGCCTTAGCCATCTTACAGAAATAGGAATTCAATACGCGCGCAAATCCGGCACGCCCTACATTACCGGTCCCTACCACAGTGTCTGCTGCTTTGTGCAACCAGTAGTCATCAACTTTCGCATAGGAGTGCGCGGGAATATCCGGTTCGAGCGGGGACATTTGATTGCTAGATTGCGACGGAGGTTTTGACCAAACAGCGTTGTTTATGGATGACGCTTGGATCATCTGTTTAATCGTATCAAGGCAGTTTGTTCGGTTGGTTGCGTCTAGACGCGTCTTCTTTGCCAGCGCCTCGGTCGCGCTTGTCAAAACTTCTTCTACAGGAGTTCCAAAAGCAAAAGACAGGTTTCCTGTTGGTTTGCCTTGATAGACCTCAACCGGCGAAAGCTTAGTGTTGTAGTACCCACGGCTCTCGCGAGAAGTTAGCTGTTCCGCAATAAAGCTCAGAACTGTTGACTTCCCGGCATTGTTGGCGCCTACAAAGATATTCATGTCGCTGAACGGTGCTATGTGCTGCGTTTCGGAACCAATGCCTCGATAGTATTGCAAGGCCAAGCCGTGAAGAAAAACAGGCATTCTTACCTCAAATGATTTTTGCTCATAGCAGCTGCGTATCTGTCGCCGCCGTCGCCAAAAAGTGACACGAAAGTTTCATAACGACACCCCAACTTAGCCTGACGAAATAGTCAAATACTATTCCGGCCCAACTATTTCTGCGGGTTTCGTTTGACGCCGAATTCTTTATCAAGCGCAGCCAGCTTACGTTCTAGGTCAGTGTTGATCTTGGCCAGGTTCTCTCGCGACCGGCGATCTTTCTGTGCGAATTCTAGCGCCTTGATCACCTGCAAATCGCGTGAAATGGCAACGCGCAAATCGGGTGCGCCAAACGCTGGGTTTGTCAAGCGATGCTCAAACACCCGACGGGTGGCAGCCAAAGACGCCAATCGCATAGTGTGTTGTTCTTGAGCGTGTGAACTACTCGCCACGCGGTCACTCGTAAGGTGCATTTCAAGCAAGTTCATCCGGTCCTGAACTAGCATAGGGTCCGGTGCCCGTGCCGAAGTAGCAACTCGTAACGCGTCTAGTATTTCTTGCAACCGAGCAGTGCTCACCCGGCGCTCTCTTTCTTCCAACTGCGGATGTGACGCTCGTTCGTTTATCTCGCTTTGAACGTCCTCAACCCACTGCTGTTGCGCTGCGGCGCGTTCAGTCGGATCGCTCACGGCGTTCATTTGCTTTTGCAGAGAAAGTCGACCCTCGTGCCCGAGGCGGCGCACTGTGGTAGTCTTTGCGTTGGGTCCTGAAATTACTGTGCTGTGCTGATATGTGCTGCGATCACCCAGTGGTGATCTAGGTCGGTGTGGATCAGTGACTGGCGTGGCCTCAGTTCGATCCACGGCGGCGTCAAGGCCCACGGCCAGCGCTTCTGCCGGGGTGCGGCTGTCCTCGGGCGTTTCCGAGGGTTGCTGGTCCGCTTTGGCGTTCTTGCGGGACTGATAGACGGTTGCGCCGACTTCGACCGGGGCTGCGATCCCTTCTGCGAGAGCTTCGGTCACGATTTCACGGGCGGACATTTCTTGGCCGGTGGCAGCCCGGGCAGCAGCTTCGCCGCCTGCGCCGGTCGCCATCTGCGCGGTCACGTCCTTGCCTGCTTCTTTCACGGCACCTTTGAACAGTTGATTTGCAGCGATGCCCTGCCCGGCCATTTCGGCCAGCGCAATGACGACACCGCGTCCGAGACCGCGCCGGGACGCTTCGGCCATGAACGCCGGGTCACGGATCAAAGCCTCGGCTTCCTCGGGCGTTTTGGGCGACACGCCCTGTTCTGCAAAAAACTCGTTTACGCTCGAACCGAATTCCTGCGCCACGGTGCCGCCGCCCAAGACCAGCGCACCGGCAGCAGGGCTGCGGGTCGCCAGTGTGGTTGCGGCAGACGCACCCATCTGCGGCAAGCTTTCCGCTGCCGTCTCGCCCAGAAACGCCAGAGCCGTGCCCGGGTTCTGCGCATAGACTTTCAGGACGTCCAGCAGCGTGTCCGGTGCTTCGGATAGAACCTGCTTAAAGGCTTCTGCATTGGGGCTGCCCGGCAGCGCGGCGGCACGGTCGTTGAAACCCTGCGCCTCTTGGATGTTGCCGACGGCGGTTTGCAGGACTTCGCCTTCGTTGCCGACGGCTGCGGCTGCGTCACGCGCACGAATGTCGTAGGTCTGCCGGAAGGTGTTGGCGAATTGCGCCGGGTAGCCAAGACCCGCGATTGCAGCTGACGCCAGTTCCGGGGTCGAAATGTCCACGCCCTCGGGCACGTCAGGCAGCCGGGTCGTCTCAAGGAAAGCCTGCCGGATCAGATCGCCCTCAGACAGCGCCGCGTCCGCCAATACGGTTGCCCCTTTCTGCGCTTGAAGGGCCGGCAGCGACGAACGCGTCCGCAGCACGCCCCGCTTGAGCGCGCGGCCAAGCGCTGTTCCCTGCGGATTTGAGATAGACGGGTCGCTGTCCAGCGTGAAGCCGTCAGGCAGGCCGGGCAGCTTTGACAGGTCAAAGTCGGCAGCGGGTTTTGACTCGTTGTCGCGATGGATCGTGCCCGGGTTAGGAGCGCCGTCTAGAGTGAACCCATCGGGCAGCGGCGGTGTCGCCGGTGTGCTGTTGCCTGCGGTGCCTTGGAATAGAGCCGGGAAATCTGCCAATGGGTTGTTCCTTGTGCTTTCGGCGGACGTCGCCGCGTTGGGCACGATTCTATTCCTGACGGCGTAGCGCAACAACGATTGCATTTACTAGATTTGACCAATCAGCTCAGACTTTTTGGTGAGATCAAAGGCGTTCCAGCCGTCAATAGACCTGAGTTGGCTTTTCTGATAGAATGCTCGAATTAAATTGCTTTTTTGTCATATCCTCAAAGCGCGGCTGTGTGGGTGCTTTTTTGATGGGGTGAGTTTTGTTTTATACTGCTTTCATAAGCTACTCTAGGACAGACAAAGTTATTGGGACTAAGTTCCACGACTTCATCGAAAAATACAAGATTCCGAAACCTCTTCGAGATCGATCGAGCGGAAAGCGCCTGGGGAAAATATTTCGCGATCAGTCGGACTTAGCCGCTAGTCCAAGTCTTCGCGCGGAATTGGAACAATCATTACTCGATTCTGAGTATCTCATTGTTCTTTGCAGTCCTGAGGCCGCCAAGTCAAACTGGGTTAATGACGAGATTTACACTTTCAAATCAATTGGGCGCGCATCAAAAATAATTACAGTGCTTGTCGATGGACAACCTACTAAGTTTGACCCGCAAACCGCATCTAATGGGGCATTTCCACCCGCTCTTTTTGACAACGGTCGAGACATAGAGACACAACAACCGTTTGCTCCCGACCTTCGAGAGTCTTCGGACCAATCCAAGAACGGTGACGGCTTTGAGCTCGGATGCCTAAAGGTAATATCTCAGATTTTAGATGTGTCAGTGTCTGAACTCACCCAACGGCACATCGAAGCAATCAAAGCTGAACGCCGAAGAGCGATCATACTTGCGGCATCGGGTGTAACCTTATCCGTCGCCGCCATCATTGGAGCGAGTTTGGCGGTTGTTCAGACCAAACAGGCCAATAAGCGTCTTGGTCAAGCGATAGACTCTGCGACGAGTTTTGTCTCAGCGTCATCGCAAATAAGAGATGATTTTGGAGTACCATCATCCGTTCCAGAGCGTTTGCTGCAACATGCGGAAAATAGATTATCACCAATCGTGGTCGATGTGGATAACAACCCCAGGCTCTTGCTCGAAAGCTCGAAGTATCATCTGAGACTAGCTGAACTGTATGATGTTGTTGGTCGCACTCCCGAGAAGCTAGACGCGATTCAGGACGCTCGCAGCAGTTTAGCCACTCTCGATGATGGCTCCATGTTCAATTGGCAACAGACTCTTTTTGGGCAGAGTGTATCAAAAGAGGACACAGTCCTAACCAAACTATCACTCTATGACCTAGAAACCACGCATCACGTAAACGAAGAACTGAGAGGCCCAGCGATCGATACTTCAACCGCAGCGGTAGATGAGGCGCGGCATTGGTTCGAAGTTACCGGAACCGGACTCTGGAATGGCCAGCTAGCCTACAGCCTTTGCAATTTAGCGTCCGTTCACTACAACTTCGGCGAGTTGAAGCCAGCCAAAACTCGCTATCTTGAGTGTTTTGAAACCGCCCAGAATACCAACGCTCATGATCGCAATGTTGAGATAGACGCTCTTCAGATCAACGCGCTAACGCAAGTGGGCATGTTGCACAGGGCTCTCGAACAAAGAGAACGAGCGTTCGAAACCCATGGCCACACCCTAAAACTGGCGAGTGAGATCGCCGTCAACTATCCAGAATCCACAGAAGTACGGCGCTTGAAGATGCGGGCCCACGCGAACTACGCGGACTCCATACTCGGGAGCGGTCGGTCATTGGATGAGGCTCTGGCGGCTTATTACGACGCACTGACTGAAGCAGAGTATTTGACTCAATCTGATCCAACTAGAACCGATTGGAAACGGGACAAAGCGCTACTACTGGAAAGACTTGCATCAACCAAACTACAGTCTCTTGATGAGCTTCCGATTGAAGAGAGAAAGGCCTCGTTTGCAAGTATTGACCGGTACATCGACGAGGCCATCGAAATCTTTGAGCAACTGAACGCGGTCGGAGCGGGAGGCTCACAGCGATTGACGGATCTGTCTGTCGGGTTTGAGGTTCGGGCCAACAGGCACCTGATCTTCTCTATGCTAATTGAGGACGCCAGCTATCTGGAAAGAGCGGCAGCGGACATTATGAGAGCTATTGATCTCAGGGAAACGATATTGGCGCAAGCAGGTGGTGAAGAAGCGTCGATCCCTGAGACCTACAAACTAGCCAACGCACATTTTAACGCCGGTAGAGTTTTTGCTCAAAAGGACGTCGATTTAGGCATCGCATTCTTCCACTATGAGCAGGCACGTAAAATTCTTCTTGGACTTATTGCTGCTTCAGATGAGCAACCCGGATGGCTTTTCGAAATTGCTAATATTCATTACCAGAGAGCCGATGCGCTTTCCGCCAGTGGTGACGATGAAAGCGCATTTTCGGAACTAAAGAAAAGTGCAGAGATCATAGAAACACTCATCTCACGATACCCAGAGAACCACCTTTATGTTGGTGCCAAGACTGATGTCTCTGAGAAAATAAAAAGGATTACAAAACCTGAGTGAATTAGAAGAAGGGAAAGGATCATGGCTTCAAACAGGTTGTTGGCAATAACCGCGATCATAGCCACTGGTGTATCTACAGGCGAAGTTCGCTCAGAACCCATCTTGAGGTTCGAAAACTATCGTCAAGCTCTAGACAGTTTGCTCGCACCCAATAGCATAGATTTTGATGGGTTTACCAACTTCATGGGCAACCCCCCGACTTCTTGCCCTATGCTGTCAGATAATGCGAACGACTTGGATCCAAACCTTGAATACTTTGACGCCAGTGGTAATCCAGTGTCTCCGACCCCAACTGGCAACGGGAGTTTAGGTCCAAATCTGTCATGGCATTGTGCTGCGCCAAACAACAACTCATCATTTGGCTCTTCGCTTTCGTCAGGATTTAACTCCGGCCTACCTACACGCACTTTCCTTCCGTTTTCGGGCAACAAAAGACGCTTCACTAGCGCTCAAACTGGTGAGAAACGCAATCAAACCACAAACAACCCACGCCGAATGCGTTCGTACAACAGCTTTGTAGCAGAGGATCTGTTTCTTATCCCGTTGCTTGCTGAACCCAATCTCTCTCTTACCATCGAATTTGAAAATGAGAGTATTGAGGGAACAGAATTTGAGGCTGGCAGTTCTAGTCGAGAAGTTAACCTTGCTGCCATAGCGCAATACCCTGTCGGCGACCGCTCATTTTATGGCTTTGGTGTGAACTTTGGTTACAAAGACGGGACAGTCGACGCACCTTTTCTGGCCCCGTTGCCAAACTCGGTTGATTTGAGCAACACAGAAAACGAATACGCGGCAGTGTATCAGGATGCTTGCTCCCGTATAAGCGACGGCGAGATTCAAGAAACGTTTTTCGCAGCTTTTGCATTTGCCCAGCGGCCGTTAGGTGCACAATCTGCCATCAACTTCGATCTTGGTGTAAACTATTCGCGCCAGAAGTATAGCAACGACCTGTGCATATTCACGTTGCAAGACGCCAGTGAACCAAACCCGTTGTTTGCTGGCGAAATTTCTGGACGCCCAACGTCTGTTGAATTACTTGCGTCCGTTGCCTATCAAAGACAGATTCCGATAGGCCGAGCGCTTTTTTTCCCCAGTGTTGGTGTTCGATTTTCGCACAAGCGGATAAGCAGCTATTCGGAAACTGAAAGTCCAATCTCGGCCATCAATGATTTCCTAAAAAATAGCCCGGGTTGTCCAAGCGGTTGTAGCATAAATGATGAAGCAAACCTGACCGGCGCGTCACTAACTTACGATGCGCAAGAAATCACATCGATTCAATCAGAAATCGGCGGCACGTTGGCCGTTCCAGTATCAGGAAGGCGCTGGAACGGAAATTTGTTCCTCGACGCATTTTACTTTCACGAATTCAATGACGATCAACGTGAAGTGGTTGCTCAATTCGCCGAAGATGGACGGGACAACCCAACCCGGTTCAGTTTCTTGGTGAACCCACCCTCTCAAAACTACTTCGAAGTTGGTTTGGGGTTGCAGGCGGCCAGCACTAGGGATGGTCGCTCCGCTCTATATCTTCGTGCCTCTACCATTCTGGGAGATGATATTCGCGATGGCTATCGTTTGGGCGGTGCTTGGCAGTTCGTCTTCTAGACGCGGGAACCTCTTGGGGTGAGTCAATCCGATTAAGAAACACCCAAGATGCCTTCGTCTAGGGTGTCTCGGGCGTACAGGTTCAAAGCACACGGATGGGACTACTATTAGTCACTTAGTAGACACCAGCTCATCCATTTTTTCGCGGTAACGCATCAGGCGTTTATTGACTTCCAACAAATCCGCGCAAAGTTCTCGATAAACGGGAAACCCTCTTTGGATTTCTTGTGGAGATTTCTCAGGATGCTCTTCAATCTGTTGTTCATACCACCGGCGGTACCTTGCCTGCCACTTGGTCAAATGAGGCCTAAGCCCCAAGTTTAGAACCTCGATGGAGAGCCGAACAATCTTGCTGGTGCTGTCGCTGCGTACTTTAGAAACTGGTATCTCCTTAACCAGCTCTCGTGTCACACCGAAGAAATTGTACCAAGAATCATAAACTTCAACGATGACATCGTTGTCGAGATCAATAGGGAGACCGATTTTTCGTGTGCTCAGTTCGACCCAAATCGAATATGCGATCTGTCTGTCTACGTCATTCGGCTTGAACTTCATTTTGAACTTGCCGACGCCGAACTCCGCTCCATCGATTTCGAAGTCAGAAATTTTGTGCGATGACCAAAGCCTCCAAAACCAAAAAAAGCCCCCGGCAACTGCGAGCATGACCGCCAGCGGCACCGTGTCGATTTCAACGCTTAGATGCCAGTTGTCACTGACTACAAAGGAAAACAAATCAGAGGGAATATTCTGAGGATTTTGAGAACTATTCCGATCATCCATGATACGTACTCTACGAGAAATCGCGGTTCGTTGCTATCTTCTGTTACTATGTCGAGTTACGCGTGGCCTACAATCCAACTATTGTGCAAGTTAAAGTAGATTTTGTCCAAATTCGAAGCCTGGAATTTAATTTTGGAAGAACCAACTCTAGTTCATGAACTGACTCCCCAAGAAGCGCGCGATTATTTTTGCCGCACGGCATCGTATTTTGATATGGAGTTACCTCCATACTTCAACTTTCAGCCACTTCTCGAGCATTCGTTCGCAGAAGCGAAGAACACAGAACTGAAGACGCTCTTCAGTTGGAAGGCAGAGCAGTTCGAAGAATTAAACTATGTTTTGATGTACAATAAGGACGGAGACATAGGCTGGCGACCGTTCGAGCTAAAGCACCCCTTGATCTATGCAAAGTGTATTCAAGTACTGACTGAGCCGCAGAACTGGCGATTTATCCAAGAACGGCTAAAGTCCTTTGCAGGTGGGGTTGTCGAATGCTGCTCGCTGCCTGTTGTTGATCTCGGCGTAGACCCAAAACCAAAAAAGAAGCAAATCTTGCATTGGTGGAAATCAATTGAGCAGCGATCATTGGAGTTGTCTCTTGAGTTCAGCCACGTCAGTCTAACCGACGTATCAAACTGTTATCCTTCAATCTACACCCATGCCATCTCATGGGCACTTCACGGGCGCGAAGAGGCGAAGAAAAGACGAAATGATCCGAACCTCCTCGGGAATCAGCTTGATAGACTTATTAGAAGCTCAAGACAGGGGCAGACGAACGGGATACCGCAGGCCTCGTTGTTGTCTCACTTGTTCGCGGAATTGGTGTTGGGGTACTGTGACACTTACATCCAAAAGAAACTTGATGGTATCAAAGACGTTGTCATTCTCAGATACCGCGATGATTTCAGGATTTTCGCCAACTCCGATTCAGATTGCTCCAAGGGCCTCAAAGCCATTTCTGAATGCTTAAACGTCTTTGGCATGAAGTTGGGTGCCTCGAAGACGTCTCGCTCGTCAAATGTTGTCCTTGGCGCTGTCAAACCAGACAAAATCGATGCGTTGTCCCTAGCGCGGCGCCAGTCCACCCTGCAGAAAGAACTCTTGGTGATCCACCGGTTTTGCACCGAAAGACCAGGCTCCGGTGCCACCAAGTTCTTGATCCGAGAGTTTTTAGATCGTCTGGAACAAAGACTTCCTCGCAACGCCTGGAAGATTGAAAACCCAACTGTCCTTGCCGCCATATTGTTGGATATATCCGCTAAAACGCCCGCTGTGTTTCCGGCTGTCGCGACGACAGTCAGTAAGATCATGCTATACCTTTCTGATTCTAGCCGAGACGACCTTTTTCAACTTGTGGGAAAACGAACTAGCCGTATACCGAACAACGGGTACATGGAACTCTGGTTACAGCGAATTGCATATCCCAATCACCTCAGTTTCTCGAGCTCCGAACCGATGTGCGCACTTGTTGATGACCAAGCCACTCGGAGCCTTTGGTGCAACAAATGGATCCGGGAGAACCAAACCAGATCAAGCATTGAGCGGTATTCAATCGTAGACCGCGCAGTATTGGATGACCTGCCCCCCGATATCCAGAATGAAGAGTTCGATTCGTTCTGGAGAGAGTATGGCTGAAACTAGGGGACGCACAGGTGGTCGGACTCGCAGATGACTCATTGGTAGGGTTAATTTCAGGAACATACTGTGGCAGCCCCAACCGAAAGCTACCCACAATACGGATCTCAAACTTGGTGATTTCTCGCCATCATTGAGGATCTATCACTTTGGCCTTTTCGCCGAGCCTGTGAAAAACAAAATATCTTTCGAAAAATAGACGAACTCATCAAATGTACGTCACGAGCCACCAACCCTCATTTCGTCTGACCTATAAGTCAAAAAGCCCAGATACCCGGCGCTTGGTATACGTGGGGTATAAACAAAAGCGTGCGGCGTCCGGGTGAGGCCGGGGGGTGGGGTGCGACATTCCGACTCAAGTGCTAATTGCGTAGATACGCAGGTATCCGGCGTTCTTCGCATTGGGCTGGATCATCGCCCGTTTGGACATCGATTTTTGAACCCGGGTGCAATTTTGCGCGCGGCTCAAAGGCGAAATCTCATCTGACAACACGCACTGAACACAGAAAGCGCGGCATGGGCAACACAAACCAAGAACGAGACCCAACTTCAGGTCAAATCCCTCACAGGAGAACACCGAAAGGCGGTTTCACTGAAGGTCGGCGCATGCAGCATGTAGGGGCGCACCTCTCGGGCAGATTGGGGCACTGCTGGGAATATCCTCCAAGCAAGCCCAGCGCCTCTTTGACAAGCTGACAGATCGCCTGTTGTCGGAAGCAGAACAGGCAGATACCACAGCTCTAGTTGGCGAAGCACTTGCATTTTATCAAGCTGTTAGAACCGACTGCATGGAGATTGCAGCAACCAGTGCCGACGCATCAGTTCGCCTAAAAGCTATGGAGACAGCGCTCGCGGCAGAGGCAGACAAACACCGATTTCTTCAAGCTTTTGGGTTGTACAGGAATGCAAGATATGTCCCACAAAAGTAGACACTGCAAGTGAAATTCTTTCTTTTGAAGCTCGCATAGTTAGGCAAAAACCTCTTCGATGGTTTTGACAAAATCCAACATTTCCTCGTTAAGCGTTTTTGCATCGGAACCGTAGTGAGCTCTGCGATGGCAGTTTGGGCACAAGCCAATCATGTAACGCGGGTCATCAGGACCACCGTCACTAAGTCTACGAATGTGGTGCACTTCCAAAAATGGGGCGCCATTAGAAGTCTGAAATGGCGCTGGATCGCCGCAGCTTTCGCATATGCCTTTTGCCCGGGCGAAAACGTAATCCCGGACCGCTTTGCTCCGTTCGAAAACAGTGCCTGAGGAGGATTTCCCTTTGCTCGGTTGGTTTACAGCAGCGGCCATGGCACGCTTACGCAGGGTGGCAAGGTCAGAGGAGTTTATATCGATTGGCGCTTCGGCGATCTGTGCTTGAACGGCTCCAAGTGGGCGGAGCTCAAACACATACGCCTTTCTCATGCCGCCTAGACTGTCTGGAGCTTGTCGCTCCAACACATCTTCTACTAAGTATTGCCCTTCGAACCGGAGGCCGCCTTTCTGTTTCTGGAACAGCAGAAGGTCTTTTCCATTTGCGGCGTGATCGCGAATGGCCTTGTTGCCTTTAGCCATAATCATGTCGCCGACTTGCCCTTCGCCAAAATACTCGAAAACCCCATCTGAACGCAGACCATCCTTGTAACCGTGATGACCTCCTTCCTTTGCCGTTACGATAACGATCAGGTTGTGTTCTTTAGGGGTGATGATGCCTCCCTGTTGTTGGCCGGAGTATTTCGCATGGATGTCCTGGCGCCGGTTGTATGTCCGGCCAACTTCAAATCCCCAAGTCACTAACATTCCTTCCTTTTCAATATGCGATGAGTTCTGACAGCCCAGAATTCTAGTGTCGAGATTGGATGCGCGGCAAAGTTGTGCCAGCTTCAGTCGCTATTTAATTCGTTTGAGAACAGCAATACGCGCTAACTCGTGAGCATCGTTCCAAGTGTCGCCAGCTTGTCCTATCAGCCGTTTTCTACGATCGTCGGTCGGGCCGTGAATAATGGCAGAACGAACTTTGTAGAATTGTCTCATCTTGTCTTTGATGTTGTTTTTTTCCTCATCATCGTTGGCTAAGTAGTCGCCTGCCGCGTTTGCGAGCTCTCTAGCAATCGACCGTCCCCGAGGCTTGAAAAAGCGTTCAAAAACTATCGCCAAATCCAAAATCTTATCTTCAGTGGCGAACCGACCTTCTCTGCGGTGAGCTTCCGCAAGCCTTTGTATTATTGCAGCATATTCAGGGTACTCAGTCTGCCGCCTTCGGGCAAAGAGGTCTTTTACGGCTTCTATCTGTCTTTCTTCGACTACTTCAAACTCTTGAAACGGAGAATAAAGATGGCTTATCGAACGCCCTTTGTGGCTGTTCGCGGGGCCTCCATCTCTGCCAAGCAAACCACCCGCCCGTCGGGGAATACACCCTTCAAATGTCGCCAGCCAGGACACACGTCGACTTAGTGTTATCGAGAGAAGATTGGAAAATTCAGCTGCCCAACGATGAAAAAGAGGTGGGGGCTGTCTCGTTTGTGTACATGGTGGATCATACATTCCACCAAACTTTGGTTGCCACGGGAATCTGCGCGCAATTCCAAAAACCGGCTCCATACGACGCCCACTGACTTGCTGCGCCGCCACTTCATCCAACCATTCGATATCCACATGCGTCGAAAGCTCGTGAAATGGGATCAGAACATATTCTTCGCCAAGGTCGACTTCAGTTCCAAAATTTAAGCCGTGGAATACCGCCACATCTAACGCGACACCCAAAGGCTCGGGGTACTGCGACGATTTCGGTATCGAGGCGAGCCTCAGAAGCTTATCCAAGTCTTGAGAAGATCTGAGGAAGCGATTTGGATCGCTTTCCTCTTGGGCTTCCATAAGGCCAACAATCAAGTCTATCAGCGTCGTCAACGAGGTTCGATTCAAGATTCCGACTTGAAACTCATCACGACTAAGCGTGTTTCCAAAAGCAGTAGACAATGAGGGATGAGCGCGAAGAACCCCCCGAACTGGGTCTAATGCGGCTTTCAACTTTTTGAACTTGTCGGAGTTCTGGTGGCGAAACTCAAACATCGCGTCGTTATAGAGCTTATGTATGGCATCGGTGGGGTATGGGGTCTCGTCTACGCCATTTCGAAGAATGCGGGTGTACCCACTTGCACTAAAATACCATTCAAGAAAAGGTATTTGAACAGCGCTCAACTTGCTCAATGAACTGGAAAGTCGTTCGGTCCAATCGTTTGGTTCGAATTCGGAAGTAGTCATAAATCCACGTTAGGTGATGGTGTCGGGTTTGGCCCTTTAGAGTCTTCCAACTTCTATTGCAGAAAACCCAATGCTGATCTTGGTTGTCTGACGAGACGTCGCACCGCAGCGTCCCAGAGTGGACAATCATCGATCAGACGGCATTAGATCACGACGAGCCTCAGTTTGCGGTTTAATTCAGGCATTTAGTTTGAAACATAGGTGAAGCCGTGAGTCTAGGCTGGTGGCACGTTACAAACTGATAGGAACTGTTCTCAATGGCCTCGAATATTGAAGTTGGCGATAGTGTTTATGTCTGTCGAAATCGGCTGCCTGGAACGGACGACAATGGTAAAGCATTCACTTCTACCAAGGTCGTATCGCGAGAAGAACGGTCAATCAGTGTGGAGCTGCCAGGTGGTGCATTTAGTGACTTGATTTCTACAAAGTTTGCACACCACCGGGTTGGAGTGGCAATTGTTTCGTTTGCTGACTTTCATACGGAAAGTGTTCTGTTGGATCCATTGGCCAAGACGGTCCTGCAGTACTGCCGATTATTGTTTGGCGACGACAGCTACGTGCGTAACTTCAAGCTTCGGACCGAACAGGAACTTCGGTATCTTTGCAAAAATGGTGAATTCTCACCTTACGATCACATCGTTATACTTGGACATGGATCACGGGAGCTGAACTTGTGTGGAACTCTGGGAGATATATCCGCTGCTAAGCTCGCTGAGATGTTTGAACTCAACTTTGACGCTCCTTGGAATTTTACATTCTTGTGCTGTCATCTTGGCAGGAACAGATTTGCAAAACGGTTTTCGAGCAGCCGCGCTTGCAACAGCTTTATCGCACCTTTCAATTCTGTACACGGCGCAATTTCAGCCCAGTTTGTACAAACGTACTTGATCAAAAACCTCCTGGAAGGACATACGATTAGTGTCGCTCATCGCCAGGCTTCAGCATCAATTCCTCCTAAATCATCATTCCGATTGTGGAAAAATGGAACCTTGATCAGTTAGCCAGCACACGATCGTAAATTGACCGGAAAATCGCCGATGATTGCCTTCAGCCCGAAACTGCCGTTCAACCTACGCGACAGATGCTGCGTCGTAGCCGTTTATTTCGGACACCAATCGATCGCGCAGTATGCCTCCTCACACAAGGGCCTTATTCTTGCACGGCGAATTGGCACGCCCTCTAATCTGGTCTCAATCCTAACTTGTTCCCTCAAACGGGACAGAAGCGTCGCTCGCAATAGTAGAAGGATAAAAAATGCCAGTGCCCACTGATTCTGGTGATTGGGAAGAATTTAGAGACTTGATGGCCGAGCACCTGAAATGGGCCAATCTAGACGTTTCGATTAAGCAAATTGCAGAAGATAATAAGGCCCTCGTCCAGGACCTTGCAAAATATGACCCCGCTTCTGCCATACCGCTGCTTGCAAGCCTTTTGACGCTACCAAAATATCAATCAAACTGCATACGAATAGAGATATTAACATCTCTTGCGGTGGTTTATTGCCGCGGAAAGAAGAAGGCCAACATTGGTCAAGCGGTGCGATGGTTTTACAAGATCGGTAAATCTCAATGCGTGTTCAGTGAGGACCCGGCAGAAGACGTATTCGTTGCGCTTGTGCAAGATCCATCAGGCGGCGACTACCGAATACTGGAGGGGGTATGGGAGGCCTCTGGTTTTTATACACAGCGCGTATTTGACGTCATGAATTCTATGCCAGATGTTGGCCATTTTGGCCAAATCAAACGTTGCGTTCGCGCAATCCTAAAAATTTCGGATTTCGTTTGTGCCCGCTCTGACCTTCACCGCTATCAGTTGGGCTCCGATGAGCGACATTCAGCGCTCTCACCTAAAGAGCTTCCCCCAAAAAATGAACTGACTTCAAGGGTTAAGGTTACTTTTAAGGAGCTAAACGCGCTTGGAATCGAGCCCAACGATATCGACCCCTTTATTCTGGGCGCCGATAGCAAGGCTAAACTACCCAGCCAAGTACCCGGATCAGGCAATTTGAACCGGCATCCACTCATGTTGTTTGATGATGAAGGCATTGTCGTAGCGATGCCTAGCGCTCTTTCCATAGCCGCGCGGATTTACTTGATAGAGAACATCTTTGACGGAGCACTCGTCTCTTCCTTCGATAGCACACTTGCGAAGGGTTATTCTCGCCTCCTTTTTCATACTCCTCTGCTGGGTGGGCCATTGCACGCGCCAGTGCACTGGAAAAAGGTAGGAGATCACCGGTTCTCGACCTTCCATTTCAAGGTCGATGAAGGCTACATCATTTCCTATCATCTCTTTCTTCCATCGCTCAGCATCGATGCTGACAAAAGCTTCAATACGTTCGTTGAAGATGATGGGACGCTTACCGCAGCAGTCCAAGGAACCATCGATGACATCGTAAAGCACTGCGATAACCAAGAGACCTTCAAAGAGGGTGTTGCCGTAGTTGCAGGATGCGGTTGGGGAAAAGGATACGCGACGAAGTATATCGAACTTGATCACCCAAAATGGCGGGTCCAAATGATGTCAGTTGCTGATCTTGTTCGTGTTAGCTGGCTTTCCGAAATGAACCCGCTTTACTTTTGGCGCATTCAAGACGGTATCGAAGCGATCACCAAGGCCGGTGTTCAGATACAAAACATTAATGGTCTGCTGAATCTTATCGGCTGGGTGCAAAGTAATGACGGCCACTTTGTACCACATGCTCAGCTTCCCGAAGGTGAGATATCGCCTCAACGGCCCTTGATGTTGCAGCCGCCATTGAACCTCTTACGTGATGTGCGCGCGCGATCAGATCACGGCTATGACAGACACTCTCTGATGGATAACAACGGGGTGTGGCATGACGTACAGCGTGTAGGACCAGAGCCGTTTTTCTCTTCAGAGAGTTCCCGACGAGTATATGCCTCGACAAGTGATGTTCAGGCTGGACATTTGACCGCAGTCTATGAAGGCAAACTACACTACTGGCTAACAGTTTCTGTATCGAACACTGACATGGGAGATGTCGAATACCGCCTCTGGGAAATGCTAAGTGAGTGGCTGCATCGTGTTGGTAATGTGGTTGATGAACAACTCCCTGCCAATAATTCAGGGAAGAGTCTGAGGGTTTATGCCGAGTTTTACGATCACAAGCCGCCTGATGAGGCGGCCAAAAAACCGTCAGTACAAACCCTGGAAAAACTCTGCAAGGTAGAGTCGCATGAGGAGCCTAATGCCATCAGAGTTGTATTTGCCGTTGGCTTTCTAGATGGCTTCCGAATTGCTGAGAACGTAGCGGAACGGCTCGTCGCGCGTGCTCTCGCCCGTGGCTATCTCACGTTGCTGGGTTCTGATGAACCCGAGCGCACTGCAATCGAGCTTGAAGAGGAGATCGTTCCAAATGATCAAGCGAGGAGTTTCCATTTCTTCCGAGCCCGGAAGTTCCTGGACTTCACACGTCAGAAGCTACCTCATGAGTTGATTTCGATAGATCTCCTTGATGATGCCGCAGCAAAAGTTGGGTTAGGCTGGCGTGTCACTGATAAAGGCGGTTCAAACCAAATATCAGGACGGGATGAGTGTACCAATTTCCTCAATAAGGCCGTCGATGTTCTGCTATCTGAAATTTTTGCGGTGCTATCGAAGCTGGAGCGGACAGCCACAATCACTCGCCTCGTGGAGAATGTCGAGAAGGCTAGCTCTGATGAGGATCACTGGACGAGAACTTCCGCTGCTTTGCTGGGGCTTCATGGCGACCAGCCCGGCACTATCGACCGTTTTGTCGAACAAACCTCGAAATTCGCAGGTGCGAGCGTTTCAAGCCGTATCTTGGCTGAAATCGCTGTTTGTGTTTGCCCACTAGGAGAAGGTGCGCGCCCATCGGAAATCGAGCTCAGCAAGCTGATAGCAAAGATCGCGCTCGTCGTGCGGCTCGGCGGCCTATCTGATGCCATTCGCTTCAATGCGCTTTCCCCAGAGCTTACGATATCACCCCTCGGCGACATTTTGTTTCGAAACGACTTCGGAGAGAACGTGGTAGAGCCGATGTTATCTCAGCATGCTTCCGAAAATATGATAGCAAAAGCTCCTCAGCAAAAGAAAAACTACGAAGAACCGAAGGTAGTTGAAAAGGTCAAAGGCCAAATCTCAGATGAGTTTTGGGCGATTTGGCAAATAGAGATGGGCTTCGACATCGACCAAGCGCGCCTCATTATGGATGCCTTTGATGATAAAGGGATCAAAGATGAGAAAGCGCTGTATATAATGAATAAGTCGGATATCTTTGAACTTCTTGCAAAACGGGACATCCCTGAAGGCATTGCCGGGAAGTTTCTTGACAGGTTTTCCCTTTGGCCAAGGGCGCAATGGGAGAACCCGCCCAAGGGTTTCAAATTGCGAGAGATTTATCCTTGGCGCTTCGGGCGCAGGCTCTCGTTTGTAACGCGCCCAATTGTCAGGTTGGATGAAACAAAAGACCCGACATACCTTATTGCACCTAACGCACTTCGAACTGGCTTCGCGTACGTGATGGACGGAGCATACCGCGGGCAACTCGATCAGGATTTCTTCCAAACCAAAGAAATGAAAGATAATTGGTGGGGCAAGGCAAGCGAAGGCCACAGTTTCAATTCTGATGTAGCCAAAGCTTTAGAAGAACAAGGTTGGACGGTACGCGAGAACATTGGCCTTCCTGAAATCCTAAACAAAAAACTAGATCGTGATTTTGGCGATGTTGATGTTCTAGGTTGGCGATCTGACAGAGGAGACATCCTCGTAATCGAGTCAAAAGACCTTTCCTTCGCCCGAAATTACTCAGAGGTTGCGGCTCTTTTGGCAGATTATCAGGGCGGAACTAGAGATGGAAAAGCTGATAAACTCAGGCGACATTTGGATCGCGTCGCGTTGATTGCAGAGAACCGAGAGCGGGTTTCCAATTTCACTGGTGTTGCTAGTCCCAAGATCAAGTCTTGGCTTGTGTGCAGCGGCATAGTACCCATGCAGTATGCAGCGATAGACGCTCTCAAAGACACGGCTGTCGGAGGGATTGACGACGTGACGAAAGCGTAGCAATGCAAGACAATGCGTCCTTATGGATCGCCTGCAGTTCTCTGATTGTCGGCTCTTTGCTGGTGCCTCACGGCCTCGCGCTTGCAGAGAAGTTCCACATCCCGCCCTATCTTTTAATGCCCTTTCACTTAGAGCATAGAACTGGCGATTTCAGCGAGTGTACGAGAGGTGGTTGCTCTGCATAACTCGATCAGTGCAAGAACGTTTCATCATTCCGAGGAAAAATGTCAGAGCAAGGACGTTTTCGGCAGCAACTCACCTGAAAGATCGCAGCATTCATCTATTCTTGGATGCCAGGTCTGCGTTTTACCTGCCTTCGAATTACCCCTGATTCTTGACAGGCTTAGAAATCGACATCACGGCCAAAGAAATGACCTGATCCAATCAAATATGCAGTTTGGCGGGTATGTTGGCGGGTAGCTGGCAAAAACCGCCATTTTTTCCAATGAATTCAAAGGAAAGTGGCGGACCGAGGAGGATTCGAACCCCCGACCCCTTGATTCGTAGTCAAGTACTCTATCCAGCTGAGCTATCGGTCCGCGTTGGTGAGGCGCTATGTAGACCCGGGGCGGTGGACGTGCAAGTCGATTCTGTAAAAAATCCTCAAAAAGTCTCGTCTCCGCGCGGCAGCCGTATTTCAAAGGTCGTTCCGTCGGGTCCGGTGTCTTTCAGCACCAGATCCCCGCCATGGCCGCGCACCAGTTCCTGCGAAATTGCAAGACCTAGGCCAGATCCGCCCTTACGCACACCACCCTCAAACGGGGTGAACAGGTTTTCGCGCGCTTTGGGTGGCAGCCCGGGACCTGTATCGCTGACTTCGATGCACCAGATGCTCTCCAGCTCGCACCCCACGATGACGATCCGACCCGGTTTTCCAGAGGCAACCAGCGCCTGCCGCGCATTGCGGACAAGGTTCATGATGACTCGGTACAATTGCTCAGGGTCGGCACGTGCGATCAGGTCGTTCGGTACTTCGTTCACAATCTCGACGCAGGCATCGGCCACCGCCAATTGCTCGCTTGCAGCCACGTCCGCAGCAATGTCGCGAACCTTTACCATGTTCAGTGTCGGTGCGGGTTCTTCTGCACGGCCAAAGGCCAGTGTGCTTTCGCAAAGGGAAACCGCTCGGGTGATCGAGTTGACCAGCTTCGGCGCCATGCGTTTGACCAACGGATCATCGCTCGCCTCAATCCGGTCCGTAAAAAGCTGCGCCGAGGTCAGGATATTCCGCAAATCGTGGCTGACCTTGGCCACGGCACCACCCAATTGCGCCAATCGCTCGCGCTGTTTCAACGCCTGTGTCAGGTCCGTTTGCAACATTTGCAAGGCTTCTTCCGCCTCGCGCAGTTCGGTCACTTTCGAACTCGGCGAGATGATGCCACGCGCATCCTCGGGCGCGCTAGCATAGCGCTGCATATAGCCGACAACACTTTTGATCGGACGAACAAGAACAACACGTACTGCGAGAAACAGCAGCGACGCCGTTATGATCGAGATAACAAATGACAGTCCAAGGATTCGAAGGCCATAGTCCACCATCGCCATCCGCAAAGGTGCGCTTTCCATGGTCACTTCGATTAACAAACCAGCCCGTTTGACAGGTTCTCCGATCACACGAATTACTTCGTTCTCGACCGTGAATATCCGTGTCATCGCATCACGGATTAGAATCCAGGGGCCTGCATCCCGCAGATCGTAAGTATTGGTGATCTGTTCTGGGATGGGTGAGGACAGCATCAACTGACGCACCTCATCACGTCTGAGTACGACATTATAGACGCCCGCGTTTTCCAGCAGTTCGGCCTCAAGCTCATCGGCAAGCATGTCATCGGCTAACAGCGCCAGCGATGCGATCTGCGCGCGCTCCAGCCGGTTTAGTAGAAAGTCTTCCCGGAAGCGCGCTATCGACGGGACAAAGATCAGGATTTCGGCCAGCATCACGAAGACCGTCGTCAAGATCAGGAAACGGCCCGACAGCGAGTTCAATTGACGCTCCTTCTTTGGGTCAGGGAATCCAGCGCTGGACAAACCTGACCACACGTTTAACTGTCTGATTCTCAAACAGCCTCGGCGAGAAATAAGCACCCGCGACGCGTTTGTTAAGCTCTCCGATCGTCGGATAGGGCGAAACCATCGCGGCGATCTGACCCATCTTGAGGTTATTGGCCAGCGCCAGAGACCACAAGTTGATCAACTCTCCGGCCTGATGTCCCACGATTGTTGCACCAACCGGGCGGCCTTTGACGACCATCACCTTGATGAAACCCTTGGTCTTTCGTTCAGAAATCGCGCGGTCATTGTGATGATAGTCAAACCGGGCAATTTCCATCGCCTCACCATGTTGTTCGCGGGCTTGCACCTCTGTCAAACCGACCTGAGCGAGTTCCGGGTCGGTATAGGTTGCCCACGGAATATGCGCCGTTTTGGCTTTTGAGGGCAGTCCAAACAATGCTGACCGAATAATGATGCCAGCATGATACCCTGCAACATGGGTGAATTGCAGTCCACCTGCGACATCGCCAATCGCATAAACCTTGCGGTTGGTCGTACGTAATGCGTCGTCAACCTTGATACCGGTGCGTGTTCGGTCGATACCAGCAGCCTCAAGGTTCAAACGATCCACATTTGCCTTGCGCCCGGCGGCCATCAACAGATGGGTACCTGAAATGATATCGCCGTTCTCGGTCACAACTTCGATCTTACCGTCCTCACCACGTATCTGAGCGACCATGGCTTGCTCGCGGATATCGACGCCTTCTGCCCTTAGGGTGTCCACAACCACGGCCGCAGCCTCGGGGTCATCTTTGCCCAGCGCCTTCATGCCTTCGATCACTGTAACTTTGCAGCCCAACCGGATATGCGCTTGCGCCATTTCCATGCCGATAGGCCCCCCACCGATGATCAGCAGATGGTCCGGCTTGTCGCGCAGATCGAAAACGGTCTCGTTAGTGTAATACGGCACATCGTCCAAACCGGGGATCGGAGGCACCAACGGAGATGACCCGGTCGCAATCACAACACGGCGCGCAGCAATCACGGTGTCCCCGGCCTGCACCTCGGTTGGCGACAGGAAGGTGCCGAACTCTCGGATGACTGTCACGCCAAAGCCCTCGAACCGTTCCTGACTGTCCATCGGCTC
Organism: Ruegeria sp. YTSA075; assembly: GCF_059610245.1. Classification (NCBI taxonomy): domain Bacteria; kingdom Pseudomonadati; phylum Pseudomonadota; class Alphaproteobacteria; order Rhodobacterales; family Roseobacteraceae; genus Ruegeria; species Ruegeria sp. YTSA075. The sequence continues at coordinate 414,107 of NZ_JBXWNG010000004.1, read as the reverse complement.
GATCTGAGAGATTACATCATGAACGTGATCTTTCGCTGCACCATAGTCGACCTGAGGCACAACATTCACCACTCCAAACGACGTGGCGTGCCCCTGCGCGTAAGCCGCTTTGCCACTTGCGATCAGCGCCTTTGATGGGACGCAGCCAAAGTTCAGGCAGTCACCACCCATCTTGTGGCCTTCCAGCAGGATCACGTCGGCCCCCATCTGTGCGGCTCCTGCGGCAACTGACAATCCGCCCGATCCGGCTCCGATCACCAGGATATCCGTCTTCACTTTCTTCATGCGTTCAGGTGTCCTTTTTGCCGCGCAGGGCTTTGATCACAATTGGCAACGCGGCCAGCACACAAAGACCGATGATCGGGCCGATCACAAACGGTTCCCACAAAAGGGATACATCAGGCGTTTCACCCCGATCAAACACACCGCCCAGCCCGACGCCGATCCACGTGTACACGATCCCGCCCGGAATAATCCCCAGCGCTGTGGTGATCAGGAAGTTACGGAACTTCACACCGACCAGTGCGGGCACCAGATTGGCGACAAAGAAAGGTACCACCGGAACCAGCCGCAAGAGGAACAGCACAGAAATCTCGTTCTCGCGCAGCCCGTCTTTCAGCTTCTTGACCGTGCCTTCCGAGGATTCCAACCGCGCGGTCAGCGATCCACCCAAACCCCAACGGGCGGCCAGGAAAATCGCCGATGCGCCAATCGTCGCCGCGAAAACGTTGAAAACCGTTCCCGCGAACAAGCCAAACAGGAAGCCGCCAGTCATAGAAGCCACGGCTGCACCGGGCAAGGAGAAGGCCACAATCACGATGTAGATTGCGATAAAGGCACCGGCCATGGCCCAGTAATTTGCATCCCGCCAGGCCAGAAGCGCCTCACGATTATCGCGCAGGGTTTCGAAGCTGAGGTAATCGCCAAGCGTGAAGAACCCGAGCGCTGCGACCGCAAGGATCACCAGCAGTGGGATATGTCGCGCAACGCCGCTGCGCGGTGGCTGGGTTGTTTCACTCATGGGTGCGTCCGGCTTGGTCTGTTTCATTCTGACCCCAACATGCGTTGCCCGACCGCGAAACGACAGGTCCCTCACGCGGCCTTGAACTATGTGGCAGGGAATGTGAGGGTTTCGGGCGCAAAACCCGGAATCTGAAACCTTTTCGACGGCCCGGTTACAGAATTGTTGCAAAAGGTGTCAAAACCCCCGTCTTGGGGTTTGACTTACCCCCCGCTTAGCAGTAGAGGACGGGCTTCGAACACTAGGGCCAGGCGAATCCGCGCCGCACCCGACCGCTATAGATTGGAGACGGAGCGATGAAACGCACCTATCAGCCTTCGAACCTGGTTCGCAAACGCCGCCACGGTTTCCGCGCGCGCATGGCCACCAAGGCCGGCCGTAAAATCCTGAACGCGCGCCGCGCACGTGGCCGCAAGTCGCTGAGCGCGTAAACCGCTCGACCTGTCAGGTTATGAACATGACGCCGCCGGAGGCCCCTGAGGTTGGTAAGAACCACCCCCGGGAAAAGCCCCCGGCGGCTTCTGTTTGCGCGCCAATATCTCTGAATGTTCTCAAGAATCGGCCAGATTTCCTAAAAGCCGCGCGCGCGCGCAGGCAGGGCACATCGTCGATGATGGTGCAGGCCCGCAAACGCGCACCGGACGAAGCACCCGGAATACGGGTTGGGTTCACCTGTTCCAAGAAGGTTGGCAACGCTGTCGCCCGCAACCGCGCCAAACGACGCTTGCGCGAAGCAGCGCGTGCCATTCTGCCTAGCCGAGGGCATGACGGCTGGGATTATGTGCTGATCGGACGCGCCGAGGTCACCGGGGCCTGCCCCTATGACACTCTGCTGAACGATCTGAAATACGCGCTGCGCAAAATCCACGGCACGGGCAAATGACCTTTCTGGCTCATATCGTCGCCCTGCCCGTCCGGGCGTATCGGTTGATCTTTAGCCCCTGGGTTGGGTTCAACTGCCGCTATCAGCCCACCTGCTCGGCCTACGCGCTGGACGCACTTGAGAAGCATGGGGCGATAAAAGGGGCATGGCTTGCCGCACGCAGAATCGGACGGTGCCATCCCTGGGGTGGCGATGGGTACGATCCGGTTCCAGAATGCCGGACGCGTAAAGACAAAACCTGATGCTCAACACCCGGCAATTGTCTTGCCGGGATGCCTCAAACTCTTTAGGGCAGGCCCATGTTTGACGAAGCAGATGATATCCACCCGCTATTCGCTGGCGCGCCCTCGACCACCGAGTTCAAGAAGCTGCGCAAACGTATCGTACGCCAAACCCGCGAGGCCATCGAACATTACGGGATGGTGGATCCCTCTACCCATGACAAGGACGGCAAGCCCCCCCGATGGCTGGTTTGCCTGTCCGGGGGGAAGGACAGCTATACCCTGCTTGCCGTTCTCTATGAGCTAAAGTGGCGTGGCCTGCTGCCTGTCGATCTGCTGGCCTGCAATCTGGACCAGGGGCAACCCGGTTTTCCCGCCACCGTACTTCCTGAGTTCCTGAAGCGCATGGATGTACCCCACCGGATCGAATATCAGGACACCTACTCGATCGTAGTGGACAAAGTCCCACAAGGTCGCACCTATTGTGCACTGTGTTCTCGCCTGCGTCGCGGTAACCTGTATCGTATCGCACGCGAAGAGGGGTGTTCAGCCGTTGTGCTGGGCCATCACCGAGACGATATTCTGGAAACCTTCTTCATGAACCTGTTCCATGGCGGTCGTCTGGCCACGATGCCGCCCAAGCTGGTCAATGAAGAGGGCGATCTGTTCGTCTTTCGCCCACTGGCCCATGTGGCCGAAATCGATTGCGAGAAATTTGCCAATGCCATGCGCTACCCGATCATTCCCTGCGATCTGTGCGGAAGTCAGGACGGGTTGCAACGCCAGCAGGTCAAACAGATTCTGGATCAGTGGGAAAAGAACAGCCCCGGTCGGCGGCAGGTCATGTTCCGCGCGCTGACCAACGCCCGACCATCACACCTGCTGGACCCGAAACTGTTCGATTTCGCAGGGCTTTCTTTGGAACCAGGCAAAAAACCTGAAAATTCAGGCGAAATTCCGCACCTGCGTTAACGGCTGACTCAGATTGGTTTCATACGGTCAGGGCCTGTGATCACTTCTCAGGGCCTGGAAACCGATGCGGAACCTACCTTCTTTTGACCGTCTGGCGCGCAACCTTGCGTCGCTGCTGAATTCCTCATCCGCCCTTGCCTTCATTCCTGCGCTCAGCCTTGGTGCGTTCTGGATCGGGGGTGAACGCGCGCTTGTCGCCGCAGCTTTGGGTCTGCCGTTGATCGTCGCGGCAGCGGGCCGATTTGGGTCAAAGGCGGGTGGAAAGTTTGGGACAGATCAGGCAGGTGGTCTTCTCACCAACGACCGCTTCGATACAGAGTTGGAGGCGGTGTTTCATGCCTCACAGCAAAGCGGCGAAGTATCCGCCTGTATTGTCATTGCACTGGATGACTATACTCAAATTCTCGATCTGCACGGCCAGGCGGCAACAAGCCTTATATCCGAACAGGTTTGCAACCGCATCCTGACGGTCATCCGCAGCCAGGACTTTGTAACCCGGTTAGCCGGCAACAGGATTCTGATTGCCCTGCGTCCGGCGCAACAACTGGATTTAGAGGCCTGCATACAAATGGCGGGGCGCATCCAGTCGGCCATAGAAGATCCGATACCGCTGAACGGCACCGGTATATATGTCTCATGCTCCATCGGGTTCTGCCTCAGCTCAGGCGAACCTGACGGGACCCCGGAAATGTGGAAGGACGCCGCCAACAATGCACTGGTCGAGGCGCAGCAAAATGGCCCATCCACGATTCGCGCCTATTCGTCAGATACGCGCCGCCGCTCTCGCATTCGCACCAATCTGAAGAAAGAGTTCGCGGCCGCCCTCAACAGTGGGGAAATCCGCCCGTGGTTTCAGCCGCAGATCTCCACCGATACCGGCAGGGTCACCGGGTTTGAAGCACTGGCAAGATGGGAGCATCCACAAAAAGGCGTATTGGGCCCGCATGTGTTTCTGCCCTTTGCCGAGCAGGCCGAGATGATGGAGCGGTTCGGCCAAACCATCCGTCATCATGCCTTCAAAGCCATGCGAGATTGGGATCGGGCCGGAGTTGTCGTGCCGCGGATCGGCATAAACTTTTCATCTGATGAATTGCGAGACCCCGGCCTGATCGACCGCCTGAAATGGGAGATGGATCAATTCGACCTCACTCCGGACAGGCTGGCGGTCGAAATCCTGGAAACCGTTTTTTCGCGTAGGCCCGATGACGTGATCACGCGAAACGTCACCGGTATGGCCGCGCTTGGATGCTGCATTGATCTGGACGATTTTGGCACCGGGCATGCTTCAATTGCGTCGATCAAACGGTTTCAGGTCTCTCGGATCAAGATCGACCGGTCCTTTGTGGCCAAATCTGATCAGGACCCAAGCCAGCAACAGCTTGCGAGTGCGATCCTAACCATGGCGGAACGTCTGAAAGTTGAAACCCTGGCCGAAGGGGTGGAAACCCCTGGCGAACATGCGCTGATGGCGCAGCTTGGTTGCAACCATGTTCAGGGATTTGGCATTGGAAAACCGATGCCCTTTGAAAAAACCCTGGATTGGATTGCTGCGCATCGCAACAAGGTCAACGGTGTTCCGAAGATTGGCCGGCAAACGGGATCACAAGGCGGATTTTAAGCCCAATATGGGTGATCCGTGACGAATTGACAGCCGATTCCGCTTGACCTTTGGGCCTGCACTCTGTTGAACCCTGCGGGTGTCTTTCACTGCTCAAGGTGGCTGTCCCAGATGGACGATCAGAATAAGAACCTCATCCTCGCAACCGCGCTCAGCTTTCTGGTGATCCTGGTCTGGTTCGTCCTGTTCCCCCCGCCGGAGCCCAGCACAGTGACCGAGGATGCCGAAATCGCGGCAATAGGTGAGGCCGAGATTCAAACGCCCAGCGCAACCGCAAGTGGAACCGTGGGCGAAGCTACCGCCGCCGCCGAAGAAACGCTACCCGAAGAACAGGCCCCGCGCGTGGAAATCGACACGCCCCGCCTGAAAGGCAGCCTGTCACTGTCGGGCGGACGTATCGATGAGCTGTTCCTGAAAGATTACAAGGTCTCGATCGAAGAAGACGCACCGATTGTTGAACTGCTATCACCGGTTGGATCAAACTCTGCCTATTACGCCCTTTACGGCTGGGCACCCGGTACGGGCGTTTCGGGCGAAGACGTCCCCGGCCCCAACACGCTGTGGGCTCTGGAACAGGGTGAAACCCTGAGCCCGGACAGCCCCGTGACGCTCGCGTGGGAGAACGGCAATGGGTTGACCTTCCGCCGCACCATCTCGGTCGATGACAACTACATGTTCTCGGTGACCCAATCCGTTGAAAACGCCACCGCATCCGAGGTCAGCATGGCCCCTTATGGCATTCTGGCGCGTCACGGCATTGGCGAGGATGGCGATCTGCCTGGCTTGAAAAACTTCTTTATCCTGCATGAAGGGGCCATGGTCATGGCCGATGGCGTGCTGGATGAGATCGACTACGGCGATGTGCGTGATTTCGACATCGACCCGAACGAGCGCGCGCAGGCCGAAGTCTTTCAGGTGAAAGAGGGTGGCTGGGTTGGTTTCACAGATCACTATTGGATGACAACCCTGATCCCTGCCGAAGGCGCGACGTTCAAGGCCGCCGCAAAATACGACGCTCGGCGCAAAATCTACCAAACCGAGACAGTGCTGCCGACCATCACAGTCGCCTCAGGCGCGACCGAACAGACCACGACGCGGCTGTTTGCTGGCGCGAAAGAGTGGGAAACCATTCGCGAATACCAAGCCGAAGGCGTGCAGAAATTCATCGAAAGCATCGATTGGGGTTGGTTTGCTTTCCTGACCAAACCAATCTTCTGGTTGCTGCACAACATCAACGCGCAGATCGGCAACATGGGCTGGTCGATTATCGGCCTGACGCTGATCATCAAGGCCATCCTGTTCCCACTGGCGTTCAAATCCTATGTCTCGATGGCCAAGATGAAGGAATTGCAGCCGCAGATGGAGGCCCTGAAAGAGGCCGCTGGCGATGACCGCCAGAAGATGCAGCAGGGCATGATGGAACTGTACAAGAAGGAAAAGGTGAACCCGGCTGCGGGCTGTCTGCCGATCCTGATGCAGATCCCGATCTTCTTCTCGCTGTACAAGGTGATCTTTGTCACCATCGAACTGCGCCAAGCCCCATGGTTTGGCCCGTTCCAAGACCTCAGCGCGCCGGACCCGACCTCGATCTACAATTTCTTCGGCTTGCTGCCTTGGGCCGCACCTGCGCCCGAGACCTTCCTGGCACTGATCTTCATCGGCATCCTGCCCTTGCTGTTGGGTATCTCGATGTGGATGCAGCAGAAGCTGAACCCGGCACCAACCGACCCGACGCAGGCGATGATCTTTGCCTGGATGCCCTGGGTCTTCATGTTCATGCTGGGCGGGTTTGCCAGCGGTCTGGTCGTCTACTGGATTGCGAACAACACCATCACCTTCACGCAGCAATATCTGATCATGCGCAGCCAGGGATATTCACCGGATGTGTTCGGCAATATCAAATCGGGCTTCAAGCGCACACCAAAGACGGATGACAAATGAACGGCACCGTAACCTGCATATGGCGACACCCCATCAAAAGCCATGGGCGGGAGAGCCTGAGTGACGTGACATTGATCCCCGGGCAGACCATGCCCGGGGATCGCGTTTGGGCGGTCGCGCATGAGGCTTCGAAAGCTGATGGATCAAAATGGGTACCCTGCGCCAATTTCAGCCGCGGATCCAAAGCGCCCAACTTGATGGCGATATCGGCACGTCTTGAGGGGGATACCCTCACCCTCAGCCATCCCGACAGGCCCGATCTGCGCTTTGATCCGGAGAATGAACAGGACGTGTTTCTGGACTGGGTGAAGCCTTTGATGCCTGCCGACCGAGCCGCTTCGGCACGGATCATTCGTGTGCCCGGTCGCGGCATGACAGACAGTGACTTCCCGTCGATCAGCCTGTGCAACATGGCCTCGCACCGTGCGGTTGCGCAGAAGCTGGGTCAGGATTTGTCTATCGCGCGCTGGCGCGGCAATATCTGGTTCGATGGTCTGCCCCTGTGGGAAGAATTCGACTGGCTGGGCAAGGACGTTCAGATCGGCGAGGCTGTCTTGCATGTGCGCGAACGGATTGTGCGTTGTATGGCAACCACAGCCAACCCTGAAACCGGTGTACGGGATGCAGACACGCTGGGCGCATTGAACAGCTGGGATCATCAAGATTTCGGTGTTTATGCCGAGGTGGTCAAAGGCGGCAAGATCAGCCTGGACGACAAGGTGCAGGTGCTATGACCACCCTGCCCTTCCCACTGGCTGATGACCCAGATGAGATTTCGCTGGAACGTGGGCGCAAGCTGTTTGCAGGCCCGTCGGAATTCATCAAAGGGGTCGTGGCCATGAACGGCCTGCCTGCCCCGGACAGGCTGGAGGTTTGCTTTGCCGGGCGATCCAATGTCGGTAAATCCAGCCTGATCAATGCGCTGACCGGAACCAAAGGTCTAGCGCGTGCCTCAAACACCCCCGGCCGCACGCAAGAGATCAACTTTTTCACCCAAGGCCCCGAACGGTATCTGGTCGACCTTCCCGGTTACGGCTACGCAAACGCGCCGGTCAAAGTGGTTGAGAAATGGCAGCGGCTGCTCAAGCAGTACCTGAGCGGGCGGCAAACCCTGCGTCGGGCCTTTGTTCTGATCGATTCACGCCACGGCGTAAAACCTGTAGATGATGAGATCATGAAACTGCTGGACACCAGCGCAGTGACCTTTCAATGCGTAATGACCAAGGCCGATAAGGTCAAAGCAAATGACCGGGCAAAAGTGCTGGACCAAGTCCGCGCGGCCCTGTCGAAACATCCTGCAGCCTACCCGGAGATCGTGCTGACCTCGTCCGAAAAGGGTGACGGTATCCCGATACTCCGATCCATCATTGCGCATCTCGAATGACCCTGATCCTGCGTTCCATAAGCGTTCTGACCCTGCTTGCACTGCTGACCACCGGTGCCATCCCGCAGGGTTGGATGCCTACGCAGGGCAATGACGGCAAAATCCTGCTGGTGCTCTGCACCGGCGAAGGCACGGTCGCGCAATGGGTCGATCTGGACGCGGATGAGCCACTCCATGACGATGAAGACACCCGGATCATGTGCCCCTTCGCGGGACTGACAGCCGATGCTGATTTCTCTGGGTTCTCGGTCATACTTCCCGCGGATTTCCATATCCAATCCCGTTGGGATCAGTCCGACTTTAGCCATCGCAGCGCGGGTTTCTACACGCGCTATGACGCCCGCGGACCGCCCCAAATCTCCTAAAACAGCAAACACCTACTAAACCTGCATGTTGCCCATGCAGGGTATGTCTGCATATGGAGATTCTCTAATGGCGATGGATAGCCAAAATCCGGGTACACCCCCCCCGGCGCAGAATAGTGCTGCGCAAAAATTCTACTTTGCCGCCTGGCGGTGGCACTTCTACGCAGGGATTTTCGTGATCCCGTTCCTCATCATATTGGCCGTGACCGGCTTGATGATGATGTTCATCACCCAGTTCGATGGGCGTGATGGCGAAAAAATCGGCGTTACGGTTGACGGTGACGCCTTGTCCGTTTCGCAACAGGCTCAGATCGCTCTGCACCAAGTACCCGGTCAGGTCGTGGAATGGATCGGTCCCAAGGCCGAAGATCTGGCCACTGTGTTCCGCGTTAAAACCGAGGCCGGGAATCGTATGGTCGCCGTCGACCCCTACGCTGGTCAGGTGATCGAGATCTGGGATCGGCGTGCGGGTTGGTACGATCTGGCGGACAACATCCACTCGACCCTTTTGATCGGCACCACGGGTGACCGTATCCTGGAAATTGCTGCGGGTCTGAGTTTGGTTCTGGTCTTTACCGGCCTCTATTTGTGGTGGCCCCGTGGTAATGCGCTGGCCGCGTTCATCCCAAACCTGAAGGCGCGCGGCCGTGCGCTGTGGAAATCGCTACATGCCGTTGTCGGCTTCTGGATGTCGCTGCTGCTGATCGTTTTCCTGATCTCTGGCCTGTCCTGGGCCGGGGTCTGGGGCGGCATGATTGTCCAACCCTGGAGCAGTTTCCCCGCCGAGAAATGGGACAACGTTCCGCTGTCAGACGAAACCCACGCCAGCATGAACCATGGGCACCAGAACGATGTCCCTTGGGTGTTAGAACAGACACCAATGCCCGCCTCGGGTTCGGATGTGGGGATCACTGGCGTGCCCGAGGGTGCAAGCGTCGATATCGACGCATTGGTCGAACTCGGCACTGCTCTGGGCATGGCCGGACGGTTCCGTGTGGCCTATCCCAGCGGGGAAGCGGGGGTTTGGACCTTGAACCGCGACAGCATGAGCAGCGACTCGACCGATCCGGTGCACGATCGAACCGTGCATGTGGATCAGTACACAGGCAAAATCCTGGCCGATGTGCGATATGCGGATTATTCGCTGATGGGCAAGGCCATGGCTGTTGGAATCCCACTGCATATGGGGCTGATGGGCATGTGGAACTTTGTCCTGAACCTGATGTTCTGTCTGTCGGTGATCTTTGTCTGCGTCTCGGGCGTAGTGATGTGGGTCAAACGGCGACCGCAAAAGGCCGGGCGTCTGGCGGCACCTCCGATGCCAGCAGAACTGCCCCTTTGGAAAGGTGCGGTTCTGATCGGGTTGTTCACGGCCATGGCTTTCCCACTGGTGGGTTTGACCTTGCTGGTTGTTCTCGCCTTTGACCTGCTCATCCTCAGCAACATTCCCGCGATGAAACGCGCGATGAGCTGACCTGAACAGAGGCCGCGCCAATCCGGCGCGGCCTCAGATTTCAGCAATTGCCCGGTATGGTCTTGGCAGTCCGGTCCAAACGCCCTAACAGGGTGGATCAGAGGACTGACAGCCATGAAGACACGAGACATGAACCGGGACTGGATCGCCACTGCTGCAACCCTGAACAGCGCCTTGCCGTATCTGCAGCGCTATGACGGCGCCATCGTCGTCATCAAGTTGGGCGGGCACGCTATGGGCAGTGACGAGGCGATGGACAGCTTTGCCCGAGACGTGGTTCTGATGCGTCAGGTCGGTGTGAACCCGGTCGTCGTGCATGGCGGCGGGCCAATGATCAACGCGATGCTGGAACAGTTGGATATCCAATCGGACTTCGTGAACGGCAAACGCGTTACGGACAAAGCCACCGTTGAGGTGGTTGAGATGGTCCTGTCCGGCCTGGTCAACAAACGCATCGTGCAGGCGATCAACCGTCAGGGCGGCACCGCAGTGGGCCTGTCTGGCAAGGACGCCAATCTGATGACCTGCGAGCAGACAGATGCTTCTCTGGGATATGTCGGTACGCCGTCCGAGATGAACCCGAAGGTCCTGCATGACCTATTCTCGCACGATGTGATCCCAGTCATCGCGCCGCTGGGCGCTGGTACGGACGGAGAGACATTCAACGTCAATGGCGACACAGCTGCCGGGGCCATCGCCTCGGCCCTGAAAGCGGATCGCCTGTTGCTGCTGACAGACGTGTCTGGCGTTAAAAACGCGGCCGGAGACGTGGTGACCGAGCTGAAGGCAGGGCAAATCCGCGAAATGACCCGCGAAGGCACGATCGCAGGTGGTATGATCCCCAAAACCGAAACGGCGCTAGACGCTTTGCACAGCGGCGTTCGTGCGGTGGTCATTCTGGACGGGCGCGCGCCCAATGCGGTGCTGCTCGAGCTGTTCACCGAACACGGCGCCGGGTCTCTGATCCGGCCTGATTGATCTGAGCGCGGAGGCGATATGACAGACCAGGCAGACTCCGCAGAGATCACATATGAACGCGTTGAACAGGCGGCGCAGCAGGTCGGCCTGATTGTCATGGGCGCGCTGCATCCGCACCTGACCGACGCTAAGCAGCTTGAAGGCGGAACGTTGATCTTGCTGGGTGCAGGGCCGCAATTTTGGCTCACGCTCAAAGCGGCGCCTGAGTGGCAAGGTCTCGATCCGGTAGACAATTGGTCTTTGCGCGTTGTCGGACAGTTGGCGCAACAGATGCAGGCACAGGCACATTTTCCATTCGGTGGCCCACCCTATGCTCCTTTCATCGATTGGGCGCTTAAATCCGGGCGAACCTTCGGTAGCCCTGTTGGCGCCTTGGTTCATGACACTATGGGCATGATGATCTCATTTCGGGGCGCGCTGCATTTTGTGCAGGAGTTTGAAATCCCCAAAGCCGAAGGGGCATCTCCTTGCACCACCTGCCCCGCGCCTTGCACACGAACTTGCCCGGTGGGGGCCTTGAACGATCAAAGTTTTTATAATGTGGATGCCTGCCACCGGCACCTTTCCACGCCCGAAGGCCAGACCTGTATGACAGGTGGATGTCTTGCGCGGTTGGCCTGCCCGGTCAGCGCATGCTCTGGGCGCGACCCGGAACAATCCGCCCATCATATGAGGGCATTTCACCCGTCATGACCTGCACCTTGATCCTGACCCGCCATGCAAAATCCAGCTGGGATAGCCCCATGCTGCCAGATCACGACCGGCCCTTGAACAAGCGCGGGTGCAAATCCGCACCGGCGGTCGCCGAATGGCTGCGCAGCAATGGCTGGCTGCCGGATGAGGTGCTCTGTTCCACCGCAGCCCGTACGCGCGAAACCTGGGATCGGATGGGGCTGCAAGCCGAGAAGGTGCGTTTCCTGCGCACGCTCTATCACGCGAGCCCGGAGGATATGCTAGACGTGCTATCCGGGGCCACCGAGCCCACCGTTCTGATGCTGGGGCACAATCCCGGCATTGCAGACTTCGCCAACCGTATTGTTCGCCAGCCACCGGATCACCCGCGATTCTACGACTACCCAACCTGTGCGACGACTGTGATCCGCTTTGAAAGCGATGACTGGGCGCAAGTGAATTGGAACAGCGGGTTGGTTCTGGGCTTTACGATCCCGCGCGAGCTTCTGGCATGAAAAAAGGCGGGGCTAAACCCCGCCTTTTCTGTTCGTTTCTCCGGGATCAGTGCCCCAGAATCTGGCTCAGGAACAGCTTGGTCCGTTCGCTTTGTGGATTGTTGAAGAACTCTTCCGGTTCGTTCTGTTCCACGATCTGCCCCGCATCCATAAAGATCACGCGGTTGGCAACCTGACGGGCAAAACCCATCTCGTGGGTCACACAGAGCATGGTCATTCCTTCCTCGGCCAGCTCGATCATGGTGTCGAGCACCTCTTTGATCATTTCAGGGTCCAGCGCCGATGTCGGTTCGTCGAACAACATGATCCGGGGCATCATGCACAGGCTTCGTGCAATCGCCACACGCTGCTGCTGACCCCCGGACAGCTGACCGGGATACTTATCCGCCTGTTCAGGGATTTTCACCTTTTCCAGGAAGTGCATCGCGCGCTCTTCCGCCTCTTTCTTGGGCGTCTTGCGCACCCAGATCGGGGCCAGCGTGCAGTTTTCCAAAATGGTCAGATGCGGGAACAGGTTGAAGTGCTGGAATACCATGCCAACTTCGGACCGGATCTTGTCGATGTTCTTGAGGTCATTCGACAACTCGATCCCATCTACAACAATTGTGCCCTGCTGGTGTTCCTCCAGCGCGTTCAGGCAGCGGATCAGGGTGGATTTGCCCGAGCCTGATGGGCCCGCGATAACAATCCGCTCGCCTTGATTGACGGTCAGATTGATGTCGCGCAGCACGTGAAAGGACCCGTACCACTTGTTCATCTGGTTGATTTCGATGGCGACCTCGTCGCTCACCTGCATTTTGGAGCGGTCGATTTCGCGTTCTATTGCAAGTTCAGACATGTGTTGAACTCCTTAACGATGATCTGTGGCAAGGCGACGCTCGAGCCACTGAGAATATTGAGAAATGCCGTAACAGACGACGAAGAACAGAAGCGCGGCAAAGCCCAGAAGCTCCCAATAGACGCCGTTCCATTCGGTCGACGCCAGGATAGGACCCCGGATCATGCCCACCAGATCGAACATCGAGATGACCGAAACCAGCGTAGTATCCTTGAACAGGCCAACGGCCACGTTCACGATACCAGGGATCGAGATCTTCAGAGCCTGAGGCAGGATGATCAGACGCATCGCCTGAGGGTAATCCAAGCCCAAACTGTCCGCTGCCTCGTACTGTCCACGTGGAAGCGCTGCCAGACCGCCGCGGATCACCTCGGCGATATAGGCGGCTGAGAACATGGTGATCATGATCACAACGCGCAGGAACAGGTCGACCGTGCTGTCAGGCGGGAAGAAATAGGCCAGCATCACCGAAGCCACAAACAGTAGCGTGATCAGAGGCACGCCACGGATGAATTCGATGAAGATGACACAGACCCACTTGATCAGCGGCATGTCGGACTGACGGCCCAATGCCAAGGCAATACCCAGAGGCACCGACAGGGACACACAGGTCACGCCCAGCATCATGTTCAGCATGAAGCCGCCCAGATCACGACTGGGCACATAGGGCAGCCAGGCATCCTCTGACGCCCCTTCGGGGATCAGAGCCGCGCCCACGTTCCAGACGACCAACGCGACAACGATGGCGCCAAAGAAGCCGGCGGCAAAGCTGTTCTTGCCGAACTTCTGAAACACGGCACCAGCAGCTACACAGCCCACCAGAGCCACCAACGGCGCCAGGATTGTGCCACCCCAGATCAGCCAGAAGGCAATGAAGGGATAGAGGCCGGTAAAGATCAGCATCTTGCGGGGCAGATCGAAGAACAGCACCGGTGCGAAGGCAACCAGCATCAGCACAAAGGCCAGATTTGGGCGCCAATAGGCTTCCGCAGGGTATTTGAACCCATAGATCAGCTGCGGCCAGCGTTCCGTCAGAACCGCGAAACACGCCCCTGTCTTGCCCGCCAAAATCTCCCGACACTCGGCCAAAGAATTGGCATTCCAGACCCCATTCAGGATCCACGGCAGGGTGTTTTTCAGCAGGATATAGATCAGGATCAGCGACAGAACTGTCAGGACAGTGTTTGCAACACCCGAGAACAAGTTATCCCGCAGCCATTTCACCACACCGGTCTGGTTTGCAGGCGGTGGCGAGGGCGGAATGGTCCCATCAGCCACGAATGCGATCGGATTTGTTGATTGATCGGCCATGGCTCAGCGCTCCTTCAACTTGACGGATGCGTTGTAGATGTTCATCACCATTGAGATCAGCAGCGAGGCTGTCAGGTAGAACAGCATCAGCAGCAGAACACACTCGATCGCGCGACCTGTCTGGTTCAGCGTGATACCACCCAATGTTGCGGTGATATCAGCGTAACCTACGGCAATCGCCAGCGACGAGTTCTTGGTGATGTTGAGGTACTGCGAGATCAGCGGCGGGATAATCACCCGCAAGGCCTGAGGCAGAACCACAAGGTTCATGATCCGACCCGGACGCAGACCCAGCGCCGCTGCGGCCTCGGTCTGACCTTTGTTGATCGCCTGAATACCTGCCCGCACGTTTTCCGCGATGAAGGCACCGGTGTAGATCGACAAGGCAAACCATAGGGCGATCAAGGGGCCGCCAACTTTGATGCCGCCGCTAAAGTTAAAGCCCTTTAGCTCGGGAATGTTCCAGGTCAGGCCCATCAGAACCATCAAAACCACAAGTGGTCCGAACCACACAGCCAGCTTCACAAGTAACGTCTGAGGGCGTTCACCTGTTTGTTCCTGCTTCAAAGCCGCGCGTTTTTCGATCTCACGTGATGCAAACCACGAACCGACAAGGCCCGCGATCACCAGAACCCAGCTTAGCAATGTCGAGCCAAACAGCGCATTTGCGAATTCTGGCCGTGGAACATAGACACCCCGGTTGGTAAAGGCAAACGCGTCAAACAGCATCGTCGACGTTGGATCTTCACCCCGGAAGGCACGTGGCCCCGGCAGCACGGCTGTCATGATGGTGAAAATGATAATGATCCAGATCAGAACCGGAATGTTCCGGAAAATCTCGACATAAACCGCCATCAACTTTGAGACGAGCCAGTTGTTGGACAGGCGCAAAACACCTGCGATCACACCAAACACCGTGGCAGTGATGCAGGCCAGAAACGCAACCAGCAGCGTATTCAGAATCCCGACGATGGCAGCACGGCCATGCGAGGATTGACTGTCATAGTCAATCAGACGCTGGTTGATGTCATACCCGGCGGCGTCACCAAGGAAAGCGTATGAGATATTGAGCCCTGCGGCCCGAAGGTTCTGGATCAGGTTGTTGCCCAGATACCAAATGGATAGCGCAATAACGATGGCCGCAATCACCTGGAATGTCAGTGATCTGTAGCGGGTATCGTTAATGAGCATCGACAACCGAAAATCAGCTTTCGGTGGGTCAGTCATAGTCGACATATATGGAATCCCCGTAGCTTGCGGATATTTAACCCCGGCGAGGTATTCCCCGCTCTGTAGCGTCCGCAGCAGTTATGAAAGAAAAGGGCGCAGGTTGCCCCGCGCCCTTTCCCGTGGATGTCTTAGCGGAACGGCGGCGAGTACAGCAGGCCGCCTTCGGTCCACTGTGCGTTCAGGCCGCGTGCCAGACCAATCGGGGTTTCTTCACCGATGTTCTTGGCAAACACTTCGCCGTAGTTACCATCCGCTTTGATGGCGCGCATGGCCCACTGAGCGTCCAGGCCCAGCATCTCGCCCAGCGTACCTTCGGTACCCAGCAGGCGGTTCACTTCCGGATTGTCGGTGCCAGCTGCCAGCTCGTCGATATTCGCCGAGGTCACGCCCAGCTCTTCAGCCGAAACCAGCGCGTTCAGGGTCCAGCGGACAACATCGCCCCACTCGTGATCGCCATGGCGGACCAGTGGGCCCAGCGGCTCTTTCGAGATGATTTCGGGCAGCAGAACGTGGTCACCAGGGTTTTCAAACGTGGCGCGGGTTGCGGCCAGGCCCGAAGCGTCGGTGGTGTAAACGTCACATGCGCCAGCCAGATACTGCTGTTGCGCTTCGGCGTTGGTTTCGATCGGTACCGGCTCGTAGCTGATGTTGTTGGCACGGAAGAAATCGGCCAGGTTCAGCTCGGTCGTGGTGCCGGTCTGGATGCAGACGGTTGCGCCATCCAACTCCTTGGCCGAAGTCACGCCCAATGCCTTGGGAACCATGAAGCCCTGACCATCATAGTAGTTCACGCCGGTGAATTCGAATTTCAGGTCAACGTCGCGGCTGAAGGTCCATGTGGTGTTACGGGCCAGCATGTCGATCTCACCCGATGCAAGCGCGGTAAAGCGCGTCTTGCCAGTGGTCGGCACGAACTCGACAGCGCTGGCATCGCCCAGAACTGCGGCTGCAACCGCACGGCACAGCGAGACGTCAAAGCCTTTCCATTCGCCATTCGCATCTGGTGCCGCAAAGCCAACCAGACCGGTGGTCACACCACAGTTCAGAGTACCGCGCGCCTTGACGTCATCGATAGTACCCGCCACTGCAGCGCTTGCGGCCAGACCGGCAACTGTTGCCGCGCCCAAGATTACGGATTTTTTCATTTTTACCTCTTCCTGATTTTCCGCCCCTTTTCGGGACGGCTCTATCCGGCAAAGTGGATGCCGGTAACGTTACCCCAAAGGTGTCTCCCCTTTAGTGGGCACGAGTTTGGTCGCATTCATAAACAAACGTCAAGTGCCCGATCATGGAAATCGATTTATCACACCCTACGGCAGCGTTAACACGGCCAGTTTTTTAGCCGAGAGCGATCAAAACGATAGATCAAAGAAGGATTTAGCATGCAGAAAGGCCGCTTTCTTGATCTCGGCTGCGGCGTGGGCCTCGTCATCGTGGCCCCATTGTTCGATCTGCCAGTCTTCGTCCAGACGCGAAATGCGCCATATCTCATCCGGTTCGCGCCAATTCAGGGCAGCTGCAAAGCCCAGAATCAACGACCCCGACAGACTCACCAGATCATGGAACGCGGCCAATTGAAACGTATCCATCCCATGAACCCGTTCCCGCAGCCGCGCCAGCGCGTCTTCGGATTGCGGTTTGTGCAAAACCCCCGACACAGGAACCAACCGGGCTGACAGGGTTTCAGCGGCCCAATCCAGGGCCGGGTCCCATTCGACCGCTTGACGGTCTTGCAGCGCCTGAGGATGCGTTGCGCGATAGCAGAGCAGATCGGAATCCCCATAATCGGACAACATCTCAGCCACTTCGCCATGCTGGGCTCGAACCTTGTCGATGGCGGCATTGGCCGAGCGCGTGTAAGGCATGGTGGCGGGATCCACCTCATTCTCTTGCGCGTCCCATTCGGCGGCAACTTCCTTGGCCATCGCCTCTGTGGGCAGGATCAACGCCTGTTTAGCTGGGGTTTTGACCCGGCGGCCATCCAACTCGACCGTGTGGCCACCTTCGGTTTTGACCACCGCGCTCTGCGTCCAAAAGCGTTTCGGTTTCCAATCGCTCATATGTCAGTTCCAGATATCGGCCAGCGCGTCAGGCAACTGGTCAAAGGTTTCAATCACGCAGGCAGCCGCGCTCAATGCCGATCGATCATGGTAACCCCAGTCGACACCGATCCCGGTCACACCCGCCGCTGCGGCCATATCCATGTCATAGCTGGTATCCCCGATCATCACGGCATTCACGGCCTCAACCCCGGTTTCAGCCAATGCGGTCTGCACCATTGAAGGGTGCGGTTTCGACGGGTGATGATCGGCCACCTGTCGGGTGACGAAGTACCCTTCGAGCCCATGAGCCTCAATCAACGCGTCCAGGCCCCGTTGCGACTTGCCCGTGGCCACGCCCAGCAGGATGTCCGGCACCGCATGCAGGGCCTCGATCGCCGCGCGCGCACCGGGATAAAGCGGTGAGCTTGCCGCCCCAAGGTTCAAGCGATATGCGTGGAAGGCCTGCTTGTAGCCATCGACCAATTGCTCCCGCACCACATCGGACTGATCCGGCGCAAGCTGCGCAATCGCCTGTGGCAGCGACAAGCCCACAATCGACAGGATCGCCTCACGCGACGGGGCTGCGACCGAAGCGGCGTGAAAACTTGTGGTCATGCAATGAACAATGCTGCCCTGACTGTCGACCAGCGTACCATCGACATCGAACAGAACCAGCCGCAAGGGTGAGGTCATTGCAGTTCCTCAAACGGGTCATCCGAGGCCAGGTCCTCGGTCCAGCCGAACGTGTCCCAGCTGTGTTTCATATGCTCGGGCAGAGGCGCTTCGATTGTGATCGGCTTTCGCGTCACTGGATGCTGGAACGACGCGCTGCGGGCGTGCAGATGAAGTTTCTTGCTGATAATCCCGCCCAGCTGCGCGCCCCAGCCATCGCCGAGGTTTTCCTGACCAGATCCGCCGTATTTGCCATCTCCGATGATCGGATGCCCGATCGCCGCCATATGCGCGCGCAGTTGATGGGTCCGACCTGTAATTGGCTCCATCGCCGCCCAGGCGGCACGACCTGCTACCCGGTAGAGCGTGGCATAAAGCGTATGGGCACGTTTCGCACCGGGCGTGCTGTCGATGTCACCCATATGGACGGGGATCATCTTCTCACCCTCGCCCTGCTTGCCATGACCTGAAGCTTTGACCAGACCTGTCTTGATCTCACCCAGATAAGGCGTCGGCACGCCAGCGACCAAAGCCCAGTAAATTTTGCGCGTATCACGATGACGGAATGCGGCAGTCAGGCCCTTGGCAGCCTCGCGCGTGCGGGCCATCAGCAAGACACCAGAAGTGTCCTTGTCCAACCGGTGTACCAGACGTGGGTTTTCGTCATAGCCAAAGCGCAAAGCCTCGGAGAGGCTGTCCACATGGCGTGTCTGACCGCTGCCACCCTGGACCGGCAGGCCGTGCGGCTTGTTCAGCGCCAGCACGTGATCGTCGCGGTAGATCACACAGGATTGGATCATCTTTGCATCCGCATCGGAAACACGCCGTTTCACCTCTACCGGTTTGTGATCCGCATCAGGCAAAGGCGGCACGCGCACGACCTGCCCAGCCTCCAGCCGAGTCGAGGCCTTGGCGCGGCTGCCATCCACGCGTAGTTCACCCTTGCGGCACATCTTTTCGATGCGCCCCTGGCTGACATGCGGAAACAGACGGCGCAGCCAACGGTCGACCCGTTGGTCTCCGTCACCCTCTGCGATTGTAATCATCTGAACACCGCTCATGCTCGTATTCCCATTTCCGGGTTCAGCTGCAGGAACATTTCCGTCGCGCCAGCCAAAGCCTTGTGTAAAAGCGAAATCAACATGGGCGGTCTGTCGCGCGGGTGGGCATGGATGTCAAGTTTCTGCAACACCGGGACTTGTCCAAGCTGACCAACCAACCCAGCTATGATCCATAGATATTTCACAAAGGGTTTTTGTTTTGACTTTATTACATCACCTGGTTTTCGCCAGTACCCTGGCCGCAACCGTCGCCTCTGCCGGTGAGATCGAGGACTCTCTGCAAACAGCCTTTGACGCCGGAAAGCTGACCGGCCTGCACGGCGTGCTGGTTCAGCAGCGGGGGGACACGCTGGCAGAGATCTACTTTTCCGGCGTAGATGAACGTTGGGGCAGCCCGTTGGGCAAACGTGACTTCGGGCCGGAGGAATTGCATGATCTGCGGTCCGTGAGCAAAAGCATCGTCAGCCTGTTATACGGCATCGCGCTGGATCAGGGCCTGGTTCCACCGCCCGATGCGCCCCTTCTGGCGCAATTCCCTGAACATGCCGATCTGGGCAGCCCGGAACGCGACGCCATCACCATCCGGGATGTGCTGACCATGCGGATGGGACAGGAGTGGAATGAGAGCCTGCCATACAGCGACCCCAGAAACTCGGAGATCGCGATGGAACGTTCAGACGATCGTATACGCTATGTCCTATCACGCCCCGTGGTCGCACCCCCCGGCACACAATGGACTTATTCCGGCGGCAGTACAGCCCTTTTGGGCGCATTGATCGCACGCGGCAGCGGTATGGATATCGTTCAATTCGCAGAGGCCGACCTGTTTACGCCGCTTGGCATCACACAGGTGGATTGGGTGCGCAGCTTTGATGGCACGCCCTCGGCGGCCTCGGGCCTGCGACTAAGCGCGCGCGATTTGGCTCGGATCGGCGAGATGCTGATCGATGGCGGGCAGTACAATGGCAAGCAGATTGTGTCCGAAGACTGGCTGACACAAAGCTTCGCTGCCCATGCCGATACGGGTGATCTGCGCTATGGCTATCAATGGTGGCTGGCCCCTCAGGGAAACCCGCCCAACTGGATCGCAGGTTTCGGTAACGGAGGGCAGCGGCTGAACGTCGTGCCGAACGAAGGCATTGTGGTCGTAATTCAGGCCGGAAATTACAATCAGCCAGACGCCTGGAACGTGCCGGTGGCCGTGATAACACAACACATCCTGCCCAATTTGGAACGATAAAGCCCCGCTCAGCTGTTCCGCTGCGCCCGAAGCTTGGCGAAATAATCCAGCCGCTTCTTCAACTCACGCTCGAACCCGCGTTCGACGGGTTGATAGAGCGGTTCTCGCCCCACGCCGTCGGGAAAGTAGTTCTGACCAGAAAACCCATCCTCGGCGTCGTGGTCATAGGCGTAGCCCGCACCATATCCCTGATCCTTCATCAGCGATGTCGGCGCGTTCAGGATGTGTTTGGGCGGCGGTGTGCTGCCCGTCTTCTTGGCCAATCGCATCGCCGCCTTATAGCCCACATAGGCCCCGTTCGATTTCGGTGCGAGCGCCAGATAGACCAGCGCCTGTGCCAAGGCCAGTTCCCCTTCGGGTGAGCCGAGCCGTTCGTAGGTTTCCCAGGATTGCAGACAAACTGCCTGTGCCTGCGGATCGGCCAGCCCGATATCTTCGACCGCCATCCGGGTGATACGGCGTGCCAAAAAGCGCGGGTCTTCACCCCCGGCCAACATCCGGGCAAACCAGTAAAGTGCGGCATCCGGGTCCGAACCCCGCACGGATTTATGCAGCGCTGAAATCAGGTTGTAGTGCTCATCGCCCGATTTATCGTATTTCGCAGCCCGGCGCATCAGGCGCGTCGACAGTGCATCCGGGTCCAGCGGCGCATCCAGCGTCCAGACCCCCACCTGTTCGATCAGGTTCAACAGGGCCCGCCCGTCCCCATCTGCCATCTCCTGCAACGCATCCCGCGCGGCGGGTGTCAAAGGCAGCGCTTTGCCAAGTTCCTTTTCCGCACGCTGTGTCAACCGTTCCAGATCAGCCAAACCCAACCGTTCAAGCACCAGCACCTGAGACCGGCTGAGCACAGCGGCATTCAGTTCAAACGAAGGGTTCTCGGTCGTAGCACCAACCAGCAAGATGGTGCCGTCCTCCATATGCGGCAAAAATCCATCTTGTTGGGCCTTGTTGAACCGATGGATCTCATCAACGAACAACAGCGTGCCTTGCCCGTTCTGACGACGGATCTTCGCGGCCTCGAACACCTTCTTCAGGTCCGGAACACCTGTGAATATCGCGCTGATCTGGACAAAATGCAGATCGGTTTCCTGCGCCAGCAAGCGGGCAATGGTTGTCTTGCCAACACCAGGTGGCCCCCAGAAGATCAGGCTGGACAGGCTGCCAGAGGCCAGCATCACCCCAAGGGGCGCCTCCGGCCCAAGCACCTGTTCCTGCCCGATGACCTCGGCCAGTGTCTGCGGCCGCAGCCTGTCTGCAAGCGGACGGTGCTTGGCCGGCGCGGGGTCAGGGCCGCCACCGGTATCGAACAGATCGCTCATGGCCTCATAGCCTGAACCGCAAAGACAACGAGCGTCCATCACGCTCAAGCGTCATTTGCACCCGACGCCCGGGATTGGTCAGGGCGCGAACCGCATCGCGCGGGCGCTCAATCCTGTCACCGTTGATCTCCCCCAAGATGTCCCCTGCGCGCAAACCCGCACGTGCACCATATGGGCCGGGGTCAACTACAACGACCCCGGTTTGCGACATGCGCAGGCCCAGATCAGAGGCCACCGCGGGATTGACCCGTGCAATCGTCAATTCGGGCAGCACGGTATCATCATTCAGAGTAGTCTCTTCCGCTTCCGGTATTTCCGGCGCTTGGATCAGGGCAACTTCGACTTCGGCGCTCTCGTCGCCGCGCAACCGGGTCAGGATTGACGTCCCGCCAACGCCCGCAACGGACATGCGGTACTTCATTTCAGCAGGAGAGTTCACCTCGTCCCCGTCCACATGGGTCACGACATCGCCAACCCTCAATCCAGATTCTGCCAAAGGACTGAGCTCATGCAGGTTTGAGATCACGACACCCGATGGGACGGCCAGACCCAGCGACTCGGCGATATCGGCGCTCATATGCTGGCCGGTGATCCCCGCCCATGGGCTGATGAAACTGTCATTGCCCGCCTGTGCCTGCCGAAGAAACTCGGCCACCAAATTCGCCGGAATGGCAAAGCCGATCCCGTTAGACCCACCCGACCGGGTCAAAATCGAGGTATTGATGCCGATCAGATCACCATTCACATCAATCAGCGCTCCGCCGGAATTGCCGGGATTAATCGCCGCATCGGTTTGAATGAAGTAACCCCGCGCGTTGCCCGTGGCCGTTCCCGTACGTGCCAGCCCTGAGATGATGCCCGAAGAAACAGTCTGTCCGACCCCGAACGGGTTACCAATGGCCAGCGCAAGCTCACCCACCTCAACCTGATCGGAATCGCGCAAGCTCAGGTGGGGTAAGTCGGAAGCCTCTTCAAGTCGCAGGATCGCGATGTCGCTTTCCTCATGCCCAAGAACAACAGATGCTGAAAACTCCCGTCGGTCAGTTGTGACCACACGAATTTCTGTCGCCGAGCCTACCACATGGAAGTTCGACACAACATAGCCGTCGCCAGATAGGATTACGCCGGAACCCAGAGAGTTCTGCACGCGCGGCTGCGGTTCACCGAAGCCACCGCCGAAGAAATCCTGAAAGAACGGGTCCGAGAACAAGGAATTGGTACGTCCCTGTCGGATGATCTTGGCATAGATGTTCACCACCGCCGGCGCCGCCTGTTTCA
Source organism: Ruegeria sp. YTSA075 (assembly GCF_059610245.1). Taxonomy (NCBI): domain Bacteria; kingdom Pseudomonadati; phylum Pseudomonadota; class Alphaproteobacteria; order Rhodobacterales; family Roseobacteraceae; genus Ruegeria; species Ruegeria sp. YTSA075. The sequence goes on along the minus strand of NZ_JBXWNG010000004.1, from coordinate 391,069 downwards.
CAACCGGCGCAAAGCCGAGGCTGATTTCAGCCCGCGATTGTGGAACCTGTGTTTCGGCAATGGCAAAGGATGCCGATAGAATGGACAAAGCTAGTACTGTCGCACGAAGCATTCCGACCTCAATCTTCAGAGACCTGTAGGATATGCGGCCAAGCAGCAGCTATTGCAAGCACAGCACCCGCGACGGCCCTTAAGAAAAACAAAAACCCCCACGTCCGGGACGCAGGGGTTTCACAATCAGCCGACGGGTCGACTTATTCTTCTGCAGCCTCTTCGGCAGCAACGCGGGCTTTGTCAGCCGCGCCTTTGGCATCGAGGTCACGATCAACAAATTCGATGATCGCCATCGGAGCCATGTCGCCATAACGGAAGCCCGCTTTGAGGATGCGGACATAACCGCCCTGACGCTCGGCATAACGAGGGCCCAGAACTTCGAACAGCTTTGCGACGTCTTTGTCTTCTTTCAGCTGTGCTGCGGCCTGACGACGGGCGTGCAGGTCGCCGCGCTTACCCAGAGTGACCAGCTTTTCGATGATCGGGCGCAGTTCTTTTGCCTTGGGCAGCGTTGTTTTGATTTGCTCATGTTCGATGAGCGAGCCAGCCATGTTTGCAAACAGAGCCTTGCGGTGCTCATGAGTACGGTTCAGGCGGCGGTAACCACGTGCGTGACGCATTTTCTAGTTCCTTCTTTCGCGTTTTGCTTTGTCTGGCCGGCGATGCGTGTCACCGGCTCTCCTTGGGGCGGAAGTGCCCATATGATCCCCGGATAGTCCCAATTCGGGCCGGGCATTGGGGAAGACGCGCTTAGAACGCGTCTTCGAATTTCTTCGCCAGATCTTCGATGTTGTCGGGCGGCCAGTCCTCGACATCCATGCCGAGGTGCAGACCCATGCCGGACAGCACTTCTTTGATCTCGTTCAGCGACTTGCGGCCGAAGTTCGGGGTGCGCAGCATCTCGGCTTCGGTTTTCTGGATCAAATCGCCGATGTAAACGATGTTGTCGTTCTTCAGGCAGTTTGCCGAACGGACCGACAGCTCCAGCTCGTCGACTTTCTTCAGCAGCAGCGGGTTGAACTCCAGACCATCGTCCTCGTCCTGGCGGCCAGCCGATTCCGGCTCATCGAAGTTGACGAAGATCGACAGCTGATCCTGCAGGATGCGCGCAGCAAAGGCCAGCGCGTCTTCCGGCGTGATCGAACCGTCAGTGTCAATCTTCAGCGTCAGCTTGTCATAGTCCAGAACCTGACCTTCACGGGTCGGCTGAACGTCATAGGCGACCTTTTTGACCGGCGAATAGATCGCATCGATCGGGATCAGACCGATAGGCGCATCTTCGGGCTTGTTCTTCTCAGCCGAAACATACCCTTTGCCGGTGTTGACGGTCAGTTCCATGAACAGGTCGGCGCCATCGTCCAGGTGGCAGATGACGTGATCGCGGTTCAGAACTTCAATGCCAGCGCTTTCGCTGATGTCGCCAGCGGTGACAACTGCGGGGCCTTTGGCATTGATCGACAGGCGCTTGGGCCCTTCGACTTCCATGCGCAGCGACACGCCTTTGAGGTTCAGGATGATGTCAGTGACGTCTTCACGTACGCCCGCGACCGAGGAGAACTCGTGCAGTACGTTGTCGATTTGAACGCTGGTGATGGCCGCGCCTTGCAGCGAGCTCATCAGAACGCGGCGCAGCGCGTTACCCAGTGTCAGACCAAAGCCACGCTCCAGCGGCTCAGCAACCAGGGTTGCCTGACGTGCGGGATCATTGCCCGGCTTGCCGTCAAGCTGGGTTGGCTTGATCAATTCTGCCCAATTCTTGTGGATCATGTAATCCCTCCATTCCTGTCCGCGCCCCATGACCAACAAGGTGCAGACGCCCGAGGTTCAAAATGACGTGCTGGGGCCGCGCAAAAACGCAGCCCCAGCTGAATTCAAAATCGCTTAGACGCGGCGACGCTTCGGCGGGCGGCAGCCGTTGTGAGCAATCGGGGTCACGTCACGAATCGACGTGATGTTGAAGCCCACTGCAGCCAGCGCACGCAGAGCAGATTCACGACCCGAACCGGGGCCCTGAACTTCGACTTCCAGCGTCTTGACGCCATGTTCCTGCGCCTTCTTGCCTGCATCTTCTGCAGCCATCTGAGCAGCGTAGGGTGTCGATTTCCGCGATCCTTTGAACCCCATGGTACCGGCAGACGACCATGAAATGGCGTTGCCCTGTACGTCCGAGATCAGGATCTTGGTGTTGTTGAAGGTCGAGTTCACATGGGCAACGCCCGATGCGATGTTCTTGCGCTCTTTGCGCTTAACGCGAGTCTTGTCACGTGCCATCAGTCAGACCCTCCCTTATTTCTTCTTACCAGCAATGGCCTTTGCGGGGCCTTTGCGGGTACGAGCATTGGTGTGGGTACGCTGACCGCGAACCGGCAGGTTGCGACGGTGACGCAGACCGCGATAGCAGCCCAGGTCCATCAGGCGTTTGACGTTCATCTGAACTTCACGACGCAGGTCACCTTCGACGGTGAAGTTTTCGTCGATGAATTCGCGGATTTTCAGAACTTCGGCGTCGGACAGTTCGTTGACGCGACGGGTTGCTTCAATGCCCACGGCTTCGCAGATCGCTTTGGCCGAGGTGTTGCCGATACCGGTGATATATGTGAGGGCGATAGGTACCCGCTTTGCAGTCGGGATGTTTACGCCGGCAATACGTGCCACGTGTCACTTTCCTTTTTTGTTGCGGTTCCGTAGCTCCAGAACCTTTTTTCACAACACTTGACCGTGGCAGTGAGGCCAGAGGGTCCAGCATTTATACGAGGTGGTCGGGGCAATTGGGACGAATCCCGCATGCGGTCTTGATTCCCTTTAGGGATGGGGGTCGATATGGGCTTTTGGCGCCGGCGTCAAGGATATTTGATCACTTCACTTGTCTTCAAGTCCTTCAATGTCAAACTTTGTGCCTTTAGCTTGAAAAATCCTCAGCCCATGCTGCGAAAACTCGGCTTCAATTTCTAGCTTCTTTTCCTCAAAGGGTCTCTAAATAGTTCGAACGACGGACCAGAGGACGACGAGAAATACGCCCAAAAAAACAAATGACACAAGCGAAAGATCACTAAAGGTATGAGGTGCAGCAAACCACTCGAAAAATAGCATAGCCGCTGGAAAGAACACGAGAAAGCCGACCAAAAGTACAAACGCACAAATGCGAAGTTCGAGCCGGAGGAGATTGCCGTACCTTGCGACTGAAATAGTCAGCGTCTCAGGTACGGCAATAGATTCGCGTCGGCTCAACCCAGAACGGCCTCGATCGAAGCGGTAACGTCACCAATGTCCGCCAGACCATCCACCGGGCGCAAATCACCCTTGGCGTGATAGTAGCCAATCAACGGAGCGGTCTTTTTGTAGTATTCCATCAGGCGGATGCGTACGCTGTCTTCGTTGTCATCTGCACGAACAGGCTGACCAGCGGCGCGGGCTTCTTCGGCGCGGTTGACGATGCGCTGCACCAGTGTTTCGTCATCTACTTGAAGCTCGATCACGAAATCCAGTGTCTCGCCCTTCTCGGCCAGCAAGGCGCCCAATGCATCTGCTTGCGCCAGGGTCCGGGGAAAGCCGTCGAAGATAAAACCACCTTCGGCACCCTGCTCCAGCTTTTCGCGGATCAGGCCGATCACGATCTCATCGGTGACCAGTTCGCCCTTGTCCATCACTTCGGCTACGCGTTTGCCCATTTCGGTGCCGCTGCTTTTGGCTTCGCGCAGCATATCACCGGTGCTCAGCTGAACCATGCCGCGTGTATTGACCAGATGGGAGGCTTGCGTCCCTTTACCCGCCCCGGGGGGGCCAAGAAGAATAATGTTCATCGACGAGAGGGTCCCTTCCTACCGCGTTTCTTGTTTTTACCGCGCAATTGGGACTTTTCGATAAGACCTTCGTATTGGTGCGCGAGAAGATGGCTCTGCACTTGTTGGATGGTATCCATGGTCACAGAGACGATAATCAGAACCGAAGTGCCGCCAAAATAGAACGGGATGGCGAACTGGTTCCGCAGAATCTCAGGCAGCAGACAAACCGCTGCCAGATAGGCCGAACCCAGAACCAGCACGCGGTTGACCACGTATTCCAGATATTCGGCTGTCTTTTTGCCCGGGCGAATACCCGGCACAAATCCGTTTTGCTTCTTCAGGTTGTCCGCCACATCATCCGGTTTGAACGACACGTTGAACGTGTAGAAATAGGCGAAGAACACGATCATCGCTGCAAAGAACAGCAGATAGAGCGGCTGACCCGGGCCAAAATTGGCCAGCAACCACGACATGATCGGCCCGTTGGTCGCCCCGGCCGAGAAGGTCGAGATGGTGACCGGCAGCAGCAGCAGTGAGCTTGCGAAGATGGCCGGGATCACGCCCGCCGGGTTGACCTTGACCGGAAGGTGGCTGGATCCGCCCTCATACACTTTCATACCGGCCTGGCGGCGCGGGTACTGAATGTGGATCTTGCGCAAGGCGCGTTCCATGAACACGACAAAGGTGATCACGGCGATCACCATGACAATCACGCCAACGATAACAGCAGGGCTGATTGCGCCCGAACGGCCAGAGGCAAAGAACTGCGCCAGGGCAGCGGGAACTTCGGCAATGATCCCGACGAAGATGATCAGAGAGATACCGTTGCCGATACCCCGCGCGGTGATCTGTTCGCCCAGCCACATCAGGAACATGGTGCCGCCAACCAAAGTGATCATGGTCGACATGCGGAAGAACAGCCCCGGATCGGTCGCCAGATCGCCCGATTCCAACGAAACGGCCAGGCCATAAGCCTGAACGGTGGCCAGCGCCACGGTGCCGAAACGGGTGTATTGGTTGATCTTCTTGCGGCCCTGCTCGCCCTCTTTCTTGAGTTGCTCAAGCGCAGGAACCATGGATGTCAGCAGCTGCACGATGATCGAGGCCGAGATGTAAGGCATGATGCCGAGGGCAAAGATACCCATTCGACCCAGCGCCCCGCCGGTGAACATCGAAACCATACCACCGATGCCCTGCCCCGCCTGTTCCATGAACTCGCGCAGCGCTTGTCCGTCGATTCCCGGCACCGGAATGAAGGTGCCCAGGCGATAGACAATCAACAAACCCAGCGTGAACAGGATGCGGTTGCGCAGATCGGTGGCTTTACCCAAAGCAGCCCAGCTTGTGTTGGCTGCCATTTGTTCTGCTGCTGATACCATAAATCGGTCTCTCTTATGCAAACGCCGCCCGGAACCGTTTTCCGGCTCGGACGGCGTCTTGGAAAACTCTGACGTCTATGTAAGCGGGTCTGGGCCCGCTCACAAGCGCTTACTCTGCCGCAGCAGCTTTTGTGACTTTCAGTGAACCGCCCGCTTTTTCAACCGCCTCGATGGCGGTTTTCGAAGCACCGGTCACTTCCAGGTCCACTTTGGCGGTGATTTCACCTTTGGCCAGAACGCGCACGCCATCCAGTTTGCGGCGAACCAAGCCGGAGGCAACCAGCGCGTCTTCGGTGATCGCGGCTTTGGCGTCCAGCTTCTTGGCGTCGATGAATTTCTGGATCAGGCCCAGATTGATAACAGCAAAGGCCTTGCGGTTCGGCTTGTTAAAGCCACGCTTGGGCAGGCGCTGATACAGTGGCATCTGGCCGCCTTCGTAGCCATTGATGGCCACACCCGAACGGGATTTCTGGCCTTTGATACCACGGCCACCCATTTTACCTTTGCCGGAACCCGGACCACGGCCAACGCGAGTGCGTTTCGGGTTTGCGCCGGGGTTATCGCGCAATTCATTCAGTTTCATTTCGCTTCTCCTAAGCCGGATGTGACCCCCGAAGCGTGATGGGCCAACCACGGCATGTCTTGGTTTTGATTCTCGTGGATGGAAATCCACCGGAGCGCTCTACAGCGTTGCGGCCTTTGATGCAAGGTTTGTTATCAGTTGGGGCGCAATGCAAAAGAGGCGCCCGAATGGCGCCTCTTTCACTGTGAGTGGTGGGGTGTTGTTAGGAGCAGTACGCGTGCTCGCGCGCGATATCCGCGATGTCGCAACGACGGACGCCAATATCGTCCAGCTCACGGTTGGTGAGACGCTGCAGCTCAGAGTAAGTGCGCTGATATTCCGCCGCGCGTGCGCGGGCCGCTCGAACGCGCTCAACCAGGTTCGCGAAACGGGCGCTCAGGTTGAAGCCGCCATGTGTAAGTGTAGCTGTATGTGCCATATCTCTATTCCTTTCTGTGCCGAGGCGTATTCCCCGGTTGTTTCCATGAGTTCCTTTGTGGATAAGGATCAGATAGGAGCGTTCGATATCGCTAACAACGTGCGTTTTGGTCTAGCCGGTATGCAAAAGCGGAATGGCAAAACAGGAGTTTGCGCGCCAAGCTACATGCGATGAATGTCCACTTTACGGACGAATACTGCCGTTGCGATCGCCGCTTCAAGTGCGAAATGCTATGAATTTTGGGTGAGCCAGCAGTTCGCAATTCAGAAACTGATAGATGTTCCGCACATTGCAAATGAATGCAGTCGGTGGCTATTCGGGGAATGGGGCCATCGAAAGAAATCGACGCTCAGCGAGGCGCAAGAACGGTTTGATGTGCCTGAATTGGTGATCATAGCGCGGGCGCTCGATGTTCCTGCGGAACACTTTTTCGATGTAGTCATTAAGGCTGTGCCACCTGGTGAACGGCTTTAATACCCTGATTTAAATCAATTATATCGAACATCACAAATGGTTATTGCTGCTTCGGGTGTGACCAAAGCATGACTTTCAGGCCCCCCCCTAAACCCCATACTCAAAATAGAGACGGCTTCCCCCGAAAGAATCGTTGTGAAGCCGCTCAATGTACAAGCTATGTGTAGATAATGGGCCCAAGCTAGAACGAAATGGGCAAACTATAGGTCATTTCACACCACAAAAAGCTACATCATCATGTGGCTAACCACATTTGGAATGCCCGCAACTCCTGCAGGTCATGCAGCCCTCAATCATCACCATGTCATACTGCCCGCATGAAGGGCAGGCTTTGCTGCGTGGGGCGTCCATATTGACGACCTGCGCCTGGGGGTCGGATTTCAGGCCCATCCCCTCGCCTTCCAGAAAGCCGATGTTGATCATGTGCTGTTCGATGACACCGCCAATGGCGGCCAAAATCGATGGGATATACTTGCCTCTCACCCAAGCGCCGCCGCGCGGATCGAAGACGGCCTTTAACTCTTCCACAACAAATGACACATCCCCACCCCGGCGGAACACTGCTGAGATCATTCGGGTCAGTGCCAGTGTCCAGGCATAGTGCTCCATATTCTTCGAGTTGATGAACACCTCGAAGGGGCGGCGCCGGCCGCCGATTACGATGTCGTTGATCGTCAGATAGATCGCGTGTTCGCTGTCAGGCCATTTCAGCTTGTAGGTCGACCCTTCCAGAGATTGCGGGCGGTCCAACGGTTCGGACATGTAGATCACATCGCCGCCGTCCACCTCATGTGGTGCACTGGCGCTTTCACCCGGCGCAGTGTCTTCGCTCTCGGAAACGGTCAGAACCGACCCCGTCACATCGTTGGGCCGATAGGTGGTGCAACCTTTGCAACCCTGATCCCAGGCCTGCATGTAGACGTCCTTGAAAGCATCAAAACTGATATCTTCCGGGCAGTTGATCGTCTTGGAAATTGAACTGTCGATCCATTTCTGCGCCGCCGCCTGCATTTTCACATGATCGGACGGTGACAAAGTCTGCGCGTTGACGAAGTAATCCGGCAGTTCGGTATCATCAAACTTGTCGCGCCACATCTGGACGGCGTAATCCACCACTTCTTCCTCGGTACGCGAACCATCTTTCTGCAGCACCTTGCGGGTGTAGGCATAGGCAAAGACCGGTTCGATCCCTGACGACACGTTGCCAGCGTAAAGAGAAATCGTCCCCGTCGGTGCGATCGAGGTCAGCAGCGCGTTACGGATACCATGTTCGCGGATCGCGTCCCGCACATCGTCGTCCATCTGCTGCATCGTACCACTGGCCAGATATTTCTCGGCATCGAACAGCGGGAAGGCCCCTTTTTCCTTCGCCAAATCCACCGACGCCAGATACGCGGCGCGGGCGATGCTGTGCAACCAGCGCTCGGTCTGACGCGCTGCCTCATCCGAGCCATAGCGCAGACCCAACATCAGAAGCGCATCGGCCAGCCCGGTGACGCCCAATCCGATGCGGCGTTTATCCTGCGCTTCGGCCTCTTGCTCAACCAGAGGGAATTTCGATGCATCCACTACGTTGTCCATCATGCGGACAGCGGTCGCTACAAGCTCCTGGAGCGCGGCTTCGTCCAGATGCGCCGTGTCTTCGAACGGGTCTGCCACCAGGCGCGCCAGATTGACCGAGCCCAACAGGCAAGCCCCATACGGCGGTAAGGGCTGCTCGCCACATGGATTCGTGGCCGCGATGGTTTCGACATAGCTTAGGTTATTGGACTGATTGATCCGGTCGATGAAGATCACGCCGGGCTCGGCATAGTCATAGGTGGCCTGCATGATCTTGTTCCACAGATCACGCGCCTGCACAGTATGATAGACCTTCCCATCGAACACCAACTCCCACGGGCCATCGGCCTTGACGGCTTCCATGAAGGGATCAGTCACCAGCACGGACATGTTGAACATGCGCAAGCGCGCGGGGTCAGATTTGGCGGTGATGAAGTGTTCGATATCCGGGTGATCACACCGCATGGTGGCCATCATCGCCCCACGGCGTGAGCCTGCGGACATGATGGTCCGGCACATGGCATCCCAAACATCCATGAATGAAAGCGGGCCAGAGGCATCCGCAGCCACCCCATGCACATCCGCGCCGCGGGGACGAATGGTCGAGAAATCATAGCCGATCCCCCCACCCTGCTGCATGGTCAGGGCCGCCTCTCTCAGCATGTCGAAGATACCGCCCATGCTGTCCGGGATCGTACCCATGACGAAACAGTTGAACAGGGTTACCTGACGCGCGGTGCCTGCGCCGGCGGTGATGCGACCGGCGGGCAGATATTTGAAATCCTCCAACGCATCGTAGAACTTGCTTTCCCACTGCGCCGGGTCTTTTTCCACCCGCGCCAGATCGCGGGCGATGCGCCGCCAACTGTCTTCAACGGTCTGGTCGATGGGCGTGCCATCCGCTTGTTTGAAACGGTATTTCATATCCCAGATTTGCTCGGCGATGGGGGCAGCAAAGCGGCTCATTGGTGATTCCCTATCTGAAAGAGACGTAAACACTACCCTAAGTCACACCGCTGCCACAACACCTTGATGACAACACTCAGCAAGCTACAATATAAGGACAAGCCTCGGGACGACTCTGTGGGAAAGCTGTGGATAAATACATCAACCTCATCAAACTTTCGGTCGGGTCAGACAGCGTGGACACGTTGCAGGCGTGGCAGGACAGTCGCAAACCGCTGTATGAGGATGGCTGCCCGCGCCATGTCACCCGCATGTGGCCCAAGCGCGAAGCCGAAATCCTGAATGGCGGGTCCATCTACTGGGTCATCAAGGGTATCGTCCAATGCCGCCAGCGCATCCTTCGGCTGGACGAGGTGCGCGGCGAGGATGGTATCCGACGCTGCGCCATAGTGCTGGACCCCGAGGTACATCGCACCCAAAACGCACTGAAACGCCCGTTTCAGGGGTGGCGCTATCTCAAACCCGAAGATACACCCGCCGACCTGCCAAAGAACCGCGCGCTGGAAGACGCCCTGCCAGATGATCTGAACCGCGCACTGGCTGAAATCGGCGTTCTGTAGCTACTGCAACCGCTCCAGCAATTCAGTCAGAACCGCTTTGTCTGCCGTATCAAGCGAAGCCACTCGACTGCGCCACAATGTGGCCTGCGATTGCAGGATCAGCCCATCTGACAGAACCTTAAGGTGGTTGGCTCGCAGTGTTTCTCCGGTAGACGTTATATCGGCAATGGCCTCGGCAGTTTCGTTCGTCACCGTACCTTCGGTCGCGCCCTGGCTGTCGACCAGAGTGTAATCCGCAACACCCGCATCTGTCAGAAACTCGCGCACCAGCCGGTGAAATTTGGTGGCGATCCGCAACCGGTGGCCATGCACCTTGCGGAATGCGGCGGCCGCTGCATCCAGATCGTCCAACGTATCCACATCGACCCAGCACGCCGGGGTCGCAATAATCAGGTCCGCCCGACCAAAGCCCAGCGCTGAAATCTCGGCAACCTGCTGTTCCCAGCGCGGTAGCTTTTCCTGCACCAGATCGTTGCCGGTCACGCCCAGATGAATACGGCCAGAGGCCAGTTCGCGCGGGATTTCTCCGGCCGAGAGCAGGATCAACGACACCCCATCTACCCCGTCAACCGTTCCCGCATATTCCCGATCCGATCCGCTGCGTGACAGGGTAATGCCGCGCTTTTCGAACCACGAGAATGTCTTGTCCATCAACCGGCCCTTCGAGGGAACGCCCAGCTTTACAGTCATTGCGCGGCCTCCTCGATTTCCAGCATCAGGTCGGGTCGGATCACGCCGCCAATTGCGGGGATTTCAGACCCGTCACCCAATTGCCGTGTCAGCGCATCATAGCGCCCGCCCGTGGCAATCGGCGGCAGATCGGGTCGGCCCTCGGCATAGAAGCCAAAAACAAACCCATCGTAGTATTCCATCGAGGTCCGACCATAGGACGCCTCAAAATCCAACCGCTCGACATCCACGCCGCGCGCCTGCAACGCAGCAACCCGCGCTTCAAGTCGGTCCAGCGCCGAGGCGATTTGCGGCAGATCGACCGCCACATCTCGCAGCTGCTCCAGCGCAAAGGGCATCGTCTCGCGCACATTCAACAGGGTTTCCAGCCCAACCAATTCATTGTCAGAAATCGGCGGCGCATCACGATCCTCGCGCAGGGCTTCGATCCGTTCGGCAATCTCGGGCGCGCGCCGTTTTCCGATCATCGGAAAATCAAATGCCATCGGGTCAGCAGAGTCCAACAGCGCATCGCGCCCTTCGGGCCCACGCTTGCGACCCGCATACCGATCCAGCAGCACCCGGAACCGGCGTGGCCGCCACAGATGGCGCATCAACGCGGCCTTTCGGCGGTCTGTTGTGCGCAACCCTTCGACAGCGGCGATCAGAATTCCAATATCCCCAGTCGCCGCGCGCAGAGGCAGCCCGCGCAATTGCAAAGCGATAAGCGAGAACACTTCGGCATCCGCCCCGGCCGGATCGACGCGGTCAAACACCTCATAGCCGACCTGAATATACTCATTGGATCGGTCAGGGTCATGTTCCTGCCTGCGAAACACTTCACCCGAATAGGTATAACGCGCAGGTTCAGCGCCGTCGCGCATGTGCATTTGCACCACCGGCAAGGTAAAGTCCGGGCGCAACATCTGTTCGCCCCGCAGCGCATCCGAAGTGATGTAAGCGCGTCCGCGAATATCCTCGCCATAAAGGTCCAGCAGCGTGTCTGCCGGTTGCAACAAAGGCGTATCCACCACCTGAGCGCCCGCAGCCTCAAAACGGACACGCATCATCGCGGCGCGGGCCTGTATCTGGGAACGGTTGGGCATGGGTCAGTCCTGACTGTCCAGAATTTCACGCACTTTGGCGACCAGACCCCCACGCGGCACTTCGAACTGGCTGGGGCGTTCTTTCCATTCCTCAAGCGTGGCGCTTTCGGCGATCTTCGCACCAAGGATCAGGTCTTTGATCTGAACGATCCCGTTGGCCTTTTCGTCACCGCCTTCGATCACTGCTATCGGAGAGTTCCGCTTGTCCGCATATTTCAGTTGATTGCCGAAATTCTTTGGGTTGCCCAAATAAACCTCGGCCCGGATACCGGCATTGCGCAGTTCGGCCACTATCGCCTGATAATCAGCCATGCGATCACGGTCCATGACTGTGACGACCACCGGACCTGTGGCTTGTGCGCTCAGGCGACCTTTTTCGCGCAGGGCGGCCAGCAGGCGATCAACGCCGATGGAGATGCCGGTCGCAGGCACTTCCTGCCCGGTGAATCGCTTGACCAGATCGTCATATCGACCACCACCCGAGACCGAGCCAAACTGTCGCTTGCGGCCTTTCTCGTCGAAAATCTCAAAGGTTAGTTCTGCCTCATAAACCGGACCGGTGTAGTAGCCGAGACCGCGCACAACCGATGGGTCGATCTCAATCCGGTCAGACCCATAGCTGCCTGCATCCAGCAGCGCACCGATCTGTTCCAGTTCAGCAATGCCGTCAGCGCCGATCTTGCTGTCGCCCACAGCGGCGCGCAAGTTGGCCAGCGTACCGGCCGTATCACCAGCTTTGGACGTCAGGAAGGCAATGACCGGCTCAGCCTGATCTTCGCTGAGACCGACACCATCAATGAACGCACCCGAGGCATCCAGACGCCCTTTGGTCAGAAGCTCGCGGACACCGGCCTCTCCCACCTTGTCGAACTTGTCGATGGTGCGCAGGACATTGTCGCGGGCGGCAGCATCTTCGCCCAGTCCCATCGCCTCCAGCACACCGTTCAGGACTTTGCGATTGTTCACGCGCACCAGATAGTCACCGCGCGGAATGCCGACGGTTTCCAGCGCATCCGACAGCATCGCGCAGATCTCGGCATCCGCAGCCATCGACGCCGTGCCAACTGTATCCGCATCACACTGATAAAACTGACGATACCGTCCCGGCCCAGGCTTCTCGTTCCGCCAGACCGGCCCCATCGCGTAACGTCGGTACGGCGTCGACAGGTCATTGCGGTGCTGCGCATAGACACGTGCCAGAGGCGCGGTCAGGTCATAGCGCAAGGCCATCCAGTCGCCATTACCACCTTCGTCAAACTCCTGCCAAGCGAAGACGCCCTCGTTCGGGCGATCCACGTCAGGCAGGAACTTGCCCAGCGCTTCTACTGTCTCAACCGCACTGCTTTCCAAGGCGTCGAACCCGTAACGATGATACACGCCCGCAATCGTCCGCAGCATCTCGGTGCGCTGCGTGACTTCCTTGCCGAAATAGTCACGGAACCCTTTTGGCGTTACGGCCTTGGGGCGGGGCTGTTTCTTGGGCTTGGCCATGTGGGGCGTCCTTGGGGCATAGTGTTCCGCGCGCGGTCTATCCCATGGTCTGTTTCGGGGCAAGGCGGGGTTTCTCTGGCCAGGGCGTCACAGGGTCGCTATGAGACGCCTGTAAGGAGAACCCAATGCAGCATCTGGAAGAACAGATCGCCCATCTGACCCGCACGGTGGAAGAGTTAAACTCGGTCGTCACAAGCCAGCAGAGCGAGATCGACCGCCTGACCCGGCGTGTTGAGATGCTGTTACAGCGCGAGGCCGAACGTGCGCAGGAAGGGTCCGGCGGGGTTGTCTTTGGAGACGAACGCCCGCCGCATTATTGATACATCAAAGGCCCAGCGTCGATCTGACGGCGTCGTCCACGACCCCGCCCAGTAGCGCGTCTTTATCCTCGGCGCAGCCCGCTCTCAAAGCGGCGATGAACGTCTCACGCAGCTGAGCTTTGTCTTCGTCTGAGCCCGCATGCTCAGTGATGTCGATCTGACGGTTGTAGATCGACAGCGCTGTCATCTTTTCGACGACCCCGTAGATAAACGTCTCATCGCCATCAGCCTCTTCCACCACCGTGGCGCAGGTGTGATACATGAGCGGCAGCGCATCCTGCACCATCTGTTCAGCTGCTTCGTCAGCATGGGCCAGACCTGGCAGAGCCATGCAAAAGCAGGCCAATACGGGTTTCAAGGTGTTCACACGCATCACACTCATTTCCAGTTATGTCCGATGAAGGCCCCGGCCACGCCACCAATAGCCGCACCCTTGCCATCGCCCAGCAGCGCGCCGACCCCAGCGCCGATCAAGGCGCCTTCGATGGTGTTCTTTTTCTTCTTGTCGTCCGCCATCCCAGCCGACGCCAGCGCAAGGGACGCCACAGCCGCTAGTGCAAGGGATCGTATCATCACAGCCGATATCTTCATAAGGAAACCCTCCTGCGTAATTCCAGAACCAATCTGCAAATCAGCCTAGCGGGGCGGGTCTGGTCTGGCAACAAAAGCCGGGGTTAGAACTCCTCGACTGACATTACGCCTTCCAGCGATTTGATCGCCCCTTTGATCTGTGGATTTATCGGAAAAACCTGCCCCAAATCCATCTCAACTTCGCCCGGAAGGCCGGGATCCATCAGGCATAGTTGAATAGGCCCGCGTGCGGCGCCCTTGGCAGCGCTGGCCGCGTCATCCAACACCTTGGCCACAGTGGGCAGCACCTGAGGCTGATCCACAAAGATACGCAACCCGGTTGCACCAGCATCGGCCACGACAGAATCCACGGGTCCAACAGACCTGCCCAGCAGCTTCAACTGATCAGCCTCCATCGTCGCTTCGGCTGTCAGCACCACTTGCGCCCCGGTTTCAAGGAACTCGCGACACTTCTCCAGAGTGTCTGAGAACAGCGTGACCTCATAGGCTCCGGTCGGATCGGAGAGCTGAGCAAACGCAAAGCGATTGCCGCGCGCAGATTTCCTTTCCTGACGTCCGGCGACAACACCCGCCATTTTAGCAATCAACGGCCCCGAGCGTGCTTTTTCCATCACCTCATCCAAGGTCAATACCTGCTTGCGTTTCAAAGCTGGCATATAGTCATCCAGCGGGTGCCCCGAGAGATAGAAGCCGATCGCCTTGAACTCCTCACTCAAACGTTCCGCAGGCAACCAATCCGGCGTTGGCGACAGGCGCGGTTCGGGCAGGTCATCGCCCGCTTCACCAAACAGCGACACCTGGTTCGAGTTTTTCTGTTCATGAATTGCGGCTGAATATTGCACCAGCGGGTCGAGGCTTTCGAACACGCGGCGACGGTTTTTATCGAGCTCATCGAAGGCCCCAGCTCGCGCCAGCATTTCAAGCGGTCGCTTGCCGACCCGTTTCAGATCGACCCGCCGGGCAAAATCGAACAGGTTCACGAACGGTTTCCCGCCTCGTCCTTCGACCACCAGGTTCATCGCCTCAACGCCCACGTTTTTCAACGCGCCCAACGCATACACCAGATGCCCGTCCACAACATCGAAAGTTGCCTGAGAACGGTTCACGCAGGGCGGCACATAAGGCAGTTCCAACCCCTTACGGACCTCTTCGAAGTAGACAGCCAGCTTGTCGGTCAGATGGATGTCGCAGTTCATGACCCCTGCCATGAACTCAACCGGGTGGTTCGCCTTCAGCCAACCTGTCTGATAGCTGACCACCGCATAGGCCGCCGCATGGGATTTGTTGAAACCATAGTTGGCGAACTTGTCCAGAAGGTTCCAGACCTCGATCGCCTTGGCCTCATCCACATTATTCTCGGCGGCACCTTTCAGGAATTTGGGCCGTTCGGCGTCCATCGCCTCTTGAATTTTCTTGCCCATCGCGCGGCGCAACAGATCTGCCCCACCAAGGCTATAGCCTGCCATTTCCTGAGCGATCTGCATCACCTGTTCCTGGTAGACGATGATGCCTTGGGTTTCGTCCAGGATATGATCAATCGAAGGGTGTAGCGTGTCCCGTTCGCTGAGCTTGTTCTTGACCTCGCAGAACTTGGGGATGTTCTCCATCGGGCCGGGACGGTAGAGCGCGACAAGGGCGATGATGTCCTCGATACAGTCGGGCTTCATTCGCTTCAGCGCGTCCATCATGCCCGAGGATTCCACCTGGAACACTGCCACCGTCTTGGCTGCGGAATAGAGCTTGTACGTCGCCTCATCATCCAGCGGGATCGCGTTAATCTGGTTAACGGCTCCTTCCGCTGGTTCATACAACTCTCTACCATCTGGGGCGATGTGCAAATCCCGCCCGGATTTGAAAATCAAATCCATTGCATTCTGGATCACGGTCAGGGTTTTCAAACCCAGAAAGTCGAACTTTACCAGCCCGGCCTGTTCAACCCATTTCATATTGAACTGGGTCGCGGGCATGTCAGAGCGCGGGTCCTGATACAACGGCACCAGCGCGTCCAGCGGCCGGTCTCCGATCACCACCCCCGCCGCGTGGGTTGAAGCGTTGCGTAAAAGCCCCTCGACCTGCTGGCCGTAAGTCAGCAGGCGATCCACGACCTCCTCGCTGCGCGCTTCTTCGCGCAGGCGCGGTTCGTCTTTCAGCGCCTTTTCGATGGATACCGGTTTGACACCTTCGACCGGGATCATCTTGGACAGCCGGTCGACCTGACCATACGGCATCTGCAGCACCCGCCCGATGTCACGCACAGCAGCTTTCGACAGCAACGCACCAAAGGTGATGATCTGCCCCACCTTGTCGCGCCCGTATTTCTGCTGCACATAGCGGATCACCTCTTCGCGGCGGTCCATGCAGAAGTCGATATCGAAGTCCGGCATCGAAACCCGTTCGGGGTTCAGGAACCGTTCGAACAGCAGTGAATAGCGCAGCGGGTCAAGATCGGTAATCGTCAGCGCATAAGCCACGAGCGAGCCCGCGCCCGAGCCCCGCCCCGGCCCCACCGGAATATCGTGATCCTTGGCCCATTGGATAAAGTCCGCAACGATCAGAAAATAGCCGGGGAACCCCATGCCTTCGATGATCCCAAGCTCAAAATCCAGCCGTTCCTGATATTCCTCGGGCGTTACTGCATGAGGGATCACAGCCAAACGTTTTTGCAGCCCCTCATTCGCGATACGGCGCAATTCGGCGACCTCATCATCAGCAAATTTCGGCAAGATCGGATCACGACGATAGGCCATGAAGGCACAGCGCTTGGCGATCTCGACCGTGTTTTCGATGGCCTCAGGTAAATCGGCGAACAGAGTCGCCATCTCTTGCTGCGACTTAAAATAATGCTGCGCAGTCAGGCGGCGACGGCCTTCCTGTTGATCGACATAGGCACCCTCGGCAATACAGATCAGCGCGTCATGCGCCTCATACATGTCCGAGGTCGGGAAGTAGACGTCGTTGGTGGCAACAAGCGGCAGGTTCTTGGCATAAGCCATCTCGACATGGCCGCGCTCGGTCAGGCGCTCGGCCTCGGGCTGACCGTCCTCGCCGGGATGGCGCTGCAATTCAATATAAAGACGGTCCGGGAACATCCCCGCCAACCGATCCACCAGAACCTCAGCCGCTGGGCGCTGACCTTGCTGCAGCAAAAGACCCACAGGGCCTTCTGGCCCCCCGCTTAGGCAGATCAAACCCTCCGAGCGATCCGCAAGTTCGTCTAGCGTGACCTGCGGCAGCTGCCCGCCCTTGTCCACATAAAGGCACGAGCTTAGCTTCATCAGGTTCTCATACCCGACCTCCGACTGTGCCAACAAAACCAGCGGCGCAGGCGCCTTGGGCTTTTCCCCAGGCTGCGCCTGCACATAGGTCAGATCGACCTGACATCCCATGATTGGCTGTATGCCCGACCCGCTGGCCGTGACCGAGAACTCCAAAGCCGAGAACATGGAATTGGTATCCGTCACCGCAACTGCGGGCATCTCTGCCTTCTCGCAAAGCCCCGGCAGCTTTTTCAGCCGTACGGCGCCTTCCAGTAGGGAATATTCAGTGTGAACACGGAGGTGAATGAATCGGGGAGTACTGCTCATGTCACCTAAGCTACCTCAGCCGGACAGGCGGCAAAAGCCGGAACCGCAGCGTCGAAACGCCTAAATAATCAACAGCTATTATTCGGCTTTTTCAGAAGGTGCTTCGGAATTCCTCGGGCGGCACGACGAAAAATTGCTTTCATTACAAGCAACTATTCTGCAGATAGGTGCAACACACGTAAGCTGCGGATGTTCAATAGTGTATTATGTAGGCAGTTTTTCTTGCCAGATAAGCCATGCTGTTTCTAACATCACACGGCAAGCTATCCGCCCGCCACTCTTTCTACGTCGCATCGAAGGAGGGCACCGAAGGGCGCAACAGGGTAAGGCGACGGGTTTCTCGAATGAATATCACGTTTCTTCTGAACGGAGAGACAGTGGAGCTGACGGACATCAATCCGACAGCCACCCTGCTGGACTGGCTGCGCGAGGATCGCGGCCTGACCGGCACCAAAGAAGGCTGCAACGAAGGCGACTGCGGCGCCTGCACCGTCATGGTGACGGACGCAGATGGTCACAAGGCGCTCAATTCCTGCATCCTCTTCCTGCCCCAATTGCACGGCAAAGCCGTCCGCACCGTCGAAGGGGCCAATGGCCCGAATGGTGAGGTGCATCCCGTTCAACAGACCATGGTTGATCTGCACGGTTCGCAATGCGGCTTTTGCACACCCGGCTTTGTCATGTCGATGGTTGCTGGCCATACGAATGGCGTAACTGATCATGACACCCAGCTTGCTGGGAACCTGTGCCGTTGCACGGGCTATGCACCCATTGTCCGCGCAGCAAAAGCGGCTGAAGTTCGGCCTGTACCTGTCTGGGT
This sequence comes from Ruegeria sp. YTSA075, assembly GCF_059610245.1. Lineage (NCBI taxonomy): Bacteria > Pseudomonadati > Pseudomonadota > Alphaproteobacteria > Rhodobacterales > Roseobacteraceae > Ruegeria > Ruegeria sp. YTSA075. The sequence continues at coordinate 372,712 of NZ_JBXWNG010000004.1, read as the reverse complement.
GAAAGACAAACCGATCGAGACGCCAGCCCCTTCCCCGATATTACCGGGCTCATGCGACGAACTGGCAGTGGCTTACGCGGAACACCCGGACGCCACGCTTGTCGCCGGGGCGACTGATGTCGGCTTGTGGGTCACCAAGCAGTTGCGCGATCTCGACCCGGTGATTTTCCTCAGCCGCTGCGACGACCTGAAACAGATCACCATTGCAGATGACGAAATCCGCTTCGGGGCCATGGTCGATATGAACCGCATGGGCGAGGCGCTGGCCGATCTGCACCCCGCCTACGCCGAGATGATCCGCCGCTATGCCAGCATTCAGGTGCGCCATGCGGCCACCGTCGGCGGCAACATCGCGAACGGCTCTCCTATCGGGGACAACCCACCCGCGCTGATTGCTTTGGATGCAACTTTGCACCTTCGCAAAGGCGGCGCCCGCAGGTCCCTTCCTTTGGAAGATTTCTTCATCGACTACGGCAAACAAGACCGCGCTCCCGGCGAATTTGTCGAGGCCGTCAGTTTCCCGCGTCAGGCGGATCGACTGAAGGCTTACAAGCTCAGCAAACGGTTCGATCAGGATATCTCGGCCGTGTGCGGGTGTTTCAATGTCACCGTTTCAGAGGGCACGGTTACACAAGCGCGCATCGCGTTTGGTGGCATGGCTGGCACTCCGAAACGAGCAACCCATGTAGAGGCGGCACTCATCGGCAAACCTTGGTTGCGCGAGGTGATTGACGCCGCGCTGCCCGCGTTTGCCGAAGATTATTCACCACTTACGGACATGCGCGCCTCGGCGACCTACCGACTGGAGACCGCCAAAGCGATGCTGGAACGGTATTTCCTAGAAGATCTGGGCGAAGTGACCGACGTGCTGAAGGTGACGGCATGAGCGTGACCAAACCCCTCCCCCACGACGCTGCCCCGCTGCATGTGGCAGGTGCCGCGCGCTATGTGGATGACATCCCGGCGCCAAGGGGTACGCTCCATCTGGCTTTTGGTCTGAGCCCGATTGCCAAAGGCACGATCACCGCAATGGACCTATCGGCGGTGAAAGCTGCGGATGGCGTGGTGCAAGTGATGACGGCGGAGGATCTACCTTTTGCCAACGATGTCTCGCCCTCGATCCATGATGAGCCACTGTTGTCGGATGGCACGGTGCACTACATCGGTCAGCCCGTGTTTCTTGTCATCGCTACAAGCCATTTGGCCGCCCGCAAAGCCGCGCGTCTAGGCAAGATCAATTATGCCGAAGACACCCCGATCCTGACGGTCGAAGAGGCGCTGGCCGCCGACAGCCGGTTCGAAGATGGCCCGCGCATTTATGCTAAGGGGGATGCGGACGCAGCTATTGCAAGCGCAACTCATGTGATCGAGGGGACGTTTGAACTGGGCGGACAAGAGCACTTCTACCTCGAAGGTCAGGCCGCACTGGCCGTTCCGAATGAAGGTGCGGATATGCTGGTCCACAGTTCCACCCAGCATCCAACCGAGATTCAGCACAAGGTGGCCGATGCTCTGGGCGTTCCCATGCATGCCGTTCGGGTCGAAACCCGCCGGATGGGCGGCGGCTTCGGCGGCAAGGAAAGTCAGGGCAACGCCCTGGCCGTGGCCTGTGCCATCGCTGCCTGCGCCACCGGTAAAGCCTGCAAGATGCGCTATGACCGCGATGATGATATGACCATAACTGGCAAGCGCCACGCCTTCCGCATTGCCTACAAGGCCGGGTTTGATGAGAACGGCCATGTTCAAGGCGTCTCGTTCCATCACTATGTCATCTGCGGCTGGGCGCAGGATTTGTCGCTGCCCGTCGCCGACCGTGCGATGCTGCATTCGGACAACGCCTACCTGCTGCCCAATGCGCGGATAGAGAGCCATCGTCTGAAAACCAACACCCAATCCGCCACCGCCTATCGTGGGTTTGGCGGACCTCAGGGCATGGTGGGCATCGAGCGGGTGATGGACCATGCCGCGCATGAGTTGGGACTGGACCCGGTCGAACTGCGCCGTCGGAACTACTATGAACCGGCGCATCTCTTGGCGGACCCGCCAGTACCGGAGAAACCGCTGGGCCACCCCGACCCGCATGAAGACCTGACCAGCCGTGGCGCGGTTGAAACCGGCAACGCCCCGGTGCGCGCCCTGCCCGCAGACGGCAACACGACGCCCTACGGCATGGAGGTCAGCGACTTCGAACTGCATGGCATGACCGAAGCTTTGCTGAAATCCAGCGATTATGCCGCGCGTAAAGCCGCCATCGAAAAATGGAACACCGAAAACAGTGTGATCAAGAAGGGCATCGCCTTCTCGCCAGTCAAGTTCGGGATTTCCTTCACGCTGACCCATCTGAATCAGGCGGGTGCGTTGGTGCATGTGTATCAGGACGGCTCGGTTCACCTGAATCATGGCGGCACCGAGATGGGTCAGGGCCTGTTCCAGAAAGTCGCGCAGGTCGCTGCGTCGCGCTTTGGCATCCCGCTGGAGATGGTCAAGATCACCGCAACCGATACGGCCAAAGTGCCGAACACCTCGGCCACGGCGGCGTCTTCGGGCAGTGACCTGAACGGCATGGCGGTCAAAGCAGCCTGCGACACGATCCGTGACCGCATGGCCGACTATCTGGCAGAGCGCCATCAGGCCGACCCGTCGACGGTGGTCTTCGCCGATGGCCATGTGTCGGTCGGTGCAGAGCGATACACATTCGCCGAAGCCGTCGCACTGGTCTATCAAGGGCGCATCAGCCTGTCGGCAACCGGGTTCTACAAAACACCCAAGATCGAATGGGACAGGATCGCAGGCCGGGGGCGTCCGTTCTTTTACTTCGCCTACGGGGCCTCGGTGACCGAGGTCGCTGTGGACACACTAACCGGCGAAAACCGCATTCTGCGCACCGATATCCTGCATGACGCAGGTTCCTCGCTGAACCCCGCGCTCGATATCGGACAGGTTGAAGGCGGCTATGTGCAAGGCGCAGGCTGGCTGACGACCGAGGAACTGGTCTGGGACGGCAAGGGCAATTTGCGCACACACGCGCCCTCGACCTACAAGATCCCCGCCTGCTCGGACCGGCCTGACATCTTCAACGTCGCGCTTTGGGGTGGCGAGAACCGCGAGGACACGATTTATCGCTCGAAAGCGGTGGGTGAGCCGCCTTTCATGCTGGGTATTTCGGCATGGTTGGCCCTGTCGAATGCGGTCGCAGCTTGTGGTGAAGGCTATCCGGCGTTGGATGCACCCGCCACGGCCGAGGAAGTCTGGCGCGGCGTCCAGCGGATGAAAGGAGGTATCTGATGGGCTTCGACCTGGAGGCTTTGAGGGAGGCGGTCAAAACCCACGGAAAAGTGACTCGGGTGGTCATCGCCGCGATCAAGGGCTCGTCCCCGCGCGAGGTGGGTGCCGCGATGTTGGTCTGGCTGGGTGGCCAGAGCGGAACGATCGGCGGCGGCACGTTGGAGTTTCAGGCCGCCGAAGCCGCGCGGTCCCAAACCGTCCACGCCCGTCTGACCCACCACGCGCTTGGCCCCGAATTGGGCCAATGCTGCGGCGGTGCAGTATCACTGTTCAGCGAGGTCTTTGATCTAAACGCACTTGAAGCACTCGACGACACGGTTATTGCGCGATCCGCTTCGGAAGACGAAATGCCTCTGTCTGTGAAACGGTTGCTGGCAACTGCGCGCGGTCAGGGGATTGCCCCCGAACCGCAACTGATAGAAGGCTGGATGGTAGAACCTGTTCACAAACCCACGCGGGGTCTTTGGATCTGGGGTGCTGGCCATGTAGGCCGAGCACTGGTTGACGTTCTGTCCCCCCTGCCCGAAATCGCGATCACCTGGGTCGACACCGGACCCGAGCGTTTCCCGACTTCAATCCCAGCAGGTGTAACCACCGTTCCGGCGGCCAAACCAGCCGAGCTGGTTCGCCATGCACCGCCTAATGCCGAGCATCTAGTGCTTACTTATTCACACAATCTGGATTTAGAGCTGTGCAACCGGCTGCTTTCGCATGATTTCCGCTTTGCGGGGTTGATCGGCTCAGCTACGAAATGGGCGCGATTCCGGTCGCGGCTGGCAGCTCTTGGGCATTCGCCTGAACAGATCAGCCGGATCACCTGTCCAATCGGCGATCCAGCTCTGGGCAAACACCCACAAATGATCGCCGTTGGCGTCGCCGCGCAGCTTCTGCGTCCGGCCCGACAGACTGAGTTAAAGAAGGACCTGAGCGCGTGACCACTCCTCTTTTAAGCCTGCAAGGGCTGACCAAGGCCTATCCTGGCGTCGTGGCCAATGATCAGGTGTCATTCGACATCGGCGAAGGCGAAGTTCACGCGTTATTGGGCGAAAACGGCGCTGGGAAATCCACACTGGTCAAGATGATCTATGGGCTGGTGAAGCCGGACAGCGGCACCATGATGCTGCGCGGCCAACCTTTCGCCCCAGCGGAACCCCGCGCGGCGCGGGCGGATGGGATTGCGATGGTGTTCCAGCACTTCTCACTGTTCGATGCGCTGAACGTGGCCGAAAATATCGCACTGGGGATGGAGAACCCGCCTGCGATGGGTGATCTGGCCTCTCGTATCCGCGAGGTGTCGGAAACCTACGGGTTGCCGTTGGACCCCTATCGCACCGTGGGTGACCTGTCCGCGGGGGAGCGTCAACGTGTTGAAATCATTCGATGCCTTTTGCAAGACCCCAAGCTTTTGATCATGGACGAACCGACCTCGGTTTTGACCCCGCAAGAGGTCGAAATCCTGTTTGAGACGCTAAACAAGCTGCGGTCTGAGGGCACCTCAATCCTCTATATTTCGCACAAGCTCGAAGAGATCCGCACGCTGTGCGACCACGCCACAATCCTGCGTTTGGGTAAGAATGTGGGAGAATGCGTGCCGTCTGAAACTTCAGCCCGTGACATGGCCGAGATGATGGTGGGATCAACTTTGCAAACCCCGGAACGGTCTGGCCGCGCATTCGGCGAGGTCGCGTTGGATGTGAGCGGTTTGTCGGTGCCTTCCCCTTCGGAATTCGGAACCGCGCTGAAGAACGTCCACATGACCGTCCGCAAAGGCGAAGTTCTGGGGATCGGTGGCGTCGCTGGGAACGGGCAGGATGAATTGCTGGGCGTGTTGTCTGGTGAAATCCAAACCGCCGCTGATGCGATCAAGTTCAACGGCCAACCGATTGGCAAGCTGGGCCCCACCGCGCGTCGCAAGCAGGGCGTGCTGACCGCGCCCGAGGAACGGCTGGGTCATGCCGCCGCACCCGATATGAGCCTGACGGAAAACGCCCTGCTCACGGGATCGGTAAGGGAGGGGCTGGAAAACAACGGTTTTCTGAAATGGGCTGATACAAAGAGCTTTGCTGAGAAAATCATCAGCGCGTTCGATGTGCGCACGCCGGGACCCGAAAACGCCGCGCGGTCGCTGTCAGGGGGAAACCTGCAGAAATTCGTAATTGGTCGTGAGGTGCTGCAAAACCCGGATGTTCTGGTGGTGAACCAGCCCACATGGGGCGTGGATGCGGCCGCTGCGGCGTCGATCCGGCAGGCCATTTTGGACCTGGCCGCCAAAGGAACCGCCGTCATTTGTATCTCGCAAGACCTGGATGAGTTGATGGAAATCTCGGACAGTTTCGCCGCGTTGAACGAAGGCCGGCTGAGCGCCCCGCGCGAGACCACGGGCCTGACGGTCGACGAGATTGGCCTGATGATGGGCGGCGCGCATGGCATGGAGGTGGCCCATGTGTGATCCGATATCCGACTTTGGCGAGACTGATAAAAAAGACAAAGAACAAATGAGAACGCGCAGGGGGATGGGCAGATGATTGTGTTGGAGAAACGGCCGCAGCCGTCCAAAGCGTGGTCTTATGCGACCCCTCTGGTGGCTGTCGTGGCGACGATGGTGTTTGGAGGTGTCCTGTTCGCCATTTTGGGAAAGAACCCGGTCGAAGCGATCGGCACGATCTTCTGGGAACCGCTGTTTGGTGAATTCGCATTCTACTACCGTCCACAGTTGCTAGTGAAAGGCGCGCCTTTGGTGCTGATCGCCATCGGCCTGTCGCTGGGGTTCCGGGCGGGGATCTGGAACATCGGGGCCGAGGGGCAGTACATAATGGGGGCCATTTTCGGGGCGGGGGCTGGGTTGGCTTTCTACCCGATGGAAGCGTTCTACATCTTTCCGATCATGGTACTTGCCGGGGCGTTTGGTGGCTGGCTCTGGGCGATGATCCCGGCCTTTCTGAAGGTTCGTTTCGGGACGAATGAAATCCTCGTGTCACTGATGCTGGTCTATGTGGCCGAGCAGATGCTGGCCTCGGTCTCGTTAGGTTTGCTAAAAAACCCCGAGGGGTTCGGCTTTCCCGGGTCGCGTAACCTGCAATCCTATGACAGCGCGCATAATGCCGAGCTGATCGCAGGTTCCGGAATGCATTGGGGTGTTGTCGCGGCCTTTATTGCGGTGATCTTCGCCTATGTGCTGCTGAACCGGCATATGCTGGGGTTTCACATTCGACTTACCGGCGAAGCACCGCGCGCCGCGAAGTTCGCAGGGGTAAACCCGGCCCGTCTCATCCTGTTCTGCCTTGGCATGTCTGGCGCACTGGCCGGGTTGGCCGGGATGTTCGAAGTGTCTGGCCCCTCTGGGCAGGTCAGCATCGACTTCAACGTCGGCTATGGCTTCACCGCGATCATCGTGGCCTTTCTTGGCCGCCTGCACCCGGTAGGCATTCTGCTGGCCGGAGGCCTGATGGCGCTGACTTACATTGGGGGTGAAATCGCGCAGTCTCAGCTGGGCCTGCCGGCCGCCGCCATACAGGTATTCCAGGGGATGCTTTTGTTCTTCCTGCTGGCGTTCGATCTTTTGACAAACTACCGCATCCGTGCGGCCCGTAGCGAGGTGGCCTAATGGACCTTGGTGAAATCAATCCCGTCCTTCTGATCGCCTCGCTGATGGTGGCCGCAACCCCCCTACTGCTGGCAGCAATAGGAGAGCTGGTTGTCGAGAAAGCAGGCGTTCTGAACCTCGGTGTCGAGGGCATGATGATCGTTGGTGCAATCAGCGGGTTTGCGATATCGGTCGAGACCGGCTCTCCGTGGCTGGGCTTTGTCGCTGCAGCGATTGGAGGTGCGGTGCTATCCCTGTTGTTTGTTTTGCTGACGCAAGTGGCGCTGGCCAACCAGGTGGCCAGCGGACTGGCGCTAACCTTGTTTGGCCTCGGCTTCAGCGCGTTGATGGGCCAAAGCTATGTGGGCATCAAGCCGCCTAGCATGGGGGATATCCATATCCCAATACTCAGCGATATTCCTGTCATTGGCCCGATCCTGTTCCAGCATGATCCAATCCTCTATGTGGGCATCGCGCTGACGGCGGCAGTCTGGGCCACGCTGAAATACACCCGCGTGGGTTTGATCCTGCGCGCAGTGGGTGAAAACCACGATGCAGCCCATGCCTTGGGCTACAAGGTCATAAAGATCCGCATTCTGGCGATTCTGTTCGGGGGTGCCTGTGCGGGTCTCGGTGGCGCCTATATCAGTCTGATCCGAGTGCCGCAGTGGACCGAAGGCATGACCGCCGGTGTTGGCTGGATCGCCCTGGCGCTTGTGGTCTTTGCCAGCTGGAAGCCATGGCGCGCACTGCTGGGTGCCTATTTGTTTGGCGGCATCACCGTATTGCAGCTTAATTTGCAGGCAGCGGGCGTTGCCATTCCTGTCGAGTATCTGGCAATGTCGCCCTATATCATCACGATCCTTGTGCTTGTGATCCTTTCGGCCGACAAGAGCAGCGCACCTGCCTCACTGGGCCGAATATTCCATGCCTCACACTAGGGGCCAACTGAACCAACTTGGGGAGTAACACATGAAATTCACTACACTTCTGGCAAGTGCCGCCATGGCGCTGGGTCTGGCCTCAGGAGCCATGGCCGAAGACAAGACAAAGGTCGGTTTTGTCTATGTTGGTCCCGTGGGCGACGGTGGCTGGACCTATGAGCACAACAAGGGTCGGCTGGCGGTTGAAGAACACTTTGGCGACAAGGTCGAAACCGTATTTGTTGAATCCGTACCCGAAGGCCCGGATTCCGAACGCGTCATGACCCAGATGGCATTGGAGGGGGCCGATCTGATTTTCACCACCTCGTTCGGCTATATGGATCCCACGATCAACGTGGCCAAGAAATTCCCGAATGTGAAGTTCGAACATGCGACCGGCTACAAGACCGCCGAAAACGTCTCGGTCTATTCGGCACGTTTCTACGAAGGTCGCGCCGTTCAGGGTCACATCGCGGGCAATATGACCAAGTCGAACATCATCGGCTATATCGGTTCCTACCCGATCCCCGAAGTGATCCGGGGCATCAATTCGGCCTTTATTCACGCGCAACGGGTTAACCCGGATGTCGAGTTTAAAATTGTCTGGGCTTACACTTGGTTTGACCCCGCAAAAGAAGCTGACGCGGCGAAGGTTCTGATCGAACAGGGTGCTGACGTGATTCTACAGCACACCGACTCGACCGCGCCGCAGGCTGCTGCGCAAGAGGCGGGCAATGTTGTCACCTTTGGCCAGGCCTCGGACATGAGCGAATATGCTCCGTTCCCGCGCGTCTCCTCGATCATCGACGACTGGGCGCCCTACTACATCGCACGCACTCAGGCCGTGATGGACGGCACCTGGGAGTCCGTGAACACCTGGGACGGTATCCGCGAAGGTATGGTCGCCATTGGCGAAATCTCTGATGCGGTTCCCGCGGATGTCAAAGAAGAAGCACTAGCGCTAAAAGCAGCCATGGCTGCAGGCGAATACCATCCCTTCACCGGCCCGATTAAGAAGCAAGACGGCAGCGACTGGCTGGCTGATGGTGAAGTGGCCGATGACGGCACACTTGCCGGTATGAATTTCTATGTCGAAGGTCTGGAAGGCGAGATCCCACAATAGGCCACTGGCATAGAACCAAAATGAAAGCCCGCGCTTGGCCGCGGGCTTTTTCATAGGTACTGACGCAGGTCGCGCCCCGGGATTTGTGATTTCACTGGCATGCTTTTCACGCGGCTTGCAATCGGTTGCAGAGCCGTTGCTTTGATGCATAATGGTTTGCAATCACAATCCCAACGCCCGCACAGCACAGACGGTATCAATCTTGAGCGTTACACTGAAAGACGTCGCAGCACTTGCAGGCGTATCCCGGTCCGCAGTTTCGCGAACCTTTACCGAAGGCGCCTCGGTCTCGGCCAAGACCCGCAGCAAGGTCGAAAAAGCCGCGCAAGAGCTGGGGTATAGTCCAAATGCGCTGGCCTCATCGCTGACAACCGGACGGACCAAACTGATTGGTCTGATCTCGAACAACTTCCACAACCCAATTTTCCTTGAGGTGTTCGACCAGTTCACACGCGCCTTGCAGGAACGTGGGCTGCGTCCTTTGATCGTGAACCTGACGGATGAGACAGAGCCGGCCAATTCCGTTCGCATGCTGCGTCAATATTCGGTCGACGCGGTCATAGTGGCCTCCTCGACCCTGCCCCCCAGCTTTGCCAAAGCGTTCCATGATGCCGGTGTGCCCGTAGTGCATACGTTTGGCCGATCGGCAACGTCGCCCGAAGTGCATGTGGTTGGCATCGACAATGTGGAGTGCGGGCGCATGGCAGCGCGCGAGCTTGTCTCGCGTGGGTACAAGCATATCGGATATCTGGGCGGGCCGAAAAGCGCGACCTCGGCTCTGGACCGATATCGCGGATTCATTGAAGAAGCCGAGCAGCATCCGGACCTGCAGGTTTCCTACTCCTTCGCCGACAATTATTCGTTTGAGGCCGGACGGGCCGAGATGTTGCGCTTGCTAAGTGGCACCCCGGCAGACGGGTATTTCTGCGGTGACGATATCCTGTCTGTCGGCGCGTTGTCCGCCCTTTCAGATCATGCGCTGAAACCGGGTCAGGATATTGGCATCATCGGATTGAATGACATGGAAATGGCGCGCTGGGAAAGCGTTGACCTGACGACCATTCACCAGCCAATCAAACAGATCATTACGTCTTCGGTCGATCTGGTCGAAGAGATGTTGAAAGAGCCCCAAAGATACCCTGAGGCCCGGATATTCCCCTGCCGCGTGATTGAGCGGGGCACGTTGCGGCCCCGCCCCTGATTAGCGAAACATTGGCGGACGCGCATCTTTCCACGCGCCGTCTTCTTTGCCTGACGCCACGGCGGCATGAACGGCGGCGATGGAACGAACACCATCGGCGGCGCCTGGCAGACCATCCCGCACCTCGCCCCGGATCGCATCGGCTAGATCACAGTAGATATTGGCCACTGCCAGCGGGAAACCTTCGGGATGGGCGATGGCGACACGCGACAGGCGCTGAACTTCGTCATGCAGCCCGCCTTCGCCCTTTTCGATAATCTGGGTGCGCCCGCCAACAGGTGTGTAGATCAGTTGGTTGGGTTGTTCTGACGCCCAGCGCAGACCGCCGGTTTCGCCAAACACCTGAATATCAAACCCATGCTGTCGCCCAATCGCCACCGACGAGGTCCAGAGCCGCCCAACGGTGCCGCCTTCCATCCGGAAGTTGACCATCGCGTCATCTTCCAACTCCCTGCTGGCAATGGTCGAGGCCATATCTGCCGACAGGGATTTAACCTCATCATCACAGATGAAGCTGGCCATATGCAGCGCGTGAATGCCGCAATCTGCAAACTGGCCTGAGACACCGGCCATGGCCGGATCATAGCGCCAGCGCACGCGCGGATTGTCTGCGTCTGTGGCGTCGCCATGATGCCCATGGCTGAAATTGGTCACGACCAGACGAATCTTGCCAATCTCTCCTGCCCGCACCATGGCACGGGCCTGGCGCACCATTGGATAGGCAGAATAGCAATAGTTCACTGCGCAAATTTTACCTGACGCCTCGGCCACGCGCACGATCTCTTCGCCCTCTGCCACCGTCATGGTCATCGGCTTTTCGCACAGGACGTTGAAACCAGCCTCAAGAAACGCCTTAGCGATTTCGAAATGGGTGGAGTTCGGCGTTGCAATCGTGACCAGGTCAATCCGGTCGGGGCGGTCCCTTTCGCCCGTCAGCATGTCCTGCCAGCTGCCATAGGCGCGATCGGCCGCGATACCCAATCGCTGGGCAAATTCGCGACCTATCTCGGGCCGATGATCCAGAGCGCCAGCCGCGAACTCAAACATCCCGTCGGCCTGTGCGCCCAACCGATGAGCGGGTCCGATCTGGCTGCCCTCACCACCGCCGATCATACCCCATTTCAACTTTGCCATGGTCTTCAGTCTTTCTTCAGAACGTGTTGTTGAGCGATCAGAAATCGCTGGTGTTTTTCCACTGCCGCTGGTCCGAGGACGCCATTGCCGCCGCCAGCACGCGGTTTACCTCATGCCCGTCTCGGAAGGTGGGCCAGATCGCCTCGCCGGTGTGGATTGCCTGCAGGAAATCCTTAGCCTCGATGATGATCTGATCCTGATAGCCGGTGCCGTGGCCTGGGCCCTGACAGAAGGGCTCATAGTCCGGATGCGCCGGGCCGGTCAGAATCTTGGTGAACCCCTGCTGCGCCTCTGGGCCTTCGCGTCGATACAGCCATAGTGCATTCTGATCCTCTTGGTCAAAACGGATTGCGCCTTTTGTGCCCGATATTTCATAGGCATATCCCATCTTGCGGCCCGTCGCGACGCGGCTGAAATAGAGATTGCCCATCACGCCGTTTTCGAACCGGCACATCATCTGGGCGTGATCATCATTTGTGACCTCACCACCCGGGCGGGTGCGGTGTACGGTTTCCACATCGGCCATGACCTGCGCAATCGGACCGATCAAGGCCAGTGCGCCATTCACCATATGAGGGGCCAAATCGCCAATCGTCCCGTTTGCCACACCTGTTGTCCGCCAGGTGGCCGGGGCCTGCGGGTCGGCATAGAAATCCTCGGTATGCTCTCCGCGAAACCAGGTGACATCGCCGATCTCACCATCGGCAATCAGCTTGCGCGCGTATTGGCTGGCAGGTGTGCGGATGTAGTTGAAGCCGACCATGTTGACGACGCCCGCCGCCTCAGCAGCATTGACCATCGCCTGACTGTCCTCCAGCGAGGCGCCCAAAGGCTTTTCGCACAGAACCGGTTTGCCCAAAGCAAAGGCCGCTTCGGCAATTTGACGATGGGTTTCCTGTGGCGATGCGATGACAACCGCCTCGACCTTCGGGTCATCGACCAAGACCCTCCAATCGGCGGTTGCGCGCTGAAAACCGTATGCTGCGCGGTAACGCTCTGCACTTTCGGGGGTTGAGGCGCAAATCACCTCGAGCTTGGGTCTGAGCGCTGTGTTGAAAACTGCGCCCACAGCGGACATGGCAACGGAATGCGCCTTGCCCATATAGCCGCCACCCACAATTCCAATTCCGATATCAGGCATCTTTTTGCGGCTCCGAACATTGTATTTGCAACCGGTTGCAAAATGAGTATCGTGTGAATCGATTCAGCGCAAGGTCCAAACTTTGCCATCATCCCTGTCGGAGGACTAAAGACGTGAGCGCCCTGATCGACGGCATCAAAGGAAACCGATTTGCCATTCTGGGGCGCGCGGGCATGGATCTGACTGCGGCCCCTATTGGCGCCAAAAGTGAAGAGGCCGATACCTTCCACGCAGACCTGGGCGGATCATCCGCCAATATCGCGGCCGGTCTGGTCAAGCTGGGCAGTCAGGCGGCACTGATCACTTCAATCTCGGATGATGCGATTGGACGGTTCTGCATGAACCGCCTGCATCATTACGGCGTAGATACGTCTTGCATTCGCACCATCGGCGGTGAGCATCGCATGTCGCTTGCGATCTATGAAAGCCGAACGGAAGATTTCCAGAACGTCATCTACAGAAACAATGCGGTCGATTTTCAAGTCACCGAAGAAGATATGGACCGGGTTGATTTCAGCAGATTCACCGCCTTGCTGTCCGCCGGAACCGTTTTAGCCGCCGAACCTTCGCGCAGTGCGACGTTCCGCGGGTTTGAGATTGCACGAAAGGCCGGTCTGCCTATCATCTTCGATATCGACTATCGCCCGTATAGCTGGCCATCGCCCGAGGTTGCTGCCGATGTTCTCTCGCGCGCAGGTGAGGCGAGCGATCTGATCGTGGGTAACGATGAAGAATTCGGTTTCATGGCTGGCGGCATCGAAAAGGGCTTTGCCAAGGCGCAGGAACTTGCGGAAAAGCCGGGCCGGGTCGTCATCTACAAGATGGGCGAAAAAGGCGCTGTAACGCTGGCAGATGGGCAGGAAACCCAAACCGGCATCTACCCGGTAAATGCCATCAAGCCGGTCGGGGCTGGCGACAGCTTCATGGCCGGGCTCTTGGCCTCAATCGCGGCAGGATATCCGCTGAAAGACGCCGTGATGCGCGGCTCAGCCTGCGCATCTATCGTGGTCTCAAAACCCGGTTGCGCCCCGGCCATGCCTACGACTGCGGAACTCGACGCATTTCTGGCCGATCATCCCGGCCCGACCACATAGGAATATCCCATGCATATTGCGCCATATGACAACAAGAACACCGCCATCGTTGATATCGATGACCCCATGGTTCCCCTGAACTATTTCAACATCGTGAAACTGCAAAAAGGTGAAGCGTTCGAATATCAGGTGCCCGGCTACGAAACCTGCATCGTACCCGCAACCGGTACCGTAGATATCTCTGTCGAAGGAGCGCAGTTCCCCAAGCTTGGTAACAGGGGGGAGGATGTCTGGGACGGCGATCCCGAAGGGGTCTATGTTCCAGTCGGCGCAAAGGTGCAGATGGTCTGTGTCTCGGACGCGACCGAGGTTTTCGTTGCAGGGGCGAAGTATGACAAGGTACTGGACCCCTTCGACGTGCGTGAACACGACCTTGTGCAATACGGTAGCGATGACACTAAAACCCATCGCAAGATCAAGCACATCCTGGGTCAGAAGCAACATGATAAAGTGGGGCGTCTGCTGGTCAGTGAACTTTTTACCGTGGGTCAGGGCGGTTGGTCAGGCTTTCCCAGCCACAAGCACGACACCAACCGGCTGCCAGATGAAACGCGCCACGACGAGACCTATAATTTCCGCTTCAAACCCAACTGGGGCTCGGGCCTGCAAATGCTACAACGTGAAGACAATGAGCCGGGGGATGCATATCACATCGTCGATGGCTCGACCGTTTGCATCGACAAGGGATACCATCCCTGCTGCGTATTGCCGGGGTATGAGATGTATTATTTCACCATCCTTGGCGGGCTGACGCAGCGCTCATTGGTGCAGTATTTCCAACCCACCCATGCCTATCAGGTCGAGACAATCCCGGGCATCAAAGACATGATTGCAAAGTTCAAATGACCCTCGTGACATTGAAAGACGTGCTGCAACCCGCCTATCAGCAGGGCTATGCGGTAGGCGGGCTTGTGACCCTGGGCTGGGAAGATATGCGCGCCTATGTCGCCGCTGCCGAGGCCGAAAACGCGCCGGTCATCCTGCAAGCCGGACCCAGCTGCCGCGAGCACACGCCCCTGCCCATTCTGGGTAAGATGTTCCGCCATCTGGCCGAAGGGGCCTCAATCCCCGTCGTTGCTCATCTGGATCACGGTTATACATTTGAAGAGTGTAAAATCGCGTTGGACAGTGGCTTCACCTCGCTGATGTTCGATGGCTCGCGCAAGCCGTTGCAACAGAATATAGACGAGACCGCAGCTATTGCCGAAATGGCTCATGCAGCGGGGATTTCCTGTGAAGGTGAGATCGGGTTCGTGGGCTATTCCGGCGGCGAGGGATCAAACGGGACCGATCCGTCCGAGGCCGCACAATTCGCCCGTGACAGCGGAGTGGACGCGATGGCGATCTCGGTTGGAAATGTCCATTTGCAACAGGATAAAGAGGGCGGGCTGGACGAAGACCGTATTGCTCAGATCGACACCATGACCGATGTGCCGCTTGTCATCCATGGTGGCTCAGGCGTGCCGGTCGAACAGCGCGCACGCCTCGCGCGCGAGACGTCTATCTGCAAGTTCAACATCGGTACCGAGCTGCGCATGGCATTCGGTCAAGCCCTGCGTGAAGCTGTGAACGCTGACCCAGATCGATTTGATCGTGTGACCATCCTAAAGGAAACGCACGACCCGGTTGAGGCGGCCGCGCGTGTGGTAATCCGCGCATTCGGTGCACCGCCACAGGTTGGGTAGTCTGGCGCTTCGCGCTCTTTGCAAACATCTGGAAATATATCAAAATTCTGGCACAATCCTGCGCTAATCAACGGATATGACCAAAAGCGCCAGCCAACTTGTCGATAAGTTCCTTCGGGGGATTTCGACGCACCATATCGAAACCATCCGGGACACATGGCGAACGCTCTTGCAATGCCCCGAAAGCGCGGTGCCCGAAGTTCAAAAAAGGCTCTCATCCAAAGCCTGGAAAGACAACCCGCGCGGGCCTTCGCCCAGATACTTCGGCGCGCTCCTTACGCTCCTTGATGAACTGGACTCTTCTGTTTTCCGGGAAGAAGTCTGTCGCCTTAAGCGACTAAAACTACATCCCGTTCATCGTCGGACGCTGAATATTCTCGCAAAACGCATTGATGACCAACCAGCCATTGTCCTGAGCGACGATACCCCCGTGTTCATAAGCGACGACATCGTGGATCGCGCGCGGGTCATCAAAGACATGATCAAATGGAGCAGGACCAAGGATATCACCCTTGAACAAGTAACTCGGATCGATGTGATCGCCCGACGGGCCGACATGGACTACCTCGGCAAGTACAATCTGTTTTTCTCCTGCATCATCCTGACCTGGCCCTCGCCGTCCCCCAAGGGCCTGCAATTGTGGTGGGCGCGTATGATGGCAGAGTTCACCTTTTATCATGAAGTCGGACATCACGTTCTGGGGCACAGCGAAGACGGTCAGGTGGCTGATCAAGAAAAGGAAGCCAACGAATTTGCGAGTTCGATGCTGCGCAATTCGAGGCCTGTGTTTGTGCTGAGCAGGCGCGCGATCATTTGGCCGTTCAAACCGCTGCTTCGACGTCTTCTAAAACGTCCGGGTCGCGAAACCGCAGAAAACACTCCTCTATAGAGCAACCTGTCCGGTTTTGGGCAAAGCTACGAGCTTAGCTATCCCGTTCCATGATCCATTCGACCTCTGGGGCCGGGACGAACCGCCATTTACGTAACGGTCCGGCCATGACGTTCAGGTAGTACATCTCAAACCCGTAGGGTGCACCGCAAGGGTGATGGCCGCGCGGGACGAGTACAACATCGCCATCGGACACCGCCATCGTTTCGTCCAACTGCCCATCATCGGTATAGACCCGCTGGATTCCGAAACCGTTGGCCGGGTTGAGGCGGTGATAGTAGGTTTCTTCCAAATAGGTGATGCGGGGGTAATCGTCCTCGTCGTGACGGTGGCTGGGATAGCTGGACCAATGCCCGTTCGGGGTGAAGACTTCGGTCACCAGCAGGCTGTCGGCGTAGTCTTCATTCTCCATCGCGATGTTGTTGATATAACGCGTGTTCACGCCCTTGCCGCGTTCGGTCAGAGTAATGCCATCCGGCCCAATGCGCCGGGCCTGATGCCCGCCCATGCCCGGCGCAGAGCAAACGGCGATGACGCAATCGGTCTCGGCCACCGCCTCCCATTCGGCCCCGTTGGGCAGATAGAGGCAATGCGGCGGTGTTTTCTCGAACACATCCATCCGGTCACCCAGAACGCCCCAATCCTGCCCTGCCCCAGTGATCTGCGCTTTGCCCTCGACCATGACCAGAATGACCTCACGATCGCCGGTTGGCTCTGCCGCCTTGTCACCGGCGCGCAGGTGATAAAGACCGAACCCCACATACCGCCACCCGGCGCTGGCCGGGGTGATATCGTGAACTTTACCGCGCTTGCCGAGGGGTTTTTTGTGCAAATCCGCCATCTTTTCTCCTTGCGGGCGACCCCATAGGCCGCCCGGCTATTGTTTCAGGCAGCTTGCCTTTGGGTCAGAGCCAACAACGCGTCAGCCAGTCGCGCCTCGCTCCATCCCACCGAAACCGCGTGGTGCAGGATATCCGCCTGGCTTTCCGGCGCGTTGCCCCCGACCGGGGGGTCCGTGTCCAGATTGGTCGGGAACGGATATCCTTCAGCCGTGGCTGCAATCGCTGCTTCCAATTGAGCCGCACCCAATACCCCGCGTTGCTTCAAGGCAATCAGCGCTGGGAAGACTGCCAGAGACATCGCCTGACGGTCCACCACCTCCATCGCGCGCCCAAAGGCCGACGAGATTTGCAGCAAGTTCGCCATCCGGTGAATATCAGCGCTGCTGTTCTCGCCCGCCGCATGGAACAACGCCGGATTGAAGAACACCGCGTCACCTTTTTCTAACGGCAACTGGATATAGCTATCCTCGAAATGCGCCCGGTGGGCTTCATCGTGGAACGCCAGATAACCCGGCGGGTAGAGTTGTGAGAATGGCAGCAGTTTGGTCGGCCCGCTTTCCACCGGCATATCGCAATGGGCCACCGCACCCTGCAAGGTCAGCGAGGCTGTCACCAGATGCGCATGGGCCGGATATCGGGCGGCATTGTCTGCACTTTGGAACCCCAGATGGTAATCCCGATGCGCCTGCTGCGCCTTGCCTCCTGGGCGCACCTGATTGACTTGCGCAGTCACCTGATAGTTTGGCCCAAGCCACGCTTCACAGGCCGCCGCGATAGCCGTGTTGCCGAAATAAAGCGCGAAGCCTTCGGGATCGCGCAGGCACTGTTTTTGCAGCGCATTCCAAATCCGGTCGTTGGCGCCAGAGGCGGCGAAGTGATCGCCTTCACCAGACCCGCTTTGACGTTCCTCGTCAATAATCTGACGAAACACATCCGTCGCACGGTCGATGACGGACGTATCTGCATACGCCCCTTTCAAGGCGATCACCCCCGCGGATTTATCCAGTACCCGACCCCATTCCGCCAGCAAGGCCCGGCGTGTATCAGGCTGATCCAGCATCGGACATAGCGCCTGCATGTCATAGACGGGCACATTCTTTTCGACCGACACGGCATGAGGCACCGCCTCGGCCAGAAGGTTCTGTGAGGTCAACACCTTGAATTCATCCAGATCACAGGATTCCCGGTCGAAATAGCCGACATATCCGAGGTCTTGATCTACCATGACAGACTCCTTTCTCATGGCCTTCGGTGTTGCCCCTTGGGGCAGAGAGTTACGCCGCGATCTCCAATCCGGCCTGTGAGCAGACCTCAACAATGTGGTCATAACCCAGTTTGGAGTATTCATAGGGTGGTGCTTTGGCCGGGTCCTGTTCGGCCTCAACCACGATCCAACCGCTATAGTCCATGGCCTTCAGCGCGTTTGCGACGGCCTGAAAATCGATGCAGCCGTCACTAGGCACGGTGAAGGCCCCCGCGATCACTGCATCCAAAAAGCTGCGATTGTTCTCGCGCACATCCTGTACAACGTTCGGGCGAATATCCTTGAAATGCACGTGACGCACGCGATCTCCCCAGCGGTTCAGGGTTGCCATCACATCGCCACCTCCGAACAGCAGATGGCCGGTGTCAAAACACAAGCCCACCTCGCGGCCTGACCCTTCCATCAGCCAGTTCACGTCATCTTCACTTTCGATGATCGTGCCCATGTGATGGTGATAGGCCATCGGCATGCCCTGATCGGCCATCCATTTTGCCAGTTCGGTAATCTTGGCGGCGTAGGCCAGCACCTCATCCTTTGACAGTTTGGGCCGGTGATTGACTGGCGTACCTGCCTGCGTCTGGATGGTGTTGGAACATTCCGCATAGACAATGCACGGGCTGTTCAGCGCCACGAACTGCTCGACCTGTTCGCGCACGGCCTCACGCTCGGTTGCGAAGTCATTGAGCAACGATGCGCCGGAACACCAGCCGCCACACAGGGCAATATCGCTGGCATCCAGATAAGCCCGCAACCCTTCGGTATCGCCGGGCATCCGCTGGCCGCGCTCGACGCCCGTATAGCCAATCTCTCGCGCCTCTTTCAGCGCCTGTTCCATGGTGTAGGCCGCCGTCAGGTCGGGCAAATCATCATTCTGCCACGCAATCGGAGAGATGCCGATCTTCACGCTCATTTCGTGTTTCTTTCCTTGATCGCAACTTCATAGGCCGCGCGTTTTTCATTGACTTCGGGACGGATCGAGACCTCGGGCACGGCGACCTCCCACCACGTGCCGCCATATTCGGTGGACGGGTATGGATCGGTGTCGATGACAACCACGTATGGCCCTTTGATGTCGGCGCGTTTGACCAAGGCGTCTTCCAATTCCGCAATCGAACTGACCTTAACCGACGTTGCCCCCATTGCCGCCGCGTGGGCCGCAAAATCAATAGCTGAGGGCGTCTCGTGCACTGCGTGATCCAACAAGTTGTTAAACTCGGCCCCGCCAGTGCCCATCTGCAAGCGGTTGATACAGCCAAATCCACGGTTGTCGGTGATCACCACGGTGAACGAGATACCCATCATCGCGGCAGAGGCCATTTCCGAGTTCGCCATCATATAGGTGCCGTCGCCGGTAAAGCAGATCACGTCGCGATCCGGCTGGGCCATCTTGATGCCCATCGCACCGGCGATCTCATACCCCATACAGCTGAACCCGTATTCCATGTGATAGGCCCCGGGTCGCGGGGCTTTCCACAGCTTGTGCAGCTCACCCGGCATGGTGCCTGCCGCACACATCACAACCGTATCGTCATGCGAGGCACGCTGAACCGCGCCGACCACTTGCATGTCGGTAGGCAGTGCATTCCCGTCTCCGGGCGCGTCGGTCAGCTTGTCGACCTTGCCGAACCAATCCGCTTTAAGCGTGTCAGCGACAGGGTCGGCACTGTAACCTTGCAGACTTGCGCCAAGTTCTTCCAAACCAACGCGCGCATCGGTTTGCAGGGGCATCGCCCCGTGCTTTTCGGCGTCATAGGCTGCTGTGTTCAGGCAGATCATCTCGCGTTCTGGGTTCGAAAACAGGCCCCATGAGCCCGTGGTAAAATCCTGCAAACGTGTACCAACCGCCAGAACCAGATCAGCCTCGGCGCAAACGTCATTGGCCGGTTCGCCACCAGTTACACCGATGGGGCCGAGGTTAAGCGGATGATCCCAGGCCAAAGCGGATTTACCAGCCTGCGTTTCGACAATTGGGATATTGTGGGTTTCAACAAAGCTTTGCAGCGCGTCAGTCGCACCCGAATAATGCACCCCGCCCCCAGCCACAATAACGGGGCGTTTGGCGGTTTTGATCGCGGCGACAGCGCGGGCCAGTTCGCCTTCATCCGGGCGGATACGGCGCTGATACCAGACGCGCGGTTCAAAGAAGCTTTCGGGGTAGTCATAAGCCTCGGCCTGAACGTCCTGACAGAAGGCCAGCGTCACGGGGCCACAATCGGCCGGGTCCGTCATGGTTCGGAAGGAGCGCGGCAGGGCGGTCAACAGATGTTCAGGGCGCGAGATGCGGTCATAGTAGCGGCTGACCGGACGGAAACAATCATTAGCGCTGACGGTGCCGTCGCCGAAGTTTTCGATCTGTTGCAACACCGGATCAGGGCCGCGCGTGGCGAACACGTCACCGGGGATGATCAGAACCGGCAGGCGGTTGGCATGGGCCAAGGCCGCCGCCGTCACCATATTCGTGGCCCCCGGCCCGATGGACGACGTCACCGCCATCGCGCGCGTGCGGCGCATCTGTTTGGCATAGGCAATTGCGCAATGCGCCATGGTCTGTTCATTGTGGCCGCGATAGGTGGGCAGGCTGTCTTTGACAGCGTGCAAAGCCTCACCCAACCCTGCCACGTTGCCATGACCAAAGATCGCCCAGACACCGGCGATATAGGGCTCTCCGGCCTCATTCATCTGCGCCCCGATGTAGCGCACCAGAGCCTGCGCCGCGGTCAATCGAACTGTCTTGCTCATCATGATCCCTTTCAACACGAAGCCACCATGGGCATTCCGTCGGTTTTCACATTCCTGAAGGTTTCAGGCCATCTAACTGACCCAATGTTTGTGTGATCTCGCACCACTGAATGGCCTGATACCCCGCATGTTTGCGGAGAATTGGTGTTTAAACTGTTCCGCCCAGCGAGCCTTCCAGCTGGGCCAGTTCCTGCCCCCCTGCCATCAGGTCCTGAAGCTCTTCTGGCGTGATCTCACCCCGTTTCGCGGTGCCGAGTGTCTGACCCCGGTTCAACACGGTAAAGCGGTCGCCCACGGCCAACGCGTGGCGCACATTGTGGCTGATGAACACCACGCCGACGCCCTGACTGCGCACCTTGTCTATGGTTGCCAATACGTTCGAAGTTTGACGCACCCCAAGGGCCGAGGTCGGTTCGTCCAAAATCAGGATCTTCGCTCCGAAATGCACCGCGCGCGCGATCGCAACGGTCTGGCGTTCGCCGCCCGACAATGTGCCAACCGCCTGATCCGGTCCCCGCAGGTTGATGCCCATCTTGCGCATCTCTTCCATGGTGATCTCATCCGCCAGCTTCTTGTCGAAGAAGTTGATACCGGCCACCTTGCGCGTGGGCTCATTACCCATGAAGAAGTTGCGGCTGACGCTCATCAACGGGATCATGGCCAGATGCTGGTGCACCGTAGCGATGCCCGCAGAAATCGCGTCGCGCGGATCTTCGAAATGCATAGGCTTGTCTTCGAAGAAAATCTCACCCGCTGTTGGCTTGTGCACACCGGACATCGTTTTGATGAAGGTCGACTTACCCGCGCCATTATCGCCCAGCAGGCAATGACACTCACCCGGTTTGAGGTCGAAACTGACACCGGCCAGCGCAATCACAGACCCAAAGTGTTTCTGGATGTCGACCATACGGATGATCGGTTTTTGCTCTTGCGCGTCGCCATGATGGAATTTGGTGTCTTCAGTCATCTCAGTGTTCTCCTGTGATGATGCGACGGATATAGGTGTTCAAGATCACCGCACCCAGCAGGATCACACCCAGGAACACCCGGAAGAGCGAACTTTCGACTCCGGCAAAGAACAGCCCCTGCTGCACTACGCCAAAGATCAGCGCGCCGAGCGCCGCGCCCAGAACCGAGCCATAGCCGCCGGTTAGCAGCGCACCGCCAATGACCACCGCAATGATCGCCTCGAACTCTTTCAGCAAACCACGATCCGCACCAGCCGAGCCGAACTCCATCACCTGACAGGTGGCAAACACGGTGGCGCAGAAGGCGGTGAACATAAACATCAGGATTTTCACCTTGTTCACAGGCACACCCGAATTCCGTGCGGCCTCGGCGTCTCCACCTGCGGCAAAGATCCAGTTTCCGAACTTGGTTTTAGTCAGCAAAACATGGCCAAAAATGATGATGCCGATGGCCCAGATGATCAGCATCGGAATGCCGTCCACCACTGGTTCGCCTAGGCGCGATCCGCGCTCGAACGTGGCAATGATCCCATTGTCACCCAGCCAAACGAAAAGGCCCTGAAACACCTTGCCGCCAAAAACCGAAGCGAGCCAATCGCCTTCTGCTGCATCCTTGATGCCGCCGATGATGGTCTTGCGTTCAATCGTCTGCGGCAGAAAGATCGTAAAGCCGCGCAGGATGAACAAAAACGCCAGCGTCACAATAAAGCTGGGCAATCCGGTGCGCACGACAATAAAGCCGTTGAGGGCACCGATAGAGACACACAGAACAAACGTGACGATGATCGCCATCCAGACCGGCCAAGTCAGCGTGACCGAGAAGATGGCAATCATCATCCCGGCAAACCCGATCATCGACCCGACGGACAGGTCGAACTCACCCGCGATCATCAACAGGCAAGCCCCTACGGCGATGATCATGAACTGGGCTGAAACGATCGACCAGTTCATCACGCCTTGAGAATTGAACATGCCGCTGTCAAAGGCAAACAGCAGAAAGAAGGTGAAAACGGCGACGGTTCCGACCATACCGCCCAGTTCCGGGCGGATCAGGGCGCGGCGCAACGGCGAGATCTCTTTGATCCGTTCGTCGCCGCCTGCCGTGGATTGAGCTGACTCTGACATAAAGGTCCTCCCCTCGCGGGTGATCCCGAAGAATAAGAAAGTTGGGTTGAGCGGGCGTCAGATCGCGCCCGCTCGGGTGTGAAGATCAGCGGTATTCGCCCGCGAATTCTTCGATTTTCTCAAGGCCGTCAGCAGTTACAAAACCGGGGCCCGAGTTGATGTTGTTGCCGGGCAGAACGCCATAGCGGTGGTAATTGGTCATCACAACAACCGGCAGGTAAGCCTGCAAGAAGGGCTGCTGGTCGATCCCCCACTGAATGGTGCCGTCTTTGATCGCCTTCACGATTTCACCACCAAGATCGAAGGTGCCGAAATAGATGTCACCAGCCATGCCGTTTTCCTGCAGCGCCAGAATGGTCGGATCAGCCGATGTCGGGCCAAGCGTCAGAACAGCATCCGTATCCGGATTGGCCGACAGATAGGCCAGAACGCGGTTCTTGATCTCAGCCGGGTCCTGACCCGCATCGATCATCTGCTCGCCCAGTTCAATACCCAGACCATCTGCGAAACCCTGGCAGCGCTCTTGGCTGGATGGCTGAACGATATAGTGGTTCACGCACAGGAACGACCCGATGCCATCGCCTTTGGCACGCAGGCCGGCGGCATATCCTGCATCATATTCGGGCTGACCGACATACATCAGCGCACCCACTTCGCGCGCCTTCTCCGGCGTGCCGGTGTTCATGATGATCACATCGATACCGGAATCCACAGCGGCCTTGATGGGGCCTTCCAGAATATCCGGGTCAGCCAGAGTGGTGATGATCCCGTTCGGACCCGAGGCTGCCGCCTGATCGATGATCCGCGCCATGTCGGCAAGGTCTCCGGTGGGCGGGTTGCGGTATTCAACCTCAACACCCATCTGGTCACCCGCGAGCGCGATCCCGTTCTTGATCGTGTTCCACCAGCTGTCACTGTCAGGCGCATGGCTGACCAGAATGTACTTCTCGCCTTCTGCGGCAGCGCCTGTCGCGGCTGCAACCGCAAGCGCGCTGGCCGCAAGAACACTTTTGACAAATTTGTTCATTTGGTTTCCTCCCATAAAAACCGTCGATTTTTTGCTCTGGGCGTTTACCCCTGTTCATCCGGCCAGGCCGAATCTCCAAGGCTCGGGCTAGGTTCCGAGCTGCGTTCAGTTTGAATAAATTCACTCATTTTGCAACCGGTTTCAAAATATCGCTAAGTTGAACCGGCCTTCCGGACCCGGCGGATTGGGTCGCCGCCTCGGCCATGGCCAGCGCCGCGACACCGTCTTCCAGCGTGACCGGGACGGCTGTACCCGCAGTGATTGCCTCGACAAAAGCGGCCCATTCAGCCTTGTAGGCGGTCATGTACCGTTCGAGGAAAAAGTATGTCGGCTTGGCACCGACAACGCCATCAGCGGTGGATTTGATCACGGTGTTTTCCAGCACGTTCTGAGCCTGCAGCAGCCCTTCGGATCCCAGAATCTCGACCCGCTGGTCATAGCCATAGGCCGCGCGGCGCGAGTTCTTGATGACCGCGATCCGACCATCCGCATAGGTCAGCGTCGCGACAGCTGTATCAACATCGCCAGCCTGTCCGATTTCGGGATCAACTACCGAAGATCCAACCGCTGAAATCGCCACAGGCAGGTCACCCATAAGGTAGTTCGCCATATCAAAATCGTGGATCATCATGTCCCGAAACAACCCGCCAGACACTTTGATGTAGCTTACAGGTGGCGGGGCAGGGTCGAAGGACGTGATCGAAAGCAGCTCGGTCTTGCCAATCTCTCCGGCATCCGAGGCGGCTTTCATCGCCGAGAAATTCGGGTCGAACCGGCGGTTGAACCCAATCATGATGGGCTTTTGGTGATCCGCCACGTTTGCCTGACACGCCACCGCACGCTGCAAATCCAGATCCACCGGCTTTTCACACAAAACCGCCTTGCCCGCCTGCGCCGCCACCTCGATCAGGTCGGAATGCGTATCTGTTGGGGTTGCGATTAGAACGGCATCAATCGCGGGATCTGCAATGATTTCATCTGAACTGCGTACCTGCGCGCCATATTCGCCCGCAAGCTGGCTCGCCGCGTCGGCGACCGCATCTGAGACCGCAGAGAGGGTGCTGTCAGGATGCGCCGTAATCGCCTGCGCATGAACGCGCCCAATCCGACCGGCCCCAAGCAGTCCAACACTCAGCATGCATCTCTCCCGAATCCTGTTGCGCTTCACAATGTTAATTTTTGCAACCGGTTGCAAGATGTTTTTTTAGGCGATCCCTCCATATCACCAAAGCGCCGGAACCACTTGGAAATTTCAGGCCTTTTGGGCGCGACAGCCTGTTGGATTCTCGATGTTTTCCCGCAGCATTTCCCAGAGACCAAACAAAAATCGTCTGTTCTACGGGAATCCCCCAATTTCGCGGATCGTCGGCTTTCGCTAGATTGTGAATCAGCGGTTAACATTACCACTGAATAACCCCCTTGCGAGGGGCTGGCCCAAACCCCCTCACCCAGCCCCTCGAACCCCCTTGTACAATACGATAATTGCTAAGGCTACTTGTGGGGTGGTGTTTCATTGGTTTTGTCTGGCAAGCAAATGGAAGACGGTGTCTGAGATGATGGCGGCAGATGCATTCTGCCTCAAACAAGCCTCCAAGCAGACAGGCGTCGTCAGAGTGCCCCCGGAACCAAACCCTTGCTTGCCACCATCACTATAATGTCAAAAAGATACACGGTGGCAATGACAGCATGGGACTACCACAAGCCTAGACCTTCGTCACATTCTTGCCCGATTACTTCGCTAACGAAAGCAACGTTTTTTCTATGCGCCCCCCAATTTCGACTGGGTTGCAATAGTTTGTGTAGGTTAGATCGGGGTATCGTTATGTCTCAACTCAGTGGAATCCTCTACTATAGCTTTGCCCGAGATGGTATCTCAGACGAAGCTCTTCAAAATATCGTCACGCGCGCCAGAGCACGGAACAGCGCTCTCTCGGTGACGGGTCAACTACATTTTGAGAATCGGTTGTTTTTGCAATGGCTTGAGGGGGAGAAAGCGGAGCTGAACAAGATATGGGATATCGTCTCTGCCGATCCGCAGCATTCAAGCCTGTCGTTGGTTTTCCAGGGAGAGATACCCAAAAGGTATTTTCCTAAGTGGAAAATGGCCCATACTAACCGTAAAGATGCTCTTCTCCTTCACTACCTACAAAAGAGGGGGCTAATACTAAGTGACAAAAAAGAGAGACTGAGTGAACCACTACTTGAGTTCCTCTGCAACATGGCCGTCGCGTCTGACCGTCCGATCCGGAATATTCGTAGCCTGCCAGATAGCCATCCTGTCAAAGACTACTACCTACTTGCATCTGCTCCTTCGAAGTAGCTTAGACGAGCATCGGAAGGTTCGGCGACGCTGATGCCCATGAGAGGTTGCGGGCTATTCGATGAAATCGCCGGAACAGAAGGTAGATTTCAAAACAATGGTAGCGTTCCGCCTCAACGGTTTGTTTGCAATTGGCGATCCCTGAAGGACTCGAACCCTCAACCTGCTGATTAGAAGTCAGCTGCTCTATCCAGTTGAGCTAAGGGACCGCTGCGCCCTTCTTGCGGTTTTTATAAGCGGGGTTCAAGGGCCAAGCGCATGAACGCGCTGTTGAGATCTTCTTCATAGCCAAAGATCGGGCCGCAATAAGAATATCCCAGCGCCTCGTAGAGTTTGCGTGCCGCGTCGTATTCGGAAAGATGGGCCGCGCCGGTTTCCAATACAAGCGCGGAAACTCCCTCGGCTTTGGCCAAGTCAGCCAAATAGGTCATGATCTCACGTGCAAGGCCGCGACCGCGTGCTGACGACACAACATGGACCGATTTCACCTCGGCCGTGCCATCGGGAAGGGTTTTGAGCGCTCCGCACCCAAGCGCCACATCATCTTCGAAAACACCCCAAAACCGAATCTCGGGCGCGCGCAGAGCCTCGACATCCAGAGTATGATTTGAGGTCTGCGGCGTTGCCTCCCAACTATGGGCAAGATGGGCCTCAATAATCGGACGCAGAGCCTCTGATCCGGGATCAGCGGCGCGAATCTCGATCATTTAGTGGGTCCAGGGCGCGCGGCGGTCGGTGGCAAAATTCTCGCCATAACCGCGTTGCCGCAGGTTGGGTTTGCGCTTGTGCGGCTCGCTTACCTGTGCATCGATGCCATTGTCTTTGGCATAATCCAACGCTTCTTCCTTGGTGTCGAACTTCAGACGCACCTGGGTCTGGGTATCGTTGGATGAGGTCCAGCCCATCAGCGGATCAACCTCGCGCGCCGAGGCAGGGGCATATTCCAGCACCCATTTGCGGGTCTTGGCCATGCCCGAGGTCATCGCATTTCGGGCGGGCTGGTAAATCCGTGCGCGCATGTCGCCTCTCCGTACTCACTTGGCTGGCGTGTTTATGCGCCAGTGTGCCGTAAGGGGCAAGACTGCACGCACAACAGTTAACAAACTGTCGCGCAAACATGGTATCCTTGGAGTGTTTGTTTCAATTGATTGGAGAAGCCCGATGTCAGGGACATCTTTTACCGCCCGTGTGGACCGTGTTGTTGATGGGGATACCGTTCGTGTCTTTCTGGACGACGATGCCGACAAAAGCGAAAGCTTGCGCATTTTGGCGCTTGATACCGAAGAAGTATTTGCCGGCAGTAAACCGGTTACCCCGCTTGGTCACGCTGCATCCGACCGCGCCAAGGAACTGATTGCACCCGGGGATACGGTCAAACTGATCCTACCGGGAAACGAGCCACGTGCCGAAGCCTTGCAGAAGTACCGGGGTAATTTTGGTCGGGTTCTCTGCTATCTCGAACTGGAAGACGGCACTGATTTTCAGCAAGTGATGATTCAGGAAGGCCTTTCACCCTATTTCCAGAAATACGGCTATGCCGAATTTGCCCATTTGCATGACCGCTATCGCGAGGCCGAGCGCATAGCGCAATCGGCCACGCTGGGCATCTGGGACCAGGTGGCCAACAATGGCTCGGTCATGCGCAACTATGCCGCCCTGACAACATGGTGGGACCTGCGGGCACGCATCATTGAAGGCTACCGCGAAATCAAGCGCCGGAACCCCGAGATCAACATGTTCAACACTCGGCTGGATTACGATCGCCTGGTCGAAATCGCCAAGGCTGGTCAAGAAACAACCGTATTCATTGAATTGCGCGATTTCACGCCCACCTCGGGCGATCATATCCTGTTTCACACCGGCAGCCTGACCCAGCCCTACCAGTTGTTCATTCCAAACGGGAATGTCGGCGGCGGCGAGGATGTGATGAACCTGATCCTGAACCGCTATCGCGCGGATGGAGAGGAGCAACCGCGTCGCTCCTACGCGTATGTCACAGGCCCCACCAAGATGTTCCCGGATGATGACACCGGGCGGCCGGAGATTATCGTGACCGACCCCGCGCAGATCACGGATTGGCCCGGCCTGGCATTGGAACGGGCTGGCGTATCTGGATAGGACCGCGTCAGCATGTTGGCCCATCCCGTACAGTCGGGCCAACACTTTGCCAACCATCGGAAATTTTGGGACCCAGCTTATGACAAAAACTGTCATCAGCTGGGTTTAAGTGATCATACGAGCCCAGTTTTCAGGATCGATCCCATGTATCCACCCATACGGCACGGGTAGCCGCTACGCCGCTGCGGCCTGATTTCAGCCGCATAAGTCCATATCTTACCAGGATCAGCCCTTGCAGACGGACAAAATAAGAACAAATGTAGGGGCCTGACCCGGAGCCTGCCCATGCCATACGCCCATTCCGACAAGACCCAAATGACAACAGAAGATGTTCGCGCGCGCCTGAAACTGGAGGGCGGCAAGCAGTTTGTCATGCACACCGAATTCGCCCCCGCAGGCGACCAGCCGACTGCGATTAAAGAGCTGGCGGGCGGTGTTCTGGACGGCGAGCGAGATCAGGTTCTGCTAGGTGCGACCGGCACGGGCAAAACCTTCACCATGGCCAAGGTGATCGAAGAGACTCAGCGCCCTGCGATCATCCTTGCACCGAACAAGACATTGGCGGCGCAGCTCTATGGTGAGTTCAAGGGCTTCTTCCCTGAGAACTCGGTCGAATACTTCGTGTCCTACTACGACTATTATCAACCCGAGGCCTATGTCGCGCGCTCCGACACCTATATCGAAAAAGAATCCCAGATCAACGAACAGATCGACCGGATGCGGCACTCGGCAACGCGGGCTCTGCTGGAACGCGATGACGTGATCATCGTGGCCTCGGTGTCCTGCATCTACGGTATCGGCTCGGTCGAAACCTACGGGGCGATGACGCAGGACCTGAAAGTGGGCAATGAGTACGACCAGCGACAGGTGATGGCTGATCTTGTGGCCCAGCAATACCGCCGCAACGATCAGGCGTTTCAACGCGGCTCGTTCCGGGTGCGCGGAGATTCCTTGGAAATCTGGCCTGCTCACCTGGAGGACCGCGCATGGAAGTTCTCGTTCTTCGGTGAAGAACTGGAGACCATCACCGAGTTCGATCCGCTGACCGGTGAACGCGCGGCCACGATGGAACACGTGCGCGTTTACGCCAATTCGCACTACGTGACGCCTAAGCCGACGATGAACCAAGCGATCATCGGTATCAAAAAGGAACTCCGCATCCGGTTGGATCAGCTGGTGGGTGAAGGCAAACTGCTGGAGGCCCAACGGCTTGAACAACGCACCAACTTCGATCTGGAAATGCTTGAGGCGACCGGCGTCTGTAACGGAATCGAGAACTATTCGCGCTACTTGACCGGCCGTGCACCGGGTGAGCCGCCCCCAACCCTGTTCGAATTCATCCCTGACAATGCCATCGTCTTCGCCGACGAATCCCACGTGTCAGTGCCGCAGATCGGCGGCATGTACCGGGGCGACTATCGGCGCAAGTTCACGCTGGCCGAACACGGGTTCCGCCTGCCATCCTGCATGGACAACCGCCCCCTCAAATTCGAGGAATGGGACGCCATGCGCCCGCAATCCATCTTCGTCTCGGCCACCCCGGCCAAGTGGGAGATCGAACAGACCGGCGGCGTTTTCACCGAACAGGTGATCCGCCCCACCGGCCTCTTGGACCCCGAGGTCGAAATCCGCCCCGTCAGCATGCAGGTCGATGATCTGCTGGACGAGGTCCGCAAGGTCGCCGCCGATGGTTACCGCACGCTGGTCACCACGCTGACCAAACGCATGGCCGAGGACCTGACCGAATACTTGCACGAACAGGGAATAAAAGTCCGCTACATGCACTCGGATATCGACACGCTGGAACGGATCGAAATCCTGCGCGACCTGCGGCTGGGGGCGTTCGACGTGCTGATCGGCATCAATCTGCTGCGCGAGGGGCTCGACATTCCCGAATGCGGGCTGGTCGCCATTCTGGACGCGGATAAAGAAGGCTTTTTGCGGTCCGAGACCTCGCTGATCCAAACCATCGGCCGCGCCGCGCGGAACGCCGACGGCCGGGTGATCATGTATGCCGATAAGATCACCGGCTCGATGGAACGTGCCTTGGGCGAAACCAACCGCCGCCGCGCCAAGCAGATCGCTTATAACGAGGAACACGGCATCACGCCTGCGACGGTGAAAAAGAATGTCGAGGACGTTCTGGCCGGCCTTTACCAAGGTGACGTCGACATGAACCGCGTCACCGCCACCATCGACAAACCGATGCACGGCGCCAACCTTGAGGCCCATCTGGACGGGTTGCGCGACCAGATGCGCAAAGCCGCCGAGAACCTGGAATTCGAAGAGGCCGCCAACATCCGGGATGAGATCAAACGTCTGGAAGCGGTCGATCTGGCCGTCGCCGACGACCCAATGGCACGCCAATGGGCGGTGGAGAAGGCATCCGAGGATGCTGTGAAATCACGCGGAAGGTCAACGGCTGGCAGACCGGGGCAACGGGGTGGAAATGTAAAGAGGCGGAAGCGGTAACTCAGACGGTTGAAAGCTACCAGCGACTGGGAACTAGCTTCTTAAGGCCCAAATTCCCACTCCTTTGCCCTCAGGCAAGCAAAACCAATCCTCTCCTCGCACTTCGTCGTAAACTTCCGAGTCAGATGATCGCATTTCCAGTTCTTTCCGAACCACTTCCTCTAGACTCTTAGGCGTAGATCTACCTGCACCTTGTCTGATTTCTTCCACTTTCTCGTAAATCTTCGACAGGTGCGCCCTGCCACCCAATTCATTTAAGGCCGACCTAACATCGTCACACCATCTTGCATCGGTCTCCATCATGTCATCATTACTCCTTTGAGGGTTCGCTTTTTTTTGGTTTCGTGTGGTGACAGTATTTGGGTCTCGAAGAACCGAAACAGGTTGGCGTTGACCGGATGCATCAATAAAAAACCAATTGACCCATGCGTTTTCAGTTTTTGTTCCGATCGCGCGGCTTAACTCATTTAACGTTGAATATCTGCCATTTAATCCGGAAATTTGCCACTGCCCGCCAACGACGATTGCTTGGTACTCTATTCCCAGATACGTTCTGTGTATCTGGAAGCCTTCGCTGAACTGCACTCCAAATCGACGATCAACCAAACCGTGTCTATCATTAGACTTTTGCTGCTTTGACTCTGGTGATTTATTATTCTCCCGACTCAAAACCCTTCTGAGAATATCGTCTTCGTTTTCTTCGCCGCGAATTCGCAACGACCAGATCAAGGCAAAGACGTCGGTTGATACTTGAATTTCTTTCATCTAGAACCTCCAATCTAAGTTCTAGATAATCTAGATAGATCTAGAATTCAAGGGCAATCGTTCGTCTGATGAAACCACCATATCGTCACAGTCGCGGTAATACCTGTTCATATTCCACTCTTGCAGCCCAGCGCTCCCTCCTCCACGTTTGAAATCACAAATTGTGATTCCAAACGGTTGCCATGACGAACACCCTGCCCTCCACACATGAGGTCCAAAGCGCCATTCACCGGGTGCGCGGCACCCGCGTGGTGCTGGCCGAGGATCTGGCGCGCCTCTCAGGAAAATCCGTCAGCGCCTTTAATCAGGCCGTATCGCGTAGGGTCTGCCTCAGTCGTTGAAGCGGATCCCCATCCTTGCCCGAGGCCCATTGGCAGCTAAGTTACCAATCATGCGTACCGTCCTGCTCTCAATAATCCTCGCCACCCCGGCCTCTGCATGGGAGGCGACAGTCGGGCAAATCTGCACCCTGTCACACAGCACCGACCAAGCAGAGATCTTCCTGACCTACGACCCAGCTCAACCGCTTTATACGCTGACCGTCACCCGCAAGACCGAGGGTTGGACTCAGACCCCATGGTTTGCCATGCGCTTTGACGGCCCGAACCCGATTGAAATCGCCACGCCGCGCCATGTGTTGTCGGACAATGCGGCCTCGCTGACCGTCACGGATACCGGGTTTGGCAATGTTCTGGATGGGCTGGAATATAATCAGACCGCCTATGCCTTTACGCAGGACGGTCTTGCCGAGTTTCCATTGGATGGCGCGGCGCCCGAGGTGCGCATCTTTCGCGATTGTGCGGGCGCTCAGCTCTCATAGCAGCGGCGGGTCACCCCGACCTTCAGATCACGGCCGCACGAATTTCGCGTTTCCGACCGAGCGTACGGGCGCATCATTGCTGCGTTGCGCGGGGGTGCTTTGAACCTGCACCGAACCCGATCTTTCACAGGACACACCGTTCCCGTCCGGGTCATAGCGTTCGTGATAGCCCGCATAGCCTTTGCGGAACGGGCCAAAGCCAATCGCCTCGGGCGCTGAGCAACCTGTTAAGGCGATCAGATGCAGGAGGGCCCCGTTACGGTCATATTCGGACGTCCGGATATAGATATTCACAGCCAGCAACAGCGTGGTAATGGGCAAAGCAAGCAGCATGAGCGAAATCCGGAAGGGCGACAGCGCCTTGCGGCGTGTCGCTTCGGCTCGCAATTGCCGCTTTGTCGGTGTCTGGCTTTGGCTCTCAGGCTTTTGCATCGTGTTATCCAGATCCATGGGCCGAATCTAAACCTCATTTGTGGCGAAGCCGAGGCGAATTCAGCCTAATAGCTCAAAGCTGTGACACATACGCCCATCTGGTCATTGGAAGACCGCCGGTTACGGGTGATCAAACGTATCGGCCACGTCATACATGACCGGCTCAAAGCTCTTGCACATCTCGTTGATCTTGCGGTTCCGGTTGCGCATCTCGGACGTGCGCAACATGGCAAGAAAATCCTCGCGCCGTTCCCATTGTGAGTAATTGGCAATCCGGGTCTGGGCATCGTTCACGTGCAACCCGGCCGAAATGAACCCCGGTTGCTTCGAGATGAACTCGGCATAGGCATCTTTCAACGCGTCAAGCAGATCGTGACAGGTGCCCGGGGTCATTTCAAACGTTGTGATGACGGTCTGTACGCTGGTATTTTTTGCTATGGTCGGCATCTGCTCCTCCTGTGGCTAGATCAAGCGTAGCACAGAGAACTGATATGTCGTCCATTTCCTTTGTACGGAAAGTAGCCGCCCTAAAAAGGGCGGCCGCAATCATCAGCTTTCCATCCTGACCAGAACAGATGCTGCGCCCCACAGGTTTTCTGGCCATTGCAGATTGACGCTGCTGCCATCGACACCCTGTTCAAGCTGGACATAGGGCGTGAAGAACCTGACCGATCCGAAGAGACTAACGGTCGGCCCCAACAGCGTAACCGCATCACAACTCCGGGCTTTGCCTCCAAATGGCAGCTGTTCGGATGTCCCGATGGCCCAGAAGCTGCTGGCCGTATTCTGGTTATGACGAACCCTCAACGGGTTCGCCGCCTTCTTGTCGACCCCGTGATATGTGTTGTTCTGGAACGTCACGTTGATGTGTGCATCTTTGTTGAGGTCGGCAAAAGTGGTATCCACGCGCTCAGCACGTTCAATATCACTGCTGCTGGACCGGAACTTGTTTCCCGTCACCGCAAGACCATTCAGAAAGTGGCCGGGCCCGTGCGGGCGGATCACGATATAGCTGAACCAAGGCGGTGCCTCGCTTGAATAGAAGATATTGTCCGTGATGCTCATTGCACTGAAAGAATAGCCCGAGACGTAACTGGGTTCCGCGTCCCGCTCATTCGTCCATTGGATAAAGCAGTTGTCCACATAGTTCTCGGCAATCGTCGAACTGTTATAGGTCCCGATCATGATCAGACCTGCCGTCCGTACGCCTTGAGGGATGCTATCACCTTGGAAAAAGTGGTTGCCAAGGATCATGTTGTTGTCACCGCCGACAACAGCAAAGTGCTTGAACCGAACAATGCGATTGTGGCGCAATTTAACATCATTTGCGTTTGTATTCAGCGCGATCGAGTTCCGGTCGGGGACGATAAAGGATTCCTCGGCCGACAAGAACTGGCAGTTGTCGATCAGCATCCCTTTGCAGCCCGTGCCAATTGACGAGATGCCTCGATCCTTAGGACGGCTAACAAAGCAATCGGTCAGCGAAAACGTACTGCCCGATGGGGCCAGCCGAATAGCGCTGCATCGGCTGTTGCACTGAAATTCAATCTGCTCCATCCCAAACTTGCGCAAGGTGCTGAAGCCGCTGAAATCCAGCAGGTATTTAAAGGACCGGAACGTATATGTCTGCGTTCCCGAGGCATCATAAAGCGGTGCGTTCAGTGTGATTTCACCTGCGCCCACATCCTTGGATCGCACATAAATCTCACGCCCGACGCCCGCACCCTGCACCAACGAACCAACGGGAATATTCGCCACATTCGCCACATCTGTCAGGCGGGTGGCATCCGAAGGGTCATATGTGGCAACTGAAGTGAAGCTCTCTGTATCCCAATCCGAACTGCTTTTGACATCAAACTGGCCGTTTCGGATAACACGGCGTGTCGAGAAACCCTGTTTGTTTGGCACAGCAGCGGCCATATCAATCGGACCTGTAACCGAGATCTTCCGGCCCGCCAGATCCAACGAGTCGTGGTCGGCATTGTTAAGCAAGGCCTGAAACGCCTTCTTAAAGGCCAACTCCTCATCACCGAATGCAGTGATATAGGCGGGCAGATCGAAATTCTTGGTCAGCAGCAGCATCTTGTCATCAGGCATCGTAACCGTGCCCTCAAAATCCATCTCGGACGCAATGCTGGTGTTCTCACCCAGATGGTATGTGCCTTGTGGGACATAAATCCGACGCCCGCCAGCGGCCTGGTCAGCGGCCTCAAATGCCGCTGAATCATCGGTGATACCATCACCAATTGCACCAAAATCCCGAACATCGACGATGCTGATCATCTCGCGCAGAAAAACGCCGGTCACGTCTGTAATTTCTATATCGTCCACACGCACCAGCGCGCCATTTGCGCCCTCAATGTCCAGGCCAAAATGCCCATACAAGGCTGAAACGCCCCACGGCATGTCGACACCCGGTCGGCGCCCGGTTCCAACGATGGCGGTGATTTCATGCACTTCGCCATAGCCGGACAGCTGCGTCGCGGGACCCTCTTCGATCACACCGTCAACATGAACCTCTCCGGCACCACCTGCCCAGGCCGCGATCCGCACCTCAGGCAACGGACCACTGATCGCCTTGACGCGCGCCTTGATCTGCAAATAGCAGCCCGGCAGCAACGGTGTTTGGCCCATGTAACGCAATTGCTGCGTCGGATTGACCTTCAGAATCTCAAGGCAGCCGCCAAAATCTGCATCCGCCGGAACAAACACGCCTGTGCCGGAACCGGCATAAGTTGGCGTACCCGGGGTTCCATCCCCTGCGGACCAAACGTCCAACCCATTGGCGAACTGAGGCGGCATGAAGACGATGCCGTCGGTGATTGCCTTGTTCATAGAAATCCCTTTCCCAATCGCGTCGCGCATCACAGCGACACGTTCAAACCCGGTGCTCGGGTCCAGCCCGAACGCGAAAGTCTGAGTATCGAAAAGGAATTAACCGCAGTTCATCCCACCGTTACGGTGGTGTTGCATCAGGCAGAGGGATCAGTGTTGCGTAGCAGCTGTACACCATTGATTTTCCAGGCATCGCCTTGCTGCACCATCTGGTAATCCAATATGTGGATCTGGCCATCCCCATCCACAATCATCACCTTTTGCCACAACAACCCCGCGATCTCACGCAGTTCCAGAAACCGCACCTCCGCTGGCCGCCAAACCATCGGGTATCCACCACGCACCATCGCGCCGAAATTGTCAGGGTTTTGGAACAACCTTTGAATATTGGGGCTGGCATAGGTAAAGGCGGTGTCAAAATCATCCGCTTCGAAAGCCTGTATCTGAGCCGCGATATTGGCTTCGATCTCGGCGTTCTGGGCCGCTGCGATTGGGGCCAATCCAAAGCTCAGAAACAGAACAAGCAAAATACGACGCATGGGGCCACCTCCTGAACAAAGGGTAGCCCCACGCGGTTTCAGGTCAAATCAGACCAATTCTCCGGCCAGCCCCTTGTCAATCAGGGCAATGGTTTCGGGCACACCATAGAGCGCGATGAAGCCACCAAAACGCGGACCTTGCGACGCGCCCAGCAGCACCTCATAAAGCGCCGTGAACCAGCCCCGCAGGGGATCGAACCGCTCGCGTCCGATAGAGTAGACGACCGATTGCAGTGCCTCGTCTTCCATCGGACCATCATAAGTTTCCAACGCCGCTTTCAACGCCTCCAACGCCTCACGTTCCTGATCCGTCGGCGCGCGGTGTATACGCGTCGGTTTGACGAAGTCGTTAAAGTACCGCACCGCAAAGCCCGCCGCCTGATCCAGATCAGGATGAGTCTCGGGCGTGGCCTCCGGCGCATAGCGCCGCATAAAGCCCCACAGTGCCTCTTTGTCTTCCGCCCCGGACACCGATGCCAGATTGAGCATCATCGCAAACGGTACAATCAGCGTCGATTCGGGAACATCCCCGCCGTGGATATGCCAGACTGGGTTGTTCAATTGTGCCTTCAGGTCTTGCCCCGGATAGGCGCGAAGCTGCTGATGATACTCATCATAGGCCTTGGGGATCACATCAAAATGCATCCGCTTTGCCGTCTTGGGCTTCTGATACATGAAGTACGCCAGCGACTCGGTCGGTGCATAGGTGAGCCATTCATCAATCGACACACCGTTGCCCGACGATTTCGAAATCTTCTGCCCGTTCTCATCGAGAAACAGTTCATACGAGAAATGCTCCGGCGCACGACCACCCAAGGCTCGGCAGATCGCGTCATAGATTTTCTCGTTGGTGGCATGTTCCTTGCCATACATCTCAAAATCGACGCCCAAAGCCGCCCAGCGTGCGCCGAAATCCGGCTTCCACTGCAGCTTGACGTTGCCACCGGTGACAGGAACGGTCCATTCCTTGCCGGTCTCATCGTCAAAGGTCACGGTATAGGTCTCGGCACAGACCTTTTTCATCGGCACATACATCACACGGCCGCTTTCGGGGTGCAGCGGCAGGAAGATCGAATAGGTTTGCTGGCGTTCTTCGCGCAGGCTTTTCAGCATGATCGCCATGATCTCGTCATACCGTTCGACCGCGCGCTTGAGCACCTCGTCAAACTGGCCGGATTCGTAGAATTCCTTGGCCGAATAGAACTCGTACTCAAACCCAAACGTATCCAGAAAACGCCGCAACATCGCGTTGTTATACGCGCCAAAGCTATCGTACTCGCCAAACGGATCGGGCACCGAGGTCAACGGACGCTGCAAATGCTGCTCCAGAATCTCTGGGTTCGGCACATTGCTGGGTACTTTCCGCATCCCGTCCAAATCGTCCGAAAAACAGATCATCTTGGTAGGGATATCAGATAGCGCCTCGAACGCGCGCTTGACCATCGTAGTCCGCGCAACTTCGCCGAACGTACCGATATGGGGCAGGCCAGATGGGCCATAGCCCGTCTCGAACAGCACATATCCTTTCTCCGGAGCACCTTGTTTGTACCGTTTGAGCAACCGGCGCGCCTCCTCAAAAGGCCAGGCCTTGGACGTCATGGCGGTATCGCGCAGTTCAGACATTTTTTGGTGTGCTCCATAAGGGAAAACCGTCCCGATCGCCCCATGCCATCGGACCGACCCCTCCTATTGTGCAAGCGCAGCATGAGTCAATAACGACACATGCTTTTTCCGATTCGTCACAACTGCGTCGGGCAATCAGGACGGCCTGCCAAGCTGACGAATGCGGACATTAAAAGGGAAAACTGGAAACCGTGTTCAACAGCTACGAAACTTCCAGCAGGGTATCCCGACCGAACTTGCGGATCCGGTCGGGATCGGCGCTACTTTAGAGGCACTCAGCCAAAGTCTTGGCCATGTTTTGAATGAGCTGTGGATACAGGTCCTTGCCCGGCTCAAGGTCCGAGCCCAGCGGATCAATCACACCGGTATTCGCCTCGGTTCCCCCCAGAACCGTTTCGATGATCCCCGGATTGAACTGCGGTTCCGCCAAAACGCAATCGACACCTTCACCGGTGATGCGACCCTGGATTTCAGCGATGCGCGCCGGGCTTGGATCGGCCGCATCCCCCAACGAAATGGCACCCGCCGCCGGAAAATCAAAATCGTTTTCGAAGTACTGATAGGCGTCATGGAAAACGATAAAGCTGCCACCGCGCACTGGTTCGAGCGTCTGGGCAACCTCAGCAGACAGCGCGGCCATCTCTTCACGCGCCGCAGCAGCATTTGCAAAATAGGTGCCGGCATTGTCCGGGTCAGCAGCCGACAGTTGTGCCGCGATCAGGTTCAGCCATGTGCTCGCATTTTCAGGCGATAGCCATGCATGTGGATCATGCGCCCCGTGATCGTGCCCGTCATGATCATCATGATCGTCGTGACCTGCATGGTCTTCGTGGTCATGATCGTCATGGTCCGCGTGTCCTTCGCCGTGGTCATGGTCGTCATGATCTTTCGCGTCAGCATGATCGTCATGATCGTGATCGTCTTCCTTGGCATGATCATGGTCATCATGTTTGGCGTGATCATCCTCGTGGTCATGATCGTGATCATCATGCCCATGGTCATCGTGGTCGTCATGATTGTCGTGGGAATGCGCTTCGAACAGCGCGTTTTCACGGAAATCCAGCAAGATCGTGCCGTCTGACTCCAGCAAAGTAGTAACGGTCGCACCATCTGTCAGCGTTTCGACCGCGCCTTCCATCCACGGCGTCAGGTCCTCGCCCATCCAGAACACCAGGTCCGCCTTTTGCAATGCGGCAGCTTCAGACGGGCGCAGGCTGTATTCATGAGGGGATGCGCCTGCTTGTACAATCAGATCTGGCTCACCAACACCGTCCATAACACGCGCGACAAGTGAATGAACCGGAGCGATATCGACGGCCACATTGGGGACCTCGGCCAAGGCCGTCCCCCCCATCAAAACCGCCGTGATCGAAACAGGAAGAAGCTTTCTGGACATCAGACACCCTATGTGATTTTATAACGTCAGCAGCGACATACATGATATATAATAACATGACAAGCGAGACACCATCGACCCCGGCCGACAACGCCGACCTGATTGGCTTTGCCAAGCACGATCACGCCTCCTGCGTTGAAACCGGGCTGGCCACCGCGCAGGCACGCTGCGAGGCAGAAGGGCTACGGCTAACGCCTGTTCGCCGCAAGGTGTTAGAGATGCTGCTGCAGGAACATCGCGCACTGGGCGCATATGGTATTCTGGATCGCCTGCGCGACGAGGGGTTCGGATCACAGCCACCCGTTGCCTATCGTGCCCTGGATTTTCTGGTGGAGAATGGCTTTGCCCATAAGATTGAGCGTCTCAATGCCTTCGTCGCCTGCGCACATCCCGGCGGGTCCCATTCACCCGCCTTCATGATCTGTCGCAAATGCGATGCCGTGGCCGAGGCCTATTCAGCCCCCGCCAAGGGTGCGCTTGGGGCTGCAGCACGCGCCGTAGGGTTCGAAATCGAACGTACAGTCGTCGAGGCCGAAGGCATCTGCCCCGATTGCATCGAGAAACGCTGACGATGGCACTCGTCTCTGTCAAAGACCTTGTCGTCCGATATGGCGCGCACACCGTG
The DNA here is from genome assembly GCF_059610245.1 of Ruegeria sp. YTSA075. NCBI lineage: Bacteria > Pseudomonadati > Pseudomonadota > Alphaproteobacteria > Rhodobacterales > Roseobacteraceae > Ruegeria > Ruegeria sp. YTSA075. The sequence goes on along the minus strand of NZ_JBXWNG010000004.1, from coordinate 332,744 downwards.
TTGAGCCATGTAAACATGGACATCAACCCGGGCGAGATTGTAACGATTGTTGGGCCCAACGGCTCAGGCAAAACCAGCTTGTTGCGTGCAATCATCGGCGCCACACAACCCGCAGCCGGGCGCGTCGAGCGCAAGCCAAGGCTACAAATCGGGTATGTTCCGCAAAAACTGCATATCGACCCAACGCTGCCCATTTCGGTTGATCGCTTCATGCGCCTTACAGATCGGGTATCAAAACAGGATTGCGCCGAAGCGTTGAAAACAGCGGGCGTACCAGACTCGCTGAAACGCCAGATGTCGCAGCTATCCGGTGGTCAGTTCCAACGGGTCCTTCTAGCCCGTGCCCTGATCAACCGTCCTGAACTCCTGCTGTTGGACGAAGCGACCCAAGGTTTGGATCAGCCCGGCTCTGCCGCGTTTTATCGCCAGATTGAGGATGTCCGGCGCGATACTGGCTGCGCAATCCTGATGATCAGTCACGAACTACACGTGGTGATGAGCGCCTCGGACCGCGTGATCTGCCTTAACGGGCATATCTGTTGCGAAGGTTCACCTGCAGTGGTCGCCTCGGCCCCTGAATACCGCGCCTTGTTTGGCACAGGCACGGGCGGCGCACTGGCTCTTTACCGCCATGATCACGATCATCACCACCACGACCACGCAAACCCGCAGGAAGCCGCTGAATAATGCTTGATGATTTCATGACTCGGGCAACGCTCGCCGGGATTGGCGTGGCTATGGCAGCAGCGCCCTTGGGGTGTTTCGTCGTTTGGCGTCGGATGGCCTATTTCGGCGATGCAACCGCGCATGCCGCCATCTTGGGCGTCGCCTTGTCCCTGACATTCCAGATTTCCGTGTTTACCGGAGCGCTTGCGGTAGCTTTGATCATGGCACTTACGGTGACTTTGTTGGCAGGCAGAGGCTATGCAATGGATACCCTATTGGGCGTGCTGGCCCATTCAGCGCTGGCCTTTGGTCTTGTCGCCGTCTCGTTCCTGTCGGGTGTTCGCATTGACCTGATGGCCTATCTGTTTGGTGATATTCTCGCCGTCTCGAAATCCGACCTGATCGTCATTTGGGGTGGGGCCGCATTGGTTGTGGCCTTGATCACTTGGCGCTGGTCTCCTCTGTTGACCGCGACCCTGAATGAGGAATTGGCCTACGCGAGTGGCTATAACCCTAAGCGCGAACAGTTGATCCTGACCCTGGCGCTTGCTGTCACGGTTGCCGTCGCCATCAAGGTTGTGGGAGTTCTGTTGATCGCAGCCATGCTGATTATCCCAGCCGCCGCCGCGCGCAGCCTGGCCCGCTCGCCAGAATCGATGGCAATGATTGCCGCCGGGATCGGCGCGCTTTCGTCGGTTGCAGGCCTCAGGGCGGCCTACATTTTCGACACGCCCGCCGGCCCATCAATTGTCTGCGTGGCGGCAGTGATATTCGCCTGTTTCAGCCCGCTTGGCTGGCAGGGTCGGCGCACCTGAACCAACGACAAAGAATGCGACGAAACAAGCTGTTGAACCCGCACGCGCCCACACATATCGTACAGCTTTGAAAACCTTCACGCAGGACACACTCCATGCCCGATCAAATCCCTCATCCCATGTCCCCGCAGGATTGCCTTGTGGCGATCATGGTTGCGGTCTCCGCTTCGGACGAAAACATCCGTACCGCCGAGCTGGTCAAGATTCAGGGCGCCGTGAACATGCTACCGGTTTTTGCAGGCTATGACGCCGATCGCATGCGCCGTATCTCGCAAACCGTGTTCGATCTGTTCGAACAAGAAGACGGTCTGGATGCGCTGTTTGGCTTGATCCGCGACAACCTGCCCGAGCGTCTGAACGAAACGGCTTATGCGCTGGCCTGCGACGTGGCCGCCGCAGATGGGTCTTTGGCCGAGTCTGAACTGCGCCTACTGGAAGAAATCCGGTACGAGTTGAGCATTGACCGCCTGCATGCTGCCGCCATCGAGCGTGGTGCACGCGCGCGTCACGTCGTTTAACGCAGTCCACGCTCAACTGCCGTAGAGCGCACCCCATCGTTCAATCAATGCACGCTGAAACTTGCGCGACCGCCGATTCCAGGCGCGCGCGCCTTCGGGGCGTTCACGCTGCGCACGGGTGATCGTGGCACGATGAGCCACATCTGCGGTGAAAATCGCAAAGGCCAGCTCTGACCCGTCCGCCGTCGTCAGAAAACCACCCAAACCTGATACGAAGTTCAGGGTGCCGGTTTTGGCATCAACCTTGATCGGGTGATCCTTGACCGCCCGACCCTGACTGTCGGTCAAGGCAAATGGTTTCAGCAAATGCCTCAAGGCCCCCGTTTTCCGTGCCTGAACCAGGGCTGAGACCAGATCTCCCGGTGCCATACGCGACGCATCGCCCAAGCCAGAATGATCCACCATCGCAATTTGATTGACGCCATAGGTCTCAGACGCCCACCGGTTCATCTCAGCCGCTGACTCTGCCAGTGAATGTGGCGTCACACCGCGCGCCCGGGTGGCAGCCATGCCCACGGTTTCAGCCGTCAGGTTCGTCGAATACTTCAGCATCCCGCGCAGGATACTGTCCAAACGATCACTTTGGTGCACGGCCAGAACCGTGCCCATTGGTGTTTGCCGGGTGACCTCAACCCGCCCCAGGACAATCCCATTAGCCCGTGCCAGCGTTTTGAACACATCCCCGGCATAGAGCGCAGGCTTGCGCACCGGTAACCAGCGCGCACCTTCATTCCCCAAAGCCGCCTTGGCTACTGTCCAGCGATCCTGACGCGCACTGGCCTGGTAGGTATAGATCGGCAGGCTGCGCCCCTCGACCTGCATCGCGGCCATATCCACATCGGGGCGATACTTGGCGGTACGGGCGTCCATGCTGACAGCGTAGTCAGTGCCCTCCCGCTTCCATTCAAAATGCACCCGGTTGAAATTCAAAGAAATTCCGCTGATGGCCGGGCTATAACCCAGATGATCCGGCTGACCCGGATCAATGCTGAACACGAAGGGCAGCGCGCCATCATAGACTTTGAAAGCCCCGCGTACCTCGGTGATCCCAGCATTTCGCAAATTGGCCGCCATCGACGCCAGGTCATCCGTGTCCAACAGCGGATCGCAGCCGCCTGCCAGGATCAGATCCCCCTGCAAAACCCCGTTTACGACAGGCCCATCCGCCAGCAATCTGGTCTCAAAACGGTGATCGGCGCCTAAAACATCCAGCGCATAAAGCGCCGTCAAGGCTTTGCCGACACTCGCAGGGGGCAATCCAAGCTCTCCCTGATAGCTCTCAAGTTGCGCGCCTGTGTCCACATCGGCCACGGCGAACACAACTTCTCCACGCAGCCCGGCCGCTTGAACCAGGCGATCCGCCCCAGTCAACTGCTTGCCGCGAAGCTGAGGACGCAACGAGGTCAAAGGCGGCCCGGCCAGACCCATCGCCGGGATCAATGACGCCCCAACACCCCCTAAAAACAAACGACGTGAAATACGATCGACCATGGGTCAATTAAAATCCCAGAGATGAAAATCAGACAACCATTGCATGAGAATATGCAGATAGTGTGGCTATTCCGGCAACACCTAAGCGCTCCAACCCCCACGTTTACGGATCTGGGTCGAGCTGACATCCACCATCGGCACGTTCACAAAACACCAGGCCGGGGCGTCCGCCCGCCCCAGCAAATGCCGCGCCTGCCCGTCGATACGGTACTTTGCATAGAGCCGCGCCGCTGGCGACATCCGGGCCGAGATCCGATCCCCCGGACGCGCCACAACGCCCACCGGCACGCTGTCCATGATCAAACGCCAATCTTTCCACTTGTGGAACTGCGCCAGATTGTCAGCCCCCATCAGCCAGACGAATTTGACCTGAGGATAAAGCCGCTGCAACGCTGCCAAAGTATCCGCCGTCGCCCGCGTTCCAGTCCGCGCCTCGATACCAGTGATCTCAACACCCGGGTGTTGCATCACAGCCTTCGCCGCCTGCAGCCGTTGCGCCAATGGCGCAGGCCCGTGCTCTTTCAGAGGGTTCCCCGGAGATACCAACCACCACACGCGATCCAGTCCGAACGCCTTCATCGCCTCGCGCGTGACATGCACATGGCCTTTGTGTGGAGGGTCAAAAGACCCGCCGAACAGCCCGATGACCTGCCCGGGTCGCGCATATGGAATATGGTATCGCTCCATCCCTCGCTGATGTTCAGAACTGGGGGGCGTTGTCAATCAACTGGTTGCACCGCGTCACCCAGCTTAACGCGCCCCGGTCTAACGACTTCAGCGCACCAGCCGCCATGCCCCCGCACCGCAGAATAGCCCCCTTTGCCCAGCGCCTCCTCCATCCGACTGCAGGGCGCGCAGATCACGGTAAATCGCAGAATCGCCTCCCCCACCCGCACCTCACGCCCTTTGAAGGCCGCCAGATTGATCCCCGATACCACCAGATTGCGTCGAAGGATTTCCGGGGTGACCGTCCCCAGCCCGAGATACGACCCAATCGCTGCTAAATGCTCCTGCTGGATTAACGTTACCGCCCTCTTGCCCGCTCGACTGCGATCTCCATCCAAACCATCGGTAGAAATCACAGCGTCGCCTAAAGTAACAATATCTGTCCGCCGGGCTGGACGCACACCGATCCAATCGACCCCACCAGGCTTTGCCCACCCAGCAATCAAATCCGCAAGTTCTGTCATCTCACGCGCCTTTCAAACCTTGGCCACTCTAGCCCGGGCAAGGTCTGTGCAAAAATCGCGAAGCCACCAGCTTGCCCCGCCCGCCCCGCTTGGATATCAAGCGTTTCAACCCAATTTCCCCGACCCAGAGGACGCGATATGGCCGCCTATCAATATGTCTACCACATGCAGGGTGTCTCAAAAACCTATCCCGGTGGCAAGAAGTGCTTTGAAAACATCCACCTGAGCTTTCTGCCCGGCGTGAAAATCGGTGTTGTCGGCGTCAACGGCGCGGGTAAGTCGACGCTGATGAAGATCATGGCCGGACTCGACACCGACTTCACCGGTGAGGCGTGGGCGGCTGAGGGTGCCAAGGTTGGTTATCTGCCGCAGGAACCTCAGTTGGACGAAAGCCTCAGCGTTCGTGAAAACGTCATGCTGGGCGTCGCCGCGAAGAAGGCCAAGGTCGACCGGTTCAACGAGATCGCCATGGAGATTGCCGAGAACTACTCGGACGAGCTGATGGAGGAGATGACCACCCTTCAGGACGCGATCGACGCGGAGAATCTCTGGGACCTCGACAGCCAGATCGACGTCAGCATGGAGGCGCTGCGCTGCCCGCCGGACGATGCCAACATCGCCAATCTCTCGGGCGGTGAGAAACGCCGTGTGGCGCTCTGCAAGCTGCTGTTGGAAGCGCCCGACATGCTTCTGCTCGATGAGCCGACCAACCACCTTGACGCCGAGACCATCGCCTGGCTGCAACAGCACCTGATCGACTACAAGGGCACCATCCTGATCGTCACCCATGACCGCTATTTCCTGGATGACATCACCGGCTGGATTCTGGAACTCGACCGTGGCCGCGGCATTCCTTACGAGGGCAACTATTCCGCGTGGCTGGAACAAAAGGCCAAGCGCCTCGAACAGGAAGCGCGCGAGGACAAGTCCAAGCAGAAAACCCTGCAGCGCGAATTGGAATGGATGCGTCAGGGTCAGAAGGCCCGTCAGGCCAAATCCAAGGCCCGGATCAACGCCTATAACGAGCTGGCAGACCAGTCCGAACGCGAAAAGCTGACCCGCGCCCAGATCGTCATCCCCAACGGCCAGCGCCTTGGTGGCAAAGTGATCGAGGTTGAGGGCCTGTCGAAACACATGGGCGACAAGCAACTGATCGAAGGGCTGGATTTCGCCCTGCCCCCCGGCGGCATTGTCGGCGTCATCGGCCCCAACGGTGCGGGTAAATCGACCCTGTTCAAGATGCTCACCGGGCAGGAACAGCCCGACAGCGGCACCATCACGCTGGGCGACACGGTCGAACTGTCCTATGTCGACCAGTCCCGCGACGACCTGAAAGACAACGACACCGTGTGGGAGGCGATCACCGGCGGCGCTGAGATCATCCAACTGGGTGACGCGCAGGTCAATTCCCGCGCCTATTGCTCGTCCTTCAACTTCAAGGGTGGCGACCAGCAGAAAAAGGTCTCGCTGCTATCCGGCGGTGAGCGCAACCGTGTCCACATGGCCCGCCTGTTGAAAGAGGGCGGCAACGTCCTGCTGCTGGATGAGCCGACCAACGATCTGGACGTCGAAACCCTGCGCGCACTGGAAGACGCACTGGTCGACTTCGCAGGCTGTGCTGTGGTCATCTCGCACGACCGCTTCTTCCTCGACCGGATTTGTACGCATATTCTGGCGTTCGAGGGTGACGCGCATGTGGAGTGGTTCGAGGGCAATTTCGAGGATTACGAAGAGGACAAAAAGCGCCGTCTGGGACCAGACGCGCTGGAGCCCAAGCGGTTGAAGCATAAGAAGTTTGCGCGGTGAAGCAGAACCTATCTCAGGGGTTGGCTAAGCTCAAAAAGCTTGTTGGAAGAAGACCAGAACAATGCCTCTATCGCGACATCCAAGACCTTAGATGCAAGAACCGTACGATAGGTAGCCATTCATTACACAATAAAGGCGCTCTCAAAAACATATCCGAAAACGGTCACGTTCTCGGATTAGACCCGCTGGCACTACCTACTATGAAGCCTCAGCTGTTCAAAAAGATTGGGGTTCGGCAAGCATCCGTTTTTGACGGGTTTTGTAAACGGCATGACAACGACATTTTTCTTGAAGTCGAAGACGGTTTTCATGGAATGACTGAGCGCACAGCACTACTGCTTTGCTATCGCGCCATTTCGCTGGAATGCTTCAAGAAAAGACGATCTATCACGTTCAACCAAGAGCTACTGAACTCGAAGTTGGTTTCATCCAAAGAGTCTAAAAAAGTGTTCGAAGCTAACCTTCGTGGTGCAAAGATGGGCTACGAGGATGTAAAATTGACTCACAAAAAGCTTCAGAAGAGCATTCACACCAGCAGTTTAAAGGACTTCTACTGTTTTGCTGCAGAATTCGATACACCATTACCCTTCTCGGCAACTGGCGCATTTGCACCAATGCAAAGCGTCACGGGAGAAGAAGTAATGGTCGGAGAAAAGTTGGCGTTTCAATGGAGCCATGTCGGACTGTTCACTGGCAGTATCGGCGACAGGAGCTACTTGGTTGTTGGTGGGTTTCAAGGAAACAAACGACAAGATGTTAGAAAGTACATCTGCGACATGTCTGTCATCAACCCTAGCGAACTAGCAAAGTTTGCTCTGGCAGTGTCTCTGTCACATGTTGAGAACATCTACTTCAAACCTTCGTGGTACGAAAGCCTTGGAGTCGCAGAGACAGCGGCGATTCAATCCTCAATGCATCCGTATTCAGATGATAGATATAGATTTGAAAGTGACGAATTTTCGTCTCTTGAAACCATAGGTGTTAGCTGGTCAAAAACGCTGCATCAAAGCTAATTTCTGCGTTATGATCAGCAAGCGCAGGATGGGGTTTCACCCCATCACCCACTCAACGATCATACCCGAACACTCGCACGATCTGTTCCCGTGCACCAATAGACTTCCAAGCTCCAACCTCTCAAAGGATGGGGTGAAACCCCATCCTACGGCTCTCCGAACGGTCCCTCGGTGATCACACCGCTCCACTCCGCATCAACCCGACCTGCGCGAATATCGCGATGGATTGACGAATACTGGCGAGCGGACGGTTAGTTTTCACTCGGCGGATTTCCGTTCAAAACACCCATTGAGCCTTGAAAGCAAAGTATATTCCGCACACTCCACCCTTGCCACAAGCCCACCCCAATGCCATATCAGGGATGCTAACGTTTTTCTATTTCGACCCACTGTCTCCTTCTACGGCGCTCAGTCTATCGATCCGGACAACGACGCCAGGCTGCCGCAACTCCGTGGGCAGCACCAAAACAGGAGACACGGACATGCCTTCAGGCACCGTAAAATGGTTCAACACCACCAAGGGCTACGGCTTTATCGCACCCGAAGATGGCGGCAAAGACATCTTCGTTCACATCTCGGCTGTCGAGCGTTCGGGCCTGACCGGTCTGGCCGACAACCAGAAAGTCACATACGAGCTGCGCTCGGGTCGTGACGGCCGTGAAAGCGCGGACGATATCCAGCTGGCCTAAGCCAAGCGCAGGGTGAGGGGAAATCCTCACCCTTTTTTGTTCCGCCAGTGAGTGCGCAGGCGGCACATATCGCGTTTTTGCGATATCTGCCCTAGAATTGTCCAGATTTGCTATCATTCTGACAGCATAGTCATGATTGCGTTGGTCATTCTTAAGGGGTTCACCCATGTTCACACGCCGCGTGTTTCTCGCCGGAACGGCTGTCAGCCTTATGCCCGGCATCGCCAGCGCCAAGAAGGCGGTGGAGTATGATCCAACGCCGCAATATGTGCGGATCAAAAAGCAATTCCTGCCCGGTCAGTTGCTGGTCGTGCCCCGATCCTTCTACCTCTATTTCGTGACCGAACCGCGCAAAGCGATCCGCTATGGCTGCGGTGTCGGCAAAGCGGGGCTGGAGTTTACGGGGACCGCGACCATCGACGTCAAGAAGGAATGGCCCACCTGGCGACCGACGAATGAGATGATCGAGCGCGACCCTGTCGCCTATGCGCGCTTCAAAGACAATGACTATGTACAACCCGGTGGAAACGACAATCCGCTTGGTGCGCGCGCGCTGTATCTGTTCCAGAACGGGGTCGATACCTATTTCCGCATTCATGGTACGACGCAACCTCAGACCATCGGGCGAGCAGCCTCGAACGGGTGCATCCGGATGCTGAATGAACATGTGGTCGATCTGTACAACCGGGTTCCGATTGGAACGGTGGTGACAGTGGTCTGAGCCGCTACGGTGCGGTCCAATCTACGTCAGTTGCTTCTTCAATCAGTAACAACCCGTCAGGCCATGGGCGCATCAGATCTTTAGCCTGATCCTCAGAGCCGGTCAGCCAAGTATTAGCATCCGTAGGGTTCAACAAAACACCCATCCGATGGTGGATGGGTTTCACATCGCCATTCGGCTCACAAGTGACGGTCGCAAACTGATCAACCTGCAACCCGCCCGGTGCCTGCCATGTATCTGTGATCGCCGCAAAGAACAGCGGGGCTCCGTCGGCGGAACAGATACGCCACGCGGCCTTGCGGCGCTTCTCACCGGTCCATTCGTACCACCCGTCGACAGGGACTACGGCACGACCAACGCCTTCGAATGCGGTTTTGTCGAACACGGTCTCAGAGCGGGCGTTGATGATCGTTTCCATCACAGGACGACCACGGGCATTGACCCGACCAACCGGGATCATGCCCCAACGCATCGGCACCAGGCCCGATTGGGTCAGCACCAACATCTCTTGACCGGGTTGGATGTTGCGGCGGGCGGTTTGCGCGGGGACGTCGCCCGAAAGATCAAGCGCTTCGGCAATGTCAGAAATTGGTTGCGTCAGAAAGAACCGCCCAGGCATATGCCCCCCTTAATCTGCAGTCGTGTTGACCAATTCCAAAACCTTGGGGCCCAAAGCCTCGACAATAAGCGCAACGCCCTTGGCGTTGGGATGAATTCCATCGGGTTGCATGAATGCGCCAACAGCATTGGGATCACCATCCGCTGCCAACCCTTCGAAAAAGCTGGTCGCATAAAGCGTATCATATTCTTGCGCCAACTCGGGGTACATATCATCGAAGCTTTGCTTGTATGCAGGCCCGTAATTGCCCGGGGCTTGCATGCCCACTAACAGGACCTCGACATCCCCCGCCTGCGCCACGCTTAGAATTTTCTCCAGATTGGCGCGCGACACACCCGGGTCAATCCCGCGCAGCAGGTCATTGCCGCCCAACGCCACGATCATGCCGTCTACTTCGGGGGTCAGGGTCCATTCGACCCGTGCAGCACCCCCGGCTGTTGTATCCCCCGAGACACCAGCGTTGATCACGCGAACTTCTGCTCCCTCAGCCGCAAGCCAACGTTCCAGCTGCGGGACAAACCCGTTCTCTTCAACCAACCCATAGCCTTGCGTCAGCGAATCCCCCAATGCTGCAATGACAACGGGTTCTGCTGTGGCCGCAAATCCGCAACAGGCAAACAGGCCCGCCAGAAAGCCCTTGCGCATTCTCGTAAGTGCTCCATATCCCAAGATATTGCTCCTATATGGAAAGTCTTATGCCACAGCCCGTACTCTCCCTCCAAAATGCTGCTTTGTCGTTAGAAGGCAATGCCGGTCGGGTGGATATTCTGCACGGCATAACGCTGTCGGTAAACCAGGGCGAGACGCTGGGACTGGTCGGGCCATCAGGGTCGGGCAAATCCTCGCTGTTGATGTTGATGGGCGGTTTGGAACAAGCGACCGGAGGCTCGGTGATAGCCTTGGGTCAGGACCTAACCGGTATGGACGAGGATCACTTGGCACGGTTCCGCCGGGATACGATGGGCGTGGTGTTTCAGAATTTCCACCTGATCCCGACGATGACGGCATTGGAAAATGTCGCCACGCCTTTGGAATTGGCGGGTCACAAGGATGCCTTTGCCCGGGCCGAGGCCGAGCTTGACGCGGTTGGCCTGTCGCATCGGCGAGATCACTACCCGGCCCAATTATCCGGGGGTGAGCAGCAACGCGTCGCACTCGCCCGCGCCTCGGCGCCGCGCCCACAGATCCTGCTGGCAGATGAACCGACGGGAAATCTGGATGAGGCAAATGGCGCCGCGATCGTCGACCTATTGTTTGGCTTGCGTGACAAACATGGTGCGACATTGGTTTTGGTGACCCATAGCCACACCCTGGCCGACCGCTGCGACCGGGTAGTTCGGTTGCGCGATGGGCGTGTCGCCGAGGATGCACAAAAAGAGGCGGCAGAATGAGCCTGCGACTGGCCGGACGGCTGGCGCGACGTGAACTGCGCGGTGGTCTCAGGGGATTTCGCATCTTTCTTGCCTGTCTGGCGCTTGGCGTCGCCGCAATCGCTGCGGTGGGTTCGGTTCGATATGCAATTCAAACCGGGCTGACTCAGGAAGGTGCAGCCTTGCTCGGGGGTGATGCCGAGCTGGAGTTCACCTATCGGTTCGCCACCCCTGAAGAACGCGCTTGGATGGCAAAAGAAGCCCAGGTGGTATCAGAGGTCGTGGATTTTCGCTCACTTGCCGTTGTTCAACAAGAAACAGACCCCGAACGCGCACTGACGCAGGTAAAGGCCGTTGACGTCCGCTATCCTCTGCTGGGCGAGGTTGGACTGAACCCAGACATGCCGTTGTCCGATGCTCTGGACGGTGACTTCAATCTGCCGGGCGCCTTGATGGAACAGGTCTTGATGGACCGGCTAGGGCTTTCCATCGGGGATACCTTTGCCTTGGGCACGCAGGAATTCGTCCTGATGGCTGCGCTGACTGCAGAACCTGATGGCGCGGCTGGAGGCTTTGGCCTTGGCCCCAGAACACTGGTCCGAACCGAAGACCTAAGCGCCTCGGGCCTGTTGGAACCGGGCACTCTGTTCTCGACCAAATACCGGCTGGATCTGCCGGATGCGACCGCGCTGGAGGTGATCTCGGCCGAGGCTGCAGAAACGTTTGATGGCACAGGTATGCGCTGGACGGATGCTCGAAACGGCGCGCCGGGCATAGCTGAATTCGTCGGAAGGCTCAGCGCCTTTCTGGTTCTGGTCGGCCTGTCCGGGCTTGCTGTGGGCGGCATCGGTGTGTCTGCCGCTGTCCGGGCCTATCTGTCACAGAAAACCGAAACCATCGCCACGCTGCGCACGTTGGGGGCGGATCGGGCAACCGTGTTTCAGACCTACATGATCCAGATCGGGCTGTTGTCCGGGGTTGGTATCGCAATAGGTCTTGTCCTCGGCGGGCTCGCCCCTCTTCTGTTGGCCCCAATCATTGAAAGCCAACTGCCCGTGCCTGCGGTGTTTTCGATCTACCCCCAACCCCTGGCCGAGGCCGCGCTCTACGGGCTGCTCACGGCGTTCCTGTTCACCCTCTGGCCATTGGCCCGGACCGAGGAGGTCCGCGCAGCGACCCTGTTTCGCGACGCCTTGACATCGGCCCGACAAATCCCCCGACTGACCTATGTGATGGCGACCGGGCTGGGGCTGGCAATCCTGATCGCAGCCGCTGCTTGGTTCAGTGGCTCAACCGAACTTACACTTTGGACAAGCGGCGGTTTGGTCGGGGCGCTGGTCCTTCTGTCCGTAGCTGCCATCGCCATTCGCTGGCTGGCGCGCCGGGGCGTTCCATACTCGCGTGGTCGACCCTCATTGAGGTGGGCCCTGACGGCCATCTCTGATCCGCGCGAAGGGGCCGGTTCAGTGGTCTTATCTCTGGGCTTGGGCCTGTCGGTGCTTGCAGCAGTTGGTCAGATCGATGGCACCTTGCGGAAAGCCATTTCTGGCAACTTGCCCGAGGTCGCGCCCTCCTATTTCTTTGTAGACATCCAGAAAGACCAAATGCCCGGTTTCACTGAAAGGTTGGAAACGGACCCTGCTGTCAGCCGCTTGGAAAGCGCGCCCATGTTGCGTGGGATCATCACCAAGATCAACGGCCAACCTGCGCGCGAGGTTGCGGGGGGTCACTGGGTTTTGGAAGGCGACCGAGGCGTCACCTACTCTGTCCTCCCCCCAGAAAACGCACGGATCACAGCGGGGGAATGGTGGTCGGAAGACTATGCAGGCAGCCCTCAGATCAGTTTTGCCGCTGAAGAGGCCGAGGAAATGGGTCTGAACATCGGCGACGATCTGACCGTAAATATTCTGGGCCGGGATATCACCGCCACAGTCACATCCCTGCGGGAGGTGGATTTTTCGACGGCAGGCATGGGCTTTATCATGTCGATGAACCCTTCGGCCCTGGCCGGTGCACCGCATAGTTTCATCGCAACCGTCTACGCCGAAGAACAGGCCGAAGCCGCCATTCTGCGCGATCTGGCAGGACAGTTCCCCAACATCACTGCAGTGCGCGTGCGGGACGCCATCGACCGGGTCTCGGACCTGTTGGCAGGGCTTGCCTCTGCAACCTCTTATGGTGCGGGCGTGTCACTTCTGACCGGGTTTCTTGTCCTAATCGGTGCGGCCGCTGCGGGCGAACCGGCCCGCCGGTATGAGGCCGCCATCCTTAAGACAATCGGGGCCGACCGCCGTCGTATTTTGCTAAGCTTCACGCTGCGCGCCATGCTGCTGGGGGCTGCTGCGGGCTGTATTGCCTTGCTGGTCGGCATTTTGGGCGGCTGGGCCGTTGCCACCTATATCTTCGACACGGGGTTCCAGGTGATCTGGCCCTCGGCCTTGGGTATCGTGATCACAGGGGTCGTTGTCACACTAGGTGCAGGATTGATCTTTGCCTTGCGACCCTTGTCTGTCCGGCCGGCCCGCATATTGCGCGCCAGCGATTGATCCTAGCGTGCGCAGGCCACTGGTTGCAGGATTTTCAGCAACGGATCATTGTCACAGACCAGCGCGTCCAGTGTGACATCATCGAGCGATGCATAGAAAACCTCGGCCGCATCCCGCAACGCCACACGGAGACGGCAGGCATCGGTCAGCGGGCAAGTGTTGTCAGCATCCGCGAAACACTCGGCAATTGGCAGCGATCCTTCCACATGCCGGAACACTGCACCGATCCGGATCTGATCTGCAGGGCGCGCCAGCGACATGCCCCCGTTTCGGCCACGCTGCGTGCTCAGATAGTCCAACTGACCAAGTTGATTGATCACCTGCGCCAAGTGGTTTTCCGAGATGTTGCACACCTCGGCAATCTCGGATTTCGTCACCAGCCGATCCGGATGCGCCGCGCAATACATCAGCAGGCGCACAGCAATATTCGTTCGTTTGGTAATCCGCATAGGGACCTCCCTCGCTCAAATATACAGCCTTATTGCATGTTCGGCGAAAAAGCGGTTTGACATACATCAATTACCCGAAAAGGCTCCTAGCAGATGGCAGACCCCTATTTCTTTGGCTACGGCAGCCTTGTGAACCTAGCCACCCATGACTTCCCTGATCCACGCCCGGCAAAGCTCAAAGGGTGGCGACGAGCGTGGAAGCATACGGATTTGCGGTCTGTTGCCTTCCTGACTGCCGTGCCCGATCCCGAGTCCGAAATCGAAGGCATGATCGCGCATGTCCCCCAGAACGACTGGGCCGCGCTGGATGAACGGGAATGGGCCTATGATCGCATCCCGACGACGCGGTCGGTCTCCCATCCGCTGGCCCATAAAGTCGAAATCGCGGTTTATGCCGTACCGGAGGATCGGCACAATCAGCCTTCGCATCACCACCCTTTGCTGCTCAGCTACATCGATGTGGTTATACAGGGATATCTGCGCACATTCGGGCCAGACGGGGCGGATCGTTTCTTTGCCACAACCGATGGCTGGGACGCGCCTGTGCTGAATGACCGGGCCGAGCCAAGATATCCGCGCCACCAACGGCTTAACCCAGATGAGACCGCGTTTGTGGATGACCGCTTACAGCGCGCGTCGGTAACGATCCTTCAGCCGCAGCATCAAAAAGAGGCAGACGAATTGCCTGCCTCCTTCAAATTCTAGTTTGCTTTCGGTTCAGGGCTTTCAGCCCCGCGCGCGGATCACCTGTAGCAGCGGCAACAAAGCCGCCATCTCTGGTCCCCGCTCCATCCCTGTCAGCGCCTTGCGCAGCGGCATGAACAAGCCTTTGCCCTTGCGGCCTGTGGCCTCTTTCACCGCTTTGGTCCAGCTGCTCCATGTTTCATCGTCGAACGGCCCGTCGGGGAGCAGCGCAACCGCCTCGGCGATGAATTCACGGTCTTCATCGGCGATCAAGGGCTCTGCCCCGTCACGGCACAGCTCCCACCAGCCCTTGAGATCGGACAGAGTGGTGATGTTCTCACGAGCCATCGCCCAGAACGGCTCGGCCAGTTCCGTCGGAACGCCTGCCTCGACCACGGCATCTGCAACATCCGCCAACGGTAACGATTGCAGGTGCTTGGCGGTCAGCGGGAACAGGTCCTGCACATCGAACTTAGTCGGGGCCGCGCCAAAGCGGCTTACATCAAAGCCTTCGATCAGCTCGGCCATGTCAGAGCGCAGTTCGACCGGATCGGACGAGCCCAAACGCGCCATCAGGCTCAACAAGGCCATCGGCTGCACGCCTTGTTCGCGCAAGTCGCGCAAGGCCAGCGTGCCAAGTCGTTTCGACAGTGCCTCACCCTGCGGGCCAGTCAGCAGCGAGTGATGAGCAAAGCGCGGGCAGTTTCCGCCCAGCGCTTCGATGATCTGAATTTGGGTCGCCGTGTTGGTCACGTGGTCCGACCCGCGCACCACATCCGTGACACCCATCTCCGTGTCATCCACGACCGACGCAATCGTATAGAGAACCTGACCATCCCCCCGGATCAGCACCGGATCAGACACCGAGGCCGCATCGATCGAAATGTCGCCCAGAATGCCATCATTCCATTCGATCCGCTCGTGATCCAGCTTGAAGCGCCAGACACCATTGCCGCGTTCAGCCCGCAGCGCCTCTTTCTCCGCTTCCGACAGGTTTAGCGCAGCGCGATCATAAACCGGAGGCTTGCCCATGTTCAGTTGCTTCTTGCGCTTCAGGTCCAACTCGGTCGGCGTCTCGAACGCCTCGTAGAAGCGGCCCATCTCGCGCAGCTTGTCAGCGGCTTCGGCATAGCGGCCCAGCCGGTCCGACTGACGCTCGACCTTGTCCCAGTGCAGGCCCAGCCATTCCATATCCCGCTTAATCGCATCTACATATTCTTCTTTCGACCGCTCTGGGTCGGTATCGTCGATACGCAGGATGAACGTTCCGCCCACCTTGCGAGCGATCAGATAGTTCATCAATGCGGTGCGCAGGTTGCCCACATGGATGTAACCGGTGGGCGACGGGGCGAAACGGGTGGTTGTCATGGGTGTCTCCTGTTGGCGCGGCTCTTGTCACAAAGGCGCGTTTTTGTCCAGCAAGGTTTCCGATCACCCTATCACCCGGATCACGAGATGAACAAATGTTCACACGCAATGTTCATCCATGCTGATAACGAACCCAAGTATATACTGGCAGAGGAACCGTAGCGATCTATGTTCCGATATGGCATTTTCACAGGGAGACTAAGAAATGGCCATCAATTTGACACGCAGAGCGGCCCTTGGCGCCGCCGCAGCCCTTCCATTCGCATCCGCAGCGGCTCCGCTGTTGGCGGCAGGGGCCGAGACCAAGGCAAATTCGACCATCGCCAAATCCTTCGCGCTGGGTGATTTCACCGTTACAACCTTGCTGGATGGCAGCGCCGCGCGCGACGATGTCCGAACACTGTTTGGCGCCGATGCGTCTGAAGAAGAATTTAATCAGATTTCGTCGGATAACTTCATCTCCCCCGACAAGGGATTGTTGGCCTTCACACCATCCCTGGTCCACACCGGATCAGAATTGGTGCTGTTTGACACGGGGCTGGGTCAGGGTGGAATTCAGGCCGCGCTGGCGGATGCAGGTGTATCACCTGACCAGATTGACGTGATTGTCATCACCCATATGCACCCCGACCATATCGGCGGCATGACCACCGATGGTGCGGTAACATTCCCGAATGCGCGCTATGTTACGGCGGCAACCGAGTATGACTTCTGGTCCGGTATGGACGCTGGCAACCCTGTCGGAGATTTGGTGGCATCCAAGGTCAAGCCGCAGGCCGAAAAGATGACGTTTGTCGAAGACGGCGGCGAGGTCACATCAGGCATCACCGCAATGGCCGCCTATGGCCACACACCGGGTCACATGGTTTACCATCTGGAAAGCAATGGGCAGCGGCTGGTTTTGACCGCCGACCTGGCGAACCACTATGTCTGGTCCTTTGCGCGCCCCGACTGGGGGTTCAGCTTCGATGGCGACAAAGAGGCCGCCTCGGCGTCGCGTCGCAATGTGCTGGGTATGCTGGCGGCAGATAAGGTGCCGATGATCGGCTATCACATGCCTTTCCCCGCCGCCGGTTTCGTGGAAACACGAGGCGACGGGTTCCGCTTTGTGCCGGTCAGCTATCAGATGATGGGCTAAGCGCTTGATATCCCGGGTCCGGCCGCACCTTTGAGCCATCGCTGAACCGCGACAGGCGAAAGGCGGCCGGGTCCACACAGGGCGCGCGCTGGGTGACCAGATCAGCCGCCAAGCGCCCGGCCCCCGGCCCAATCCCAAAACCATGCCCCGAGAACCCTGTGGCAATGACCAGTCCGGCGACGTCATCGACCGTGGAAATCACCGGGATTGCATCTGGTGTGACATCGATTAACCCAGCCCAGCTTTGTATGATTTCTGCCTTGTGAAGGGCCGGGAATCCTTTTGTAGCGCGGGCCCAGGCATTGCGCAGAACCTTCTGCGATGGTTCGGGATCCAGGACCCTGCAATGCTCGAACGGGGTGACATCAGTAGGTAGCCACTTCCGATCTTGCGCGGCTTCAACCTTCCAACGGCCAGACAGGCGAAAGCGCAGCGACCTCCATTCCTGAAAAAACGCTGGCAGAAACTGCAATGCCAACCGGAAACTATCAGGCACAAGATCATAGGTGTTTTCATGGCCCGACGCGATGGTATATCCCCCATCTGCCCGCTTTCGGATAGCAAAATCATCTGACCAAAGCGCGGCTTCGGGGCCGTCTTCAACGGGCGAACTGCGCATGACGGTGTTCAGGACCTTTAGCTGAGGTAAATCGATCCCGGCATTTCCGGCAAACAGGCGCGACCACGCACCACCCGCAAGCACCACATGGTCACAGGCAACGCGCCCGCGTTCCGTGAAGACCCCGGTGATCTGACCAGCCTGCAGATCAAGACTGCGAACAGCACAATTGGTCATCACCGCAGCGCCTTTGTCGCGCGCACCTTCGGCAATTGCAGGGGCCGCTAGCTGTGGTTCCGCGCGCCCGTCCTGCGGCATGTACAACGCGCACTTCAAGTCGGTTTCCTGCCCGGGCAGCAGCACTTCCAGTTCAGGTCCCGAAACCATCCGTGCCCCGGTCTGCAGCCCGTCGACGTTGCGCAACCAGCGTTCCAGATTGCCTGCATTCCGCGCTCCAGACGCTCCGAACAGGATGCCCGCTTGTGTGTAGCCAGTCGATCGCCCGATACGCGCATCCAAATCCGGCCAGATACGCAAAGCCTCTTGCATCAACGGTATCTCGCGCGGGTCACGCATGCCAAGCCGAACCCAACCCCAATTGCGAGAGCTTTGTTCCCCAGCAATCTGCCCTTTTTCGCAGACCAGAACCGACACGCCGCGTTCAGCCAGTTCCAGCGCAGTGGACACGCCAATGATGCCGCCGCCGATCACGACAACATCAACAGATTTTGGCAGCGAGAGATCAGGTTCAAATGGGTTTGGCTTGGGGCCTGGCATCAATGACTCGTTCTTAACACATACGAGCCCTCAAGATGCCAGAGCCGGATGCTCTGACAACAGAAATCGAAACTATCAAACCGATAGTATCAGCCTGTGGCAAAGGTGCCAGCAGGCGCAGTGCATGATAGATTTGGCAGCGCTTAAGCTGCGCCGGACAGTTCAGCCCATTTCTGGCGCAACACGCCAGACAAACCGCCGTCTTTGGTATCAGTTTTTGCCGAAATTTCAGGTTGTGACTTCAAATCAGGGAATTCCAGACGCTGCGGGGGCTCCGCGGTTTGCTCCCCAATCAGATCGGCAATTGCTGCGTCTAGCTTTGCTTCATCCAGCTCCTGAGCCGGAGATTCCATTGTTCTGTACTGCCACGGCTTGTGCAGAGACCTATCGTATTCCTCGTACATGTTAACACCACACCATTAACTCAGACATCCAACCCCGGATGCATCACACAGACAAAACACTTGTCAAAAACTGCAAACTCTACAGCAATGCGTCACATCCGCCCCATATAGGGCAACTTCCAAGCATAAATGTGGCAGAAAAATGTCGACCAAACAAGCACTGACACAGTCAGAACCGCCTGAAATCGCTTGGTTTTGTCAGATTTTGGAAACAGTTACCGCAATTTATGGTCACTGTTTATGATTTAGGGCCAGCGTGCTTAACCACGATCTCGCCAGCGATTCACAATCGGATAGCGCCTGTCCAACCAAAACGCGCGGCTGGTCAAACGTGTGCCAGGGGCGGATTGAAAACGCTTGTATTCGCTGATGTAGACCAGATGTTCGACCTTGCGCGCGTCCTGTTCATCATATCCAGCGGCAACGCAATCCGCGATGGATCCATCCTGATCCACCAGAATCTCAAGAATACCGTCCAGCACGGGATAATCCGGCAGGCTGTCGCTGTCTTTCTGATCCTCCCGCAGCTCAGCGCTTGGAGGCTTGTCGATGACCGAGGGGCGAATGACCTCGCCATCCGGTCCCATCATCCAATCGCGGTGATTGGCATTGCGCCAGCGACAGGTTTCAAACACGCGGGATTTGTACAGGTCCTTGATCGGGTTATAGCCGCCATTCATGTCGCCATAGATCGTGGCATAGCCAACCGCGACTTCGGATTTGTTGCCCGTGGTCAGCAACATCTCGCCAAACTTGTTCGAGATCGCCATCAGCAACACGCCACGCAGGCGCGATTGGATGTTTTCTTCGGTCAGGTCCGCGTCCCGCCCGGCGAACAACGGGGCCAGAGTGTCCGTCACAGCGGCGCGACTGTCTGAAATCGGAACAAAGTCATAATGCACGCCCAGCGCTTTTGCGACCGCCTCGGCATCATCCAGCGAGGCCTGGCTGGTGTATTCCGAAGGCAACATCACGCAGCGCACATTCTCGGCCCCGATGGCATCCACGGCGATGGCCGCGACAAGGGCTGAATCCACACCACCCGACAAACCCAGCAACGCCTTTTTGAAACCGGTTTTGCCCATGTAGTCACGCAAGGATTCCACCATGGCGCGATAGTCCTGCTCCCACGCATCGGGCTGGGGCACGATTTCTGCGGGGATAATCCGCCAACCTTCGTCGCCGCGCTCAAGGTCCACATGAGCGATCGTCTCATCAAAGACCGGCATGCGAAAGGCCAGCTCTCCGCCCGGGTTCAGGCCGAACGTGGCGCCATCGAACACCTGATCGTCCTGCCCGCCGACCATGTTCAGGTAAATCAGCGGCAGTCCGGTTTCGATCACCCGCGCGACCATATGGTTCAAGCGCACATCGTATTTGTCACGGAAATAGGGCGATCCATTGGGGATCAGCAGAAACTCGGCCCCCGTTTCTCCCAGCGTTTCGGCAACATCCGGGTGCCAGCTATCTTCGCAGATCGGGCTGCCTATGCGCGAATTGCCAACCGAATACGGCCCACCTAGAGGGCCTGAATCATAAAGACGCACCTCATCAAATACCGTTTCATTAGGCAGGTGATGTTTCAGCACTTTGCTGGTGATCCGCCCGCCCTTAAGGATCAGATAGGCGTTGAACAGGCTGTCATCCTCGGCCCAAGGACCGCCGATGGCCAGTGCCGGGCCGTCGGCGCATTGCTTGGCCAGGTCCTCAACCGCAGCCATGGCCGCATGGTGGAACACCGGCTTCATGATCAGGTCCTGCGTGTTGTATCCGGTGATGAACATCTCGGGCAGCGCGACCAGATCAGCTCCGGCCTCGCGACCTTGTTCCCAAGCCGCAAACGCCTTGGCTGCATTGCCTTCGAGATCGCCCACGACAGGGTTGAGTTGCGCCAGTGTGATACGGAAACGGTCGGCCATGCTGCCCTCTTGCCTTCGCCAGTCCTACTGCATTTAGCAGATCATTGCGCGAGTGGAAGACCAATGGCTCAAAAGCCGTTGCTCTGATCTGTGCGGTCCCCTATTTTTGCCCAAACGCATATGAAACCGATGATCGGGCAGGCAGGACAAACCATGAAGCTGATCCGCAATTCTCTCACGGCTGTGATTCTAAGCCTGTCGATCACGGCGGCATGGGCCCAGGATGGAACAGTGATCGTCAAGGATGACGAACTTGGCGGGGTCTACGAAGGCACGTTTGAAAACGGGCTACGCCACGGCACTGGCACATATCGTTTGCCAGACGGGTTTGAGTATTCCGGTCAATGGGTCGAAGGCGAAATTCAGGGCCAAGGCACGGCCCGCTTCGCCAACGGGTCAGTTTATGAGGGCCAATTCGCGAAAGGACAGCCCGAAGGGCAGGGCAAAATCAGCTATGCCGATGGCGGGACCTACGAAGGTGAATGGCTCAACGGTGCAATCAACGGCTCAGGCATTGCTGAATATGCCAATGGCGTGCGGTATGAAGGTGGGTTTCAAAATGCCCGCCATCACGGCAAGGGCACCCGGACTGACCCAAATGGCTATATCTATGACGGCGATTGGGTTGACGGTGCACAGCAGGGCACGGCCCGGATCACCTACCCGGACGGGTCGGTCTATGAGGGCGATGTGCAGCAGGGTCAACGCCACGGGCAAGGCCGTTTGGTCCAATCGGACGGGTTGGAGTATGACGGGCAATGGGCTCAAAACCTGATGACCGGAACCGGGCGGCTGACACTGGCCAATGGCGATGTCTACGAAGGCGAGGTCACCGAAGGTCGCCGACAGGGCAAAGGCAAAGAGACCTATGCCAATGGCAATGTCTATGAGGGCGACTACCAAGACGACCGCCGCCATGGCAAAGGCACCTTCATCGGCACAGATGGCTATCGCTATACCGGCGAATGGTCCGAAGGTCAGATCGAAGGATTTGGTGAGATCACCTACCCCGACGGCTCGGCCTATATCGGTGCGCTCAGCGCCGATCTGCCGCATGGCAAGGGCCAAAGCACCTATGCCGACGGGACCATCTATGACGGCGAATGGATCGCGGGAGTGTTTGAGGGGACCGGTACTGCAACTTATCCCAACGGGACGGTTTACACCGGCCAGTTCCGCAATGCGGTGAGCCATGGAACCGGCACCGTCACCTTCGCCAATGGGTATCGATACGAAGGCGAATGGGTCGATGGTGTCCGTCAGGGCAAAGGCAAATCTACCTTTGCCGATGGCACGGTGTACGAGGGCGATTTCATCAACGGCGCGCGCCATGGCAAAGGGACTATTACCGCGCCCAGCGGCTTTACCTATTCAGGAGATTGGGCTGACGGAAAGATCACCGGTGTTGGCGCGGCGACCTATCCCTCGGGCGATGTCTATGAGGGCGGTTTTTTTGAGAACAAGCGTCAGGGTCAGGGCACAATGCGCTATGCCAATGGACAGGAAGAAGCGGGTGTCTGGGACAACGATGCCCTATCGTCCGAAGAGACACCTGAAACCGGTGGCGAAGCAGCAAACGCGCCAGAGCCTGCGACAGACGGCGAAAACCCCGAAGCGCCTGCCGACAATTAAGCCGCTACCACGGTACGCGCGCACCTGACCAGTCAAAGAACCCGCCTGTGTCTTCCGGTGTCAGTCCCTGGATGACACTCAGAAGGTTTTCGGCAGCTGTATCCGGTTCAACCGCGGGATGGCGACCAAGATATTTCTGTGTGAACGCTGTTTTAACGGTGCCGGGATGCAGCGCGACGCAGATCGCTTGCTTATGCGTGCGGGCCAGTTCAATCGAGGCTGTGTGGACCACCTGATTAACCGCCGCCTTGGACGCGCGATAGCTGACCCAACCGCCCATGCGATTATCCCCGATCGATCCAACCCGCGCCGAAAGCACCGCGATCACAGAGCGCCTGTTTCGAGTCAGCAGCTTATGCGCACGGCTCAGAACCAATGCCGGTCCAACCGCATTCAAAGCGAACTGATCCATCATGGCCTGCGCTGTCACCGCGCGCATAGTCTTTTCAGGCTGCGCGCCATTAATCTCCAAAGCTCCAGACGCGACCAGAACCAAATCGAACCGATCTTTAAAAGCATCAAGTGTTTTCAGGGCTACCTCGGGTTCAGTCAGATCGAACCCGTCACCTGACCGCGACAATCCTGTCACCGCCACATGCTGCGCAGTGAGCCGATGACTCAGCGCACTGCCGATGCCACCTGATGCGCCAATGATCAAAGCCGTTTGCATATTGGGCGACCTAGTGGTCTGCACCTTCAGTTCAATGACATGTGCAAAAGAAACCTCAGCAAATCGGCCCTGGCTAAATTTTGGTTCTTTTCATTCGCCGTGCGCTCTGTATAACCTGATCCCATGATCAACCGCGCAGATATCCTTGTTGCCGACACCGCCCTTCGCGGTGCGTCGCTGCGTGGCCTACTGATCCTAATCCGCCTCTGAGCGTGCCATCCGGCGCGCCCGCTCAGAGGAGGACGCCAGCGCGCCATAGGCTTTAGGACAGAAGAAGAAAGAGAATCCCATGACCAACGTGACCGACCAAGACCGCGTCTTGATCTTTGATACCACTCTGCGCGACGGAGAGCAGAGCCCCGGCGCCACGATGACCCATGCCGAAAAGCTGGAGATTGCCGAGCTGCTGGACGAGATGGGCGTCGACATTATCGAAGCCGGTTTCCCAATCGCATCCGAAGGCGATTTCAAAGCAGTATCTGAGATTGCCCAAAGGTCGAAAAACAGCCGCATCTGCGGACTCGCGCGCGCCAATTTTGCCGATATTGACCGGTGTTGGGAGGCGGTGAAACACGCCGAACAAAACCGCATTCACACCTTTATCGGCACGTCCCCGCTGCACCGCGCGATCCCAAATCTGACCATGGACGAGATGGCCGACAAGATCCACGAAACGGTCAGCCATGCGCGCAACCTGTGCGAAAACGTGCAGTGGTCGCCGATGGACGCGACGCGGACCGAATGGGATTACCTGTGCCGCGTGATCGAGATTGCCATCAAGGCCGGTGCTACAACCATCAACATCCCCGATACCGTGGGCTATACTGCTCCGGTCGAAAGCGCTGACCTGATTAAACGCCTGATCGAAACCGTACCGGGCGCGGATGAGGTGGTTTTTGCCACCCATTGCCACAACGACCTTGGCATGGCGACTGCGAACTCTCTGGCCGCTGTTGCCGGGGGTGCGCGCCAGATCGAATGCACCATTAACGGTCTGGGCGAACGTGCAGGCAATACAGCCTTGGAAGAGGTCGTCATGGCGTTGCGCACACGCAATGACATCATGCCCTGGCACACCGGTATCGATACGACCAAGATCATGCATATCTCGCGTCGTGTGGCGACGGTGTCAGGCTTCAACGTGCAGTTCAACAAAGCCATCGTCGGTAAGAACGCCTTTGCACATGAAAGCGGCATCCATCAGGACGGGATGCTCAAGAACCGCGAAAACTTCGAAATCATGCGCCCCGAGGATATCGGCCTGTCGGGCACCTCTTTGCCATTGGGAAAACATTCAGGTCGCGCTGCGTTGCGCGACAAGCTGGAAACGCTGGGCTTCGAGGTTGGCGACAACCAATTGCGCGACATCTTTGTACGGTTCAAAGATTTGGCCGACCGCAAGAAAGAAGTGTTCGACGACGACCTGATCGCGCTGATGACCCTGGATGAGGCGGATGACTATCTGCAACTGGTGTCAATGAAGGTCACCTGCGGTACCGGCGGGCAAGCCGAAGCGACGGTCGAGCTGGAAATGGATGGCAAGGACATTATTGCAACCGAACATGGCGACGGCCCGGTTGATGCCGCGTTCAAGGCCATCCGCGCAATCCACCCAAACACAGCCCGCCTGCAACTCTATCAGGTGCATGCGGTGACCGAAGGGACAGACGCGCAGGCGACCGTTTCGGTGCGCCTGGAAGAGGATGGCATGATCGCAACAGGCCAATCAGCGGATACCGATACGGTCGTGGCATCGGCCAAGGCCTATATCCACGCCTTGAACCGTTTGATCGTCCGCCGGGAAAAAGCAGGCCCGGGGGCCGATGCGCGCGAGATCAGCTACAAAGACCTGACCTGAGCAAAAAACGTCCAAGCATAGGGTTCCCGCGTTCGCGGGGCCCCGACAGCAGCGACATGAATGAGTGACTGGCTCGTACGCTGCCCTTCAAACCCAGTCCAAACCGCTATATCCCGGCTGATGCTTGCGGTGACGTCACGCCTGAAGCCCACGAGCGCGCGATGGACCGCCTGGTTCAAGCAGGTGCAATCCCGATGAATTCGCTGCAGTTCGTGTTCGAGCTTCAGCAGGATTGGGCCCGCGGTGATAGATCGACGAGGAGTTCCGATCAAACAGTCGACCAATCGAGCTCATCGACTCTCCGCGTTGCCACCGATCCCAGATCTCCGCCATTTGCTTCTCTGTAAAATAAATTCGACGTCGATAGGCCATTCCAACACTCCATCTTTGCTCTCAAAGTGAAGTGTTGCGTCGATCCATTGAGACCGCCGCAGAAAGCTGCCGAATGCGTCCGCAGCGCCAACGCTGAGCGGCAATGACTGGTAAGGGCTCTGTCCGTAACGCGCAGCTACTGGCTTGTCTGGCACGAAAACCAGGCCGTTGCCCGCCGCGTTCGCGCCGTTGTGGACCTTTTGGAGCAGATTCTCAGCGAAGACCGCAGCATGTTTCTGCCGGCATCCGAACCCTAAAGCGTGAATGCGTCCCGGAAGGCTTCCAGCGCGGCGTCCTCGTCGCCTTTTGCAAACGCCTCCATGCCGACAGGGCCGGAATAGCCTAGTTCAGACAAAGCGCGCGCAACCGCCGCATAGTTGATTTCGCCTGTTCCTGGCTCGCAGCGGCCCGGGTTGTCTGCGACCTGGACCTCACCGATCCATGGCAGGCAGGCTTCACACCAGCGGATCAAATCCCCTTCTCCGATCTGGGTGTGGTAGAGGTCGAGGTTGATCCTGAGCTGCGGGCGGTTGACAGCGGACACAAGGGATAGCACGGCCTCGGTGGATCCGAACGGGCATCCCGGGTGGTCCAGCGGGTTGAGATTCTCGAGCGTAAACGTCACGCCCTCTTCTTCGGCCATGTCGCAGATGCGATTGAGCGTGTCGCGTGCGCGCAGTTCCATCCCGGGCGCAAACGTGCCGTGGCGCGGGATCGGGATGCCGCCATCGCCAAGCCCGGTGCCATGCAGGTTCAGACGGTCAACACCCAACCGTTTGCCAACCTGCGCTGTCTCGTGCGCCGATTTCAGAAGCATCTCGGCGCCCTCGTCGTCGGTCAAGCGTCCTTCGAGGTAGCCGTTCATGATGGTGAAGTTCGCGCCGGTTCTCTGCAGCGCGTCCAGGTCCCATTCGGGCCAGTTCCACAGACCGACGCCAAAGCCCATCTCGTGAAGCTTCGCCGCGCGCCAAGCGATCGGTTTGTTTTGCCAAAGCATCTCTGCGCAGGCGGCGAGTTGAAATCTTGCGGTCATCTCAGGCGTCCCGTTCCATAATCCATTCGACCTCAGATGCAGGCACAAAGCGCCATTTGCGCAGCGGCCCGGCCATGACATTGAGGTAGTACATTTCGAAGCCGTAGGGCGCGCCGCACGGGTGGTGGCCGCGCGGGACGAGGACCACGTCGTCATCTGCCACGGCCATGGTTTCGTTGAGTTGCAGGTCGTCGGTATAGACGCGCTGGATGCCGAAACCGTTCGCAGGGTTCAGGCGGTGGTAGTAAGTCTCTTCGAGGTAGGTGATGCGTGGGAAGTCATCCTCGTCGTGGCGGTGGCTGGGATAGGACGACCAGTGGCCCGCGGGGGTGAACACCTCGGTGACCAGAAGCGAGTCACAGTAATCCTCGTTCTCCATCGCGATGTTGTTGATGTGGCGCGTGTTGGTGCCCTTGCCGCGTTCGGTGAGCGTGATCCCGTCGGGCCCGATCCGGCGCGCTTCGTGGCCGCCCATGCCGGGCGCTGAACAGACGGCAAGAACGCAATCGGTTTCGGCCGTGGCCGCCCATTCCGTGCCATTTGGCAGGTAGAGGCAATGCGGCGGGGTCTTTTCGAAGACATTCATGCGATCGCCCAGAACGCCCCAATCCTGCCCTGCGCCGGTGAGCGCGACCTTACCCTCGACCACCACGAGGATCACCTCGCGGTCGCCCGTCGCCTCGGCGGCGGTATCGCCCGCGCGCAGGCGGTAGAGAGAGAACCCGACGTAGCGCCACCCGGCGCTTTCCGGCGTGATCTGGTGCACCTTGCCGCGTGTACCAAAGGGTTTTCTGAGAAGATCGGGCATATCGAGGTCTCTCTATTCGATGGTCAGACCGGAGCGGCCACAGATTTCGGTGATGTGGTCGAAACCAAGCTTCGAGTATTCATATGGCGGTGCCTTGGCGGGGTCCTGTTCCGCCTCGACGACAATCCAGCCGGCATAGTCCATGGCCTTGAGTTTGTCGGTGATCGTCTGGAAGTCGATGCAGCCCTCTGGGTCGCCCGGGACCGAGTATATGCCTGCCGCGACGCCATCGAGGAAACTGCGGTCCTCGGCCCGAACCCAATCCAGCACGGGCTGGCGCACGTCCTTGAAGTGGACGTGGTGAACCCGGTGGCCCCACTTTTCGAGCACCGCGACGGGGTCCGCCCCAGCAAAATGCAGATGACCGGTATCATAGAGCAGAGTCAGATCCTCGGTTGACCCCTCCATCAACCAGTCGATGTCTTCGGCGTCCTGCACCATCGCGCCCATGTGGTGGTGATAGCTCAGCACACAGCCCTCGTCGGCGGACCATTTGGCAAGCTCCGAGAGCTTGGCGCCATAGGCCATGACCTCGTCGCGCGAGAGCTTGGGGCGCTGGCTGACGGGTTGGCCGTTGTTTCCCTGGATCGTGTTGGAACACTCGGCATAGACGATGCAGGGTGCGTTCAGCGCAGCGAACTGTTCGACCTGCTGGCGGATCGCCTCCTTTTCCTCGTGGACCGAGGCCACCATCAGGTTGCCCGAACACCAGCCGCCGCACAACGCAACGCCGTAGCGGTCGAGATAAGCGCGCAGACCTTCAGTGTCGGTGGGCATCCGGCGGCCACGTTCAACGCCGGAATAGCCGATCTTGGCCGCATCCTCCATGGCGCCTTCGGTGGTGAAGGCCGCAGTCAGCTCCGGCAGATCGTCGTTCTGCCACGCGATCAGGGATATTCCGATCTTTACACTCATCAATCTGCTCGCTGGGTTTTCTTGTTTTGGATGTATTTCTCATGGGCCGCGTTGACCTCGGCCCGCTCGGAGACTTCTGGCACGCCGACATCCCACCACGTTCCACCGGGTTCCGTGGACGGATAAGGATCGGTGTCGATGACGACCACGTAAGGGCCTTTGACATCGCCGCGTTTCGCCAACGCCTGCTCCAGCTCAGCGATCGAGGCGACCTTGACGGATTTCGCGCCCATCGCTTCAGCGTGTTTGGCAAAGTCGATGTTGGAGTTTTCGCCGCCGATCGCGTGATCCAGCAGGTTGTTGAACTCCGCCCCGCCGGTGCCCATTTGCAGCCGGTTGATACAGCCATAACCGCGGTTGTCGGTGACCACGACGGTGAAGGAGACACCCTTCATCGCGGCTGTCGCCATCTCGGAATTGGCCATCATATAGGTGCCGTCGCCAGTAAAACAGATAACATCCCGCTCCGGCTGGGCCATCTTGATACCCATGGCACCAGCGATCTCGTAGCCCATGCAGCTAAAGCCGTATTCCATGTGGTAAGAGCCCGGCTTTCCCGCCTTCCACAGCTTGTGCAGTTCGCCCGGCATAGTGCCTGCGGCGCACATCACCACCGTGTCTTCGCCTGCAGCGCGTTGGACAGCCCCGATCACCTGCATGTCGGTGGCAAGTTCGTTGCCTTCAGGCGCGTCGGTCAGCGGATCGACCTTGGCGAACCAGTCCGGTTTCAGCCCGTCGATTTTGCCGGGAGATTGGTGTCCGCCAAGCGCCGCACCCAATTCATTGAGGCCGACCATCGCATCCGATTGCAACGGTACGGCCCCGTGCTTCATGGCGTCATAGGCCGCAACGTTGAGCGAGATCAGCCTGCGTTCGGGATTGGCAAACAGTCCCCATGATCCGGTGGTGAAATCCTGAAAGCGGGTTCCGATGCCGACCACCACATCTGCCTCGGCGCAGACCGTGTTGGCCGCTTCGCCCCCAGTAACACCGATGGGCCCAAGATTGAGGGGGTGATCCCAAGGCAGGGCCGACTTGCCCGCCTGCGTCTCGACAACGGGGATGTTGTGCGCTTCGGCAAAACCCGCCAGCACCTCGGTCGCCTGCGCATAATGCACACCGCCGCCCGCCACGATCACGGGGCGCTTGCCTGCGCGGATCAGCGCGGCAACCTCAGCCAACTCGGCTTCATCGGGGCGGATACGGCGCTGACGCCAGACCTTTGGCTCGAAGAAGCTCTCGGGGTAGTCATAGGCTTCGGCCTGCACATCCTGACAGAACGACAGGCAAACCGGACCGCACTCCGCCGGGTCGGTCATGGTGCGGAGGGCGCGTGGCAAGGCTGTCAGCAACTGCTCTGGCCGCGTTATGCGGTCAAAATAGCGCGTTACCGGCTTGAAGCAGTCGTTCACGGTCACGGTGCCGTCAGAGAAATCCTCGACCTGTTGCAAGACAGGGTCAGGGCCACGATTCGCAAAGACATCTCCGGGGATGAGCAGAACCGGCAGGCGGTTCACATGTGCGAGTGCGGCAGCCGTCACCATGTTCGCAGCACCAGGACCAATCGAGGACGTCACGGCCATCGCCTTGCGCCGATTTGATTGCTTGGCATAGGCGATGGCGGCATGCGCCATCGTCTGCTCGTTATGCCCGCGCCATGTCGGGAAGTCGTCCTTGGCAGCATGCAGAGCCTCGCCGATCCCCGCCACATTGCCATGACCGAAGATCGCCCAGCAGCCTTCGATGAAACGCGCGCCATCGTCATTCTGTTGCGCCACAATATAGCGCACCATGGCTTGCGCGGCCGTCAGTCGGATTGTCTTACCCATTAGATCACTCCACGTTCAGACGAGCATCAGCCCGCGCCTTGTCCCAAATTTCGCAGAGCCGTGTATAGCGCTCGGACATCTGAGCCACGGCCGCGGCATCTGACATCTCACCCTTCAACCAAGCGCGTGCAGCATCGCCGAATATCGTCCGCCCTACGGCAAAGCCTTTGACCAGCGGCTGCTTGGCCGCCAGCGCGAAACTTGCCGCCAATTCGGCTTCCGGCGCGTCGAGGCCCAGAACCACGATGCCACGGGTGCGCGGATCGTTCCGCTCGATGGCGTCGACCGCATTTGCCCAAGCGGCATCTGTCTTGAATGGCTCCAGCTTCCACCAATCAGGATAAACGCCCGCGTCATAGAAGGACTGGATCAGCGTGGCAGATGTATCATCATCCACAGGACCAACTTTCGACGGGATGATCTCGAGCAGGAACTCCAGCCCGTTGCGCCGCGCGGCTGAGAACATGCGTTTCACGCGCGTCAGGTGCTTTTCTTGCGTTTCCGCGTCATCATCGGGATGCACAAAGACCAACAACTTAACGACGTTTTCACGCGCCCATTCGCCCAAACCGCCAAGATCTTCGCCCAGTTCCGGCTCAAATTCGATGGGCCGAGGCCCAGGAAGTTCCGTCGGTCTGCCAATCCAAAGCCCGGTACCTGTGGCCTTGTGCAACGCAGATCGCCCGATCCGGTTATCGCAAAGGATACCGAAGCCTGATCGTCCGCCTTGCACGTTCAAGGCCGCCTCAAGACAAAGTTCCTTGAAAGCGCCGCCTTTTTCCAGCGTGTAGCCGGCCATCTCTTCCAGTTGCAGCCGGTGATCAAAGGCAAAGGTCTTGACCGAAGCCCAATCCCCCGCACGGTTCGTGGCCCAGTGCACCTGTTCAAGCTCCGCATCGTTGCGCAGATCGGGCCGCTTGATCCCGCGATCAAAGAAGAACTGAAGCTCTTCCCATGATGGATACGCTGGCGTGCACCCATGGCGGCTAACTGCAAAAGCACCGCAAGCATTCGCGTATTTCAATGCCGTCGGCCAGTCCTCGCCATCCAGCCAGCCTTTCAGCAGGCCAGACATAAAGCCGTCGCCAGCCCCCAGGACATTGAACACCTCGATCGGAAAACCCGGGCCCGCTTGCCCATCATCCAGACTGTCCGGTACGTCGCCAGTGAAGGCCACCGCGCCTGCCGCGCCGCGTTTACACACCAGCGTCGCGCCAGACACCGCACGCACCGCGCGCAGTGCAGCGATCGTATCGGTTGAACCACCCGCGATGTGGAACTCTTCCTCGGTGCCGACGATCAGATCAAAAAGGTGCAACGTCGATTGCAGTTTCGCCGTGACCGCTTTGCTTTCGACAAAGCGACTTTCGCCATCGCCATGCCCGGCCACACCCCATAGGTTCGGGCGATAATCGATGTCGAGCGCGGTCTGCTGTCCGTTTGCACGAGCAAGTTCCAGAGCCTTGATGGTTGCCGCCTCTACCTGCGGGTGACTCAGATGCGTCCCCGTTGCTACAACCGCGCGGGCTGAACGAATAAAGTCCGGGTCGATATCATCAGCCGTCAAACCCATATCCGCGCAATTCTCGCGGTAGAAAATCAATGGGAACTGTTCCTGATCGCGGATGCCCAGAAGCACAAGCGCGGTCAATCGGTCCGGATCGGTCTTGACGCCGTCAGTGTTGACGCCCTCGCGCTGCAACTGCTCCACGATGAACCGGCCCATATGCTCGTCGCCGACACCAGTAATCACCGCCGACTTGAGGCCCAGCCGCGCCGTGCCGCAAGCGATATTGGTGGGCGAGCCGCCAATATACTTGTCAAACGACCCCATATCTTCCAGTCGTCCGCCAATCTGCGCCCCGTAGAGATCAACCGAGGACCGACCAATGGTGATGAGGTCAATTTTTGTCATTGTCCGTGCCTTAAACGTCATTTTGAAAAAGTGGGGCCGATAAGACTTCTCTCACCAGCCCCACTGACCACTTTTTTATCCTTGGGAGGAATCCGAGTGGTATTCGGCAAGCTTCGCTAAACTGTCCCGCCGAGCGACCCTTCGAGCTGGGCCATTTCTTGGCCCCCAGCCATGAGATCCTGCAACTCTTCTGGGCTGATCTCACCGCGCTTTGCGGTTCCAAGCGTTTTGCCACGGTTTAGCACAGTGAATCTGTCTCCAACTGCTAGCGCATGTCGGACATTGTGGCTGATGAAGACCACTCCGATGCCCTGCTTGCGCACCTTGTCGATTGTCGCCAACACGTTGGAGGTTTGACGCACGCCAAGTGCGGAGGTCGGTTCATCGAGGATCAGGACTTTCGCTCCGAAATACACGGCACGGGCAATGGCAACCGTTTGGCGTTCACCCCCTGAAAGGGTGCCAACCGCTTGGTCGGGCGCACGCAGGTTAATGCCCATCTTGCGCATCTCGGCCATCGTGATTTCGTTCGCCGTTTCCAGATCGAAACGCTTCATCGGCCCGCGCCCTTTCGTCGGCTCGCGCCCCATAAAGAAGTTCCTAGATACGGACATTAACGGGATCATTGCGAGATCCTGGAACACGGTTGCTATACCCGCTTCCATAGAATCCCGCGGTGTGGCGAAACTCATCGGCTTGCCTTCAAACAGAATTTCCCCATGCGTAGGCTGGTGCACGCCTGACATTGTTTTGATGAAGGTCGATTTACCTGCACCGTTATCGCCCAGCAGGCAGTGGCATTCGCCGGGGCGGATATCAAAACTGACACCGGCAAGCGCGATGATGTTGCCGAAGTGCTTTTCAATGTCCTTCATCTGGACGATTGGGGCAACGCTATCGTCAACATCGCCGTGGTGGAATTTGCTGTCTTCGGTCATATCAACGCTCCCCCGTGACGCGCTTGCGAATGGCATTGTTGAAGAGAACCGCGATCAGGAGCATGCCGCCCAGGAAGACCTGGAACCAATCCTGGTCAAAGTCGGTGTACGTGAGGCCGATAACCACCATCCCGAAGATGATTGAGCCGAAGAAGGCCCCGATGGCCGACCCGTAACCGCCAGTCAGAAGGCAGCCGCCGATCACCGCGGCGATGATCGCCTCGAATTCCTTCTGGAAACCGCGACGCGCGTCGGTCGAGCCTGCGTCGATCACGGTGATGATGGCGACAAGCGCAGCGCAGCAAGCCGTGACCATGAAGAGCGAGATCTTGACCCGGTTTACTGGCACACCCGAATTTGAGGCTGCGCTGCTGTCACCGCCCGCTGCAAAGATCCAGTTGCCGGCGGGTGTGCGAAGCAGGATGTAAGTTGCAGCCAAGGCAAGAACGATGAACCAAAGGATCTCAACCGGGATCCCCGTGACTTTGGGCGTGCCGTTCTTGAAGGTCTCGACCAGACCGCGTTCGGCCAGCCAGCCGAAGAGAGCCGGAAAGGCATCCCCGGAGAAGACAGGTGCAAGCCAATCGTTCTCGGTCGCATCACGTACACCGCGCAACTGGGTTGAGCCTCCGGACGCCCATTTCAAGCCGACGAGCGACAGACCGCGCAGGATGAAAAGGAACGCCAAAGTCACGATGAAGGACGGCAAGCCAGACCGGATCACGATGAGCCCGTTGATCGCCCCGACGAAAGCCGAGAACAGGAAAGTCAGAGGAATGGCGATTATCAAGGGCAAGCCCCAAACCATGACGCAGACCCCAAAGAAGAGACCGGCGAAGGCAACCATGGACCCGATGGAGAGGTCGAACTCGCCGCCGATCATCAGCATCGCGGCACCGATTGCGAGGATGCCAAGCTGTGCGGCGGGTGTCAGAAAGTTGATGATGCCCGAAGTGGTGAACATCGCGCTATCGGCGGTGATCACGAAGAAGATAGCCACCAGCACAACACCCGCGATGGCGCCAAGCTCGGGCCGTTTCATCAGACGTGAGAGCAAAGGCTCTGCCTTGATCCTTTCGTCTGTCATTGAATTCGGTGTCGTGTCGCTCATTGGATTCCCTCCCCCTTTTGGCTTGTGAGTGGCACACACATGCGCCACTCACTTTTGCTCTTCGCTAAAGGCTTAGCGGATGCCTTGAGCGGACAGTTCGATCACTTGCGCGGCTTTGTCGGCGGTGATCAGGTTCGGGCCGGAAGCCACGTCGCCACCCGGCATCAGGCCGTACTTGGCCTGCAACGCCATGATAGAGACGCCCATGTAGCCCTGCAGGTACTGCTGCTGGTCCAGAGCGAAGGCGGCATCGCCGTCAACGATCGACTGCAGGAAGCCAGCCGAAAGGTCGAACGTGGCGACATTCACGTCGCGGCCCGAAGCTTTCGCTGCAGCAACGGAAGGCTCACCAGCCGTGGATGCGCCCAGTGCCATCACGGTGTCGACGCTTTCGTCGGATGCCAGAGCAGCGGCAACCTTGGATTCGATTTCCGCCGGATCGTTGGTAGTCGGCAGAACCGTCACGGTGCCGCCGAAACCTTCCTCAAAGCCAGCACAGCGCTGGTCGAGAGAGATGTTGCCGACTTCCTGGTTCACGCAGAGCGCGTTCGTGCCTCCCATTTCGGCAAGCGCTGCACCAGCGGCGACACCTGCGTCATATTCGTCCTGGCCCACGTGCATCGCCGTGCCCAGCTCTTTGCCCTGCGCACCACCGGCGTTGATGGTGATGACAGGGATGCCAGCCGCAATCGCACGTTCAACCGAGGGCCCGAGCGCATCGGGGTCGGGGAACGAGATGATCAAGCCATCGGGCTCTTCGTTCACGGCAGCGTCGATCAGTTGCGACATCAGAACCATGTCGAAGGTTTCAGGCGAGTTGTAAGACACGTTCGCGCCGGTATCGGCAGCGGCCTGATCGACGCCGGCCTTGACGACGGACCAGAACGCATCGTTGGCCTGACCGTGGACAACAACCGAGATGTCCTGGGCAACGGCGGGTGCTGCGACAGCGATGGCCGTGGCGGCGACCGCGCCTTTCAAAAAGGTTTTCATTTGGGATCCTCCCTTGGTTTGCCTTTCACGCCGGTCACCCGGCGGCTCTTTCACGCGACTCCGTCGCGCATTTCGCATCGCCCCGAGAGGACGAGTGCCTCTTGTCAGGCCGCCTCCCCGCGACCCGAAATCTCTAAAACGTCTGCCATTGCGACGGGCTGGCCTCTCTGCGCAGAGCGCGTCGCGGCCTCAGCCATGGCCAATGCCTCGACGCCGTTGTGCAGGTTGACTGGCATGTCCGACTTGCTCTGAACGGCTTCCACGAAAGCGGCCCATTCGGCCTTGTAGGCGGGCATGTAGCGTTCGAGGAAAAAATATGTGGGCTTGGCACTGCTGACGCCAGCCGTCGTGGATTTAACCAGTGTGTTCTCGAGCACGTTCTGTGCCTGAAGCAAACCTTCTGAGCCGAGCACTTCGACCCGCTGGTCATAGCCATAGACCGCGCGCCGGGAATTCTTGATCACAGCAATGCGACCGTCCGCGTAGGTCAGTGTCACAGCAGCGGTGTCAACGTCACCAGCCGCGCCGATGGCGGGATCGACCACCGATGTCCCGACGGCGCTTACGGACACGGGCGCTTCGCCCATGATGAAGTTCGCCATGTCGAAGTCGTGGATCATCATGTCCCGGAACAGGCCGCCGGAAACCTTGATGTACTCGACCGGCGGCGGGGCGGGGTCAAAGGACGTGATCGACAGCAACTCAGGCTTGCCGATCTCACCCGCGTCGATGGCTGCCTTGAGCGCGCCGAAGCTCGGATCAAAGCGGCGGTTGAAACCGATCATGATGTTTAAGGCCTTGTCGCCGACATTGCCAAGACAGGCCGATGCGCGTTCGAGGCTGAGGTCCACAGGCTTTTCGCAAAGGACTGCCTTCTCTGCTGCTGCGGCTGCTTCGATCAGGTCGGAGTGCGTGTCGGTCGACGTTGCGATAAGGACGGCATCGATGGATGTGTCTGCGATGATCTCATCCGAGGTGCGAACTTCACAGCCATAACTCTTCGCCAGAGCCTGGGCGTTCTTATCAAACGCATCCGAAACCGCGACCAGTTCGCTCTCCGGATGCGAAGAAATCGCCTGTGCATGAACATTTCCGATGCGCCCTGCGCCGAGCAATCCAACCCGCATCCTGAGACCTCCCGATTCTCGTTTGAGAGAGACCATCAACATTTCTGCACCCGCGTGCAAGAAAAATTTGCACCCGCGTGCAAATTCCTGCTAGCCTTGCACAGAGTACCGGGCATGGATCGTTTGTGATTCCAAGAGTTTCGAGCGCTGGGAGGTCTGCGAAAAAGATGAACGATCAGGGAGGATCCACTACAGCAGATGATGTCGCAGCGCTTGCTGGCGTGTCCCGCTGGACAGTGAATCGCGCCTTCAAGAAGGACGCGTCAATCTCTGCCAAATCACGCGAAAAGGTTATGAAGGCAGCCGAGGAGCTTGGCTATGTCCCGGATCTGCTGGCAACCAGTCTTGCGACGGACCGAACCAACCTCGTCGCGCTTCTGGTCGATGACTTTGCCAACCCGCACAAGCTGATCATGATGGAGCGCCTGACGCGCATATTGCGAAAGAACGGCTATGACACCCTGCTCGTCAACACGAGCGACGAAGAAGACGCCTCGGCCGCCCTGCTCAATGCAAGCCAAAGACGGGTAGATGCGGCTGTCCTCATTGGGGTCAGTTTCAATGACCAAAGCCTTGAAACCGCGCTTGGGGCTAAAAGGGTCAAGAAACTGATCGTTTTTGCCCGTATGTCCAGCAATGACAACACGATCTCTATCTGCTGCGATGACCGCGCTGCCATGACCGCGATCACGCGGCATGTCTTCTCGGCGGGCTATCGCAATCCGCTATTTATCGCAGGCCCGCAATCTCAATCGGCACATCTTCAACGGAAGGAAACGTTTCTTTCGCAATGGGAAAGGACCACAGGATCACGTCCCAAATTCGCGTCGGTCGACCGGTATGATCCCAAGATGGCATACGATCTTGTGGCTGAGTGGTTCCGGGATACACCAAAGTCCGAGCTACCGGACGTTCTGGTCTGCGAAAACGATGCACTGGCTATGGGAACGATCGACGCGATCCGCTTTGAGCTCGGTCTGCGCGTGCCCGAGGACATCGCTGTTACTGGTTTCGACAACGCGCCTCAAGCCTCCAGCCCGCATTACGAACTGACAACCTATCGCCAGCCCCTAACGGACATGGCAGAAGCGTTGGTGGATGTCCTTGACGGCAAAAAACGCACCAAGAAGTTGAATGCATTTCTGGGAAACTTGATTATCCGCAAGAGCGCATAGGCTACTCATTGATCAAAAGCCTCTGACGGGCCTGCCGAGTTCGCTGTCTTGGGCTTGAGTTTGTCGTCATGCCTCTGATGCTAATACGAAGTGCGCAAAGCGGATTTTGCCCAAGGAAGTAAGGCAGATTGCATTGGTGCTTCTTGGTGTCGATCTTGCGTCGGACAACGGGTGGATTGGGATAGCTGAAGCCCTTTCCTCCAAACGACCGGTTCGGTGAAGTCCAGGGCAGAATTGAAATTTGAGTGCTGCGGTCGCGAAGATTTTCTGCTTCGGCGAAAGCGGCAGGTGCATAAGTCCGGTTTGTCCGCATCTTGTCCCTGCACGCGTGTTGCAACGAAGGTGATCTACAGCGTGGATCCGCCGCTGCCGCCAATTTCATTGCAAAGGAACAATTCAGGCAGGTGCATCATCTGACTTGGGGCGAACATCTCACTCCTGGTCATACTATGACGGTTGGATCAGGTTCGTGTAACGTTCAACAGCTCCAAGAGACGCGAACCGATCCGAAAGGCGGGTCATCTCTTCCTCAATACCAAACGGCGCGTTCAACATGAACATCCCCGACCCAACCATTCGATGCCCATTCCGCGCAGGCGGGAACTGCACTTCATGGAAGACGGCTTTGGGGTATTTCTGCAACCTCAGCGCCTCGATCATTGAAGTGTGGCGCCCATCCGTCAGGATCGGATACCACAAGGCAATCACACCGACATTCCATTTGTGGTGAAACTTGGCGATGAGCCCCGGTAAGCGCGCATAATCGGCCTTCACCTCATAGCTGGGGTCAATCAGCATCAACCCGCGCCGAGGAGTCGGTGGCAGCAGGGATTGCGCCAGTTCAAACCCATCTTGCTGGTAGGTCTTCGCGCCAAACGGCGACACCGCCAGTGACAGGGCTGTATGCTCCTGCGGGTGCATCTCTGCGAAATGCAGCGCGTCCTGATCCCTCAATAGTTGCGCCGCGATCAGAGGTGACCCGGGATAGGCCGCTGCGCCATATCGCGCCTGTGTCGCCTGCAGCACCTGTGTCATTGGATGATCAGCACCGAACCATGCCTCACGCCGAGCACGTTCGATCCCGGCTGCGGCTTCGCCAGTTCGAAGCGCCTCGACCGCGTCCAATTGGTACAGACCGCGCCCGGAATGGGTCTCGACATAGCTGATCGGCTTGTCCTTGCGGGTCAGATACTGCAGAACCGACGCCAATAAAGCGTGTTTTTGTACATCAGCCAGATTTCCTGCATGGTAAATATGTTGATATGAGAGCATTTTGCCTTCTAAAGTCCTTACCAATGAGGCGAAAAGGTGCTGATTGTCACGGAATCAGCCCTTTTACCGGGCGAGTTGGCACCCTATAAGTCATCCGTCCCGGAACCGTCGAGTCGCGGGCAGAAGAAAAACTGACATACAGGATCAGGGGAAACATGGGGATCTTAGGCAATCTGGGCGGCCTGTTCACTTCGGACATGGCCATCGACCTTGGGACAGCAAACACGCTGGTTTATGTCAAGGGTCGCGGTGTGATCCTGTCTGAACCGTCCGTTGTTGCCTACCACGTCAAAGACGGGGTCAAAAAGGTTCTGGCCGTCGGCGAAGACGCCAAATTGATGCTGGGCCGGACGCCCGGTTCGATCGAGGCCATCCGCCCAATGCGCGAAGGTGTGATCGCCGATTTCGACACCGCTGAAGAAATGATCAAGCACTTCATTCGCAAAGTGCACAAACGCTCGACATTCTCTAAACCCAAGATCATCGTCTGCGTCCCCCATGGCGCGACACCAGTGGAAAAACGCGCGATCCGTCAGTCGGTTCTGTCTGCGGGGGCCCGCCGCGCCGGTCTGATTGCCGAACCAATTGCCGCGGCGATTGGCGCAGGGATGCCCATCACCGATCCGACCGGAAACATGGTCGTGGATATCGGTGGCGGTACAACCGAGGTTGCCGTTCTGTCGCTAGGTGACATCGTCTATGCCCGCTCGGTCCGTGTGGGCGGAGACCGCATGGATGAGGCGATCATCTCGTATCTGCGCCGTCAGCAGAACCTGCTGGTGGGTGAGTCCACGGCTGAGCGGATCAAAACAACCATCGGCACCGCACGCATGCCCGACGATGGCCGCGGCCAGTCGATGCATATCCGAGGCCGCGACCTGTTGAACGGTGTACCGAAGGAAATCGAGATCAGCCAGGCTCAGGTGGCCGAAGCGCTTTCAGAACCTGTGCAGGCGATCTGTGAGGCCGTGATGACCGCCTTGGAAACCACACCACCCGATCTGGCAGCGGACATTGTCGACCGGGGCGTGATGCTGACCGGTGGGGGTGCTTTGTTGGGCGATCTTGATCTGGCACTGCGTGAACAGACCGGTCTGGCGGTGTCGATAGCCGATGAAAGCCTGAATTGTGTGGCTTTGGGCACTGGCAAAGCGCTAGAATACGAAAAACAACTGCGCCACGCGATTGACTACGAAAGCTAAGGCGCGCACCCTTTGAATGTAGGGTAAATTCGGCACGAGCAGCACGGGAAGGTAACCTGTGGCAAAAGACCGATCACAGCGCGATGACTACACGACCCCGCTGCGCCGACTGTTGCTGGGGATTGTTATACTGTGCTTGCTGGGCATCTTCCTTGTCTGGCGCATTGACAGCCCAAGGGTCGAACGGTTCCGCGCACAGGTGGTGGACGCCGTTGTTCCATCAATGGAATGGGCCATGGTCCCGGTCACGGCAACAGTAAATTTGGTGCGTGACTTTCAAAGCTACCAAAGCCTCAGCGAACAAAATCAAGAGCTGCGCAGCGAATTGCGCCTGATGCGTGCGTGGAAAGAGGCCGCGCTGCAGCTAGAGCAGGAAAACGCGCGCCTTTTGGATCTGAACAATGTGCGTCTTGATCCACGCCTGACCTATATCACCGGTGTGGTGATGGCCGATAGCGGCTCTCCGTTTCGGCAGTCCGTTCTGTTGAACGTGGGCGCACGGGATGGGATCGTTGATGGCTGGGCCACGATGGACGGGATCGGACTGGTAGGGCGTATCTCGGGAGTGGGGCCCGATACAGCGCGAGTGATCTTGTTGACCGACGCCTCCAGCGCGATACCGGCAACCATCCAGCCTTCGGGGCAAACCGCCTTGATTGCAGGCGACAACACGCCTGCCCCCGCGGCCGAGTTCCTGGAGAATCGGGAACTCGTGCGCCCCGGGGACCGGGTGATTACGTCCGGGGATGGTGGCGTTTTTCCTGCCGGGCTGCTCATCGGGCAAATCGCAGAGGACCCGGGGGGCCGCCTGCGCGTGCGCCTGTCTGCCGATTTTGAGCGGCTAGAGTTTCTGCGGGTTCTGCGCTTCAATGCAGCCCCAACCATTCGGGACCCCGGCACGGTTGTAGGACCCACACAACCCGAAGCGTCGCTGACATCCGAGGAGGCAGGCGATGGATAGACCCGCCTCTTACAATTGGGCCATGCGCGGGCTTTACGTCCTGATGGCGTTTCTTGTTCTTTTCCTGCACTTGCTGCCGCTGAACGCACAGCCGGATCGCTGGCCCTTTCCGGATGTGATGATCGCGCTGACCTTTGCGTGGGTATTGCGCCGCCCAGAATATGTTCCAACCTTGTTGATTGCGGCTGTGATGCTGATGGCAGATCTGCTCTTGCAACGCCCACCCGGATTGCTGGCGGCTTTGATCGTACTCGGCGCGGCCTATCTGAATGCAGCCGCGCCCAGCATGCGAGACGCCGGGTTCATCGGTGAATGGATATCCGTCAGCATGGTCACTACAGCGGTATTTCTCGGCAATCGTATTTTGCTGGCCCTCGTATCTGTCGACCAAGCTGCCTTCGGACCCGTTCTGTTCCAGCTGATCGTGACGATTGCAGCTTATCCTGCGATCGTCCTTCTCAGCCAATCCGTGTTCGGCGTTCGCAGGATATCAGCGGCGGACGCTAGTGTTGCGGGGGCGCGGGCATGAAGCAACGCAAATCCAAAGCGCAAGGCCTTGCCTATAAACGCCTCCCGCGTCGGGCGCTGATACTGGGCGGTTTGCAAGCCGCCTTTGTCGGCGGGCTGGCCGCGCGGATGCGGTTCATGCAGGTTGAACAAGCCGACCAGTACCGGCTTTTGGCCGAAGAAAACCGCATTAACCTGCGCCTGATCCCACCAACACGCGGTCGGATCTATGACCGCAATGGTCAGATCATCGGGCAGAACACGCCATCATATCGTATCGTGATCGTTCCCGAAGATGCAGGTGATCTGGACAAGGTGATTGCCAAGCTGTCCAACCTAATCCCGCTGACCGAGGATGAGATAGAGCGCGCCAAGACCGAGATACGCCGCTCGGCCCCATTCCTGCCGGTCACACTGGCCGATCAGGTGACGTGGGAGGATATCTCGAAAGTTGCGGTGAACGCACCTGCACTTCCTGGCGTGACGCCCGAGGTCGGCTCAACCCGGCAATATCCCAGATACGAGGATTTCGCCCATATCGTCGGTTATGTTGGCCCGGTCAGCGACTATGACCTCAGCCAGATCGAAGACCCCGAACCGGTGCTGCGCATCCCTCGGTTCCAGATTGGCAAGGTCGGGTTGGAGGCAAAACAGGAAATCTCGTTGCGCGGTCGGGCCGGGTCCAAACGGGTCGAAGTCAACGCGACAGGCCGTGTCATGCGCGAGTTGGATCGGCAGGAGGGTCAGCCCGGTGCCGATCTACAATTGTCAGTCGACGCAAACCTGCAACAATACGCACAGGCAAGACTGGCCGGGGAAAGCGCCGCCGCTGTTGTGATCGATTGCGAAACCGGCGATCTGCGCGCGATGGCCTCGGCCCCCAGTTTCGACCCCAACTTGTTCGTGCGCGGTATCTCAGTCGCAGATTATCAGTTCCTGACACAGGACAAGTATCGCCCGCTGGCCAACAAGACAGTTCAGGGCACTTATCCGCCGGGGTCGACCTTCAAGATGGTCACCGCACTGGCCGCACTAGAAGCTGGTGTCGTGGGCCCCGGTAATACCGTCTATTGTCCCGGCCATCTGAAAGTCGGCAGCCGCCGCTTCCACTGCTGGAAACGCGGCGGTCATGGCATGGTGGACTTGAATACATCTCTGAAACGCAGCTGCGACGTTTATTACTACGACGTGGCGATCAAGGTCGGCATCGACAA
Organism: Ruegeria sp. YTSA075; assembly: GCF_059610245.1. Taxonomy (NCBI): domain Bacteria; kingdom Pseudomonadati; phylum Pseudomonadota; class Alphaproteobacteria; order Rhodobacterales; family Roseobacteraceae; genus Ruegeria; species Ruegeria sp. YTSA075. Next base: position 290,470 of record NZ_JBXWNG010000004.1, on the reverse strand, counting down.
AATATCTGAGATGTCCAACATCCTTGGCCTGGGAATCAAGCATGACATCCCCATGTCCGCCGTGCGCGCCGGGCTGGCGCCCAATCAGGCATGGAAACAGCGGGTTCATGGCGAGGAATGGCTGATCGGTGATACGGCCAACGCGTCCATCGGGCAGGGCTTCATGCTCGCCTCGCCCATGCAACTGGCCGTAATGACCGCAAGGATCGCCACGGGACGCGCCGTTGCGCCCCGACTGGTGCGGTCGATCAACGGAGTCGAACAGCCCTCGGGCGCGGGTGAAGCGCTACCGATCAGCCTGACCAACCTGCGCTACATTCGCGAGGCGATGTGGTCGGTGTCGAACGACCGGCGCGGGACGGCCTATCGCAGCCGGATCATCGCGGATGATCTGCGTATGGCGGGTAAGACCGGCACCAGCCAGGTTCGCAACATCACCAAGGCTGAACGGGCCGCCGGTGTGATCCGCAACGAAGATCTGCCCTGGGAACGGCGCGACCACGCCCTGTTCGTCAGCTTTGCGCCCTATGACAACCCCAAATACGCAATTGCCGTGGTGGTGGAACATGGCGGTGGCGGATCAAAAGCTGCAGCCCCCGTCGCGCGGGATATCATGCTACAGGCGCTTTACAACGGCACCCCGCCACTTGAGGCCTATCCGGTTGCCGACCGCGACCGCATCAAGGAACAGCAAAAGAGGCTTGAGGGCGATCGTCGCCCCAAAGCGCGTCCTGACGAAAAGGACCGCGCATGAGCTATCTTGAGTATAACGTCAAATCCACGCCATCGGGGTTCCGCAAGTTTCTGTACATGAACTGGCCCTTGACCCTGTTGCTGATCAGCACGGCGAGCGCCGGGTTCCTGATGCTGTATTCAGTGGCAGGTGGGTCGTGGATGCCCTGGGCCGAACCTCAGATGGAACGGTTTGGTCTGGGCCTCACGGTCATGTTCATCGTCGCGCTGGTGCCGATCTGGTTCTGGCGGAACATGTCTGTGCTGGCCTATCTGGGCGCTATCGCCCTGCTGGTTTTTGTTGAGCTTTTTGGCACCGTTGGGATGGGCGCGCAACGCTGGATCGATCTGGGGTTCATGCGGCTGCAACCCTCTGAGGTCATGAAGGTCACGCTGGTCATGCTGCTGGCGGCCTACTATGACTGGCTGCCGTCACACAAAACATCGCGCCCGCTTTGGGTGATCCTACCGGTGATCCTGATCCTGATCCCAACCTTCATGGTTTTGCGGCAACCGGATCTCGGAACCTCGATCCTGTTACTGGCTGCCGGTGGCGGGCTCATGTTTCTGGCTGGTGTGCACTGGGCCTATTTCGCTGCTGTCATCGCTGCGGTCGTCGGCCTGATTGCGACCGTGTTCAACAGTCGGGGGACCGAGTGGCAATTGCTGAAAGACTATCAGTTCCGCCGCATTGATACGTTTCTGGACCCGTCCACAGACCCATTGGGGGCAGGCTATCACATCACCCAGTCCAAGATCGCGCTCGGATCGGGTGGCTGGAACGGTCGGGGCTTCATGCAAGGCACCCAATCACGCCTGAACTTCCTGCCCGAGAAGCACACCGATTTCATCTTCACAACGCTGGCAGAGGAATTCGGCTTTGTCGGCGGTATCACCCTGCTGGTACTCTATGCCCTGATCCTGATCTTTTGCATGGTCACGGCGCTGTCGACCAAAGATCGGTTCTCCTCACTGGTCGTGCTCGGGATCGCTCTGAATTTCTTCCTATTCTTTGCGGTCAACATGTCGATGGTCATGGGGCTGGCCCCTGTGGTGGGCGTACCGTTGCCGATGGTCAGCTATGGCGGATCGGCCATGTTGGTCCTGATGGCCGCCTTCGGCATCGTCCAAAGCGCACATATCCACCGCCCTCGCTGATCTGAAAGGCCCTTCATGCCCATCAACGTTCTATTCTCTGCGCGCCCTGAACTGTGGCCGATATATGAACCGCTTCTGACCATGGGGCTGGCTGAGGCGGGGTTAGACGTGCATCTGGCCACAGACATCGAACCGGATCAGGTAGACTACGTCATTTATGCACCAAATGGCGGCTTACTGGACTTCAAACCCTATTCTCAGCTCAAAGCCGTGCTGAGCCTCTGGGCCGGGGTCGAAAGCATCGCCGACAACGAAACCCTGACCGTTCCGTTGGCCCGTATGGTCGATCATGGATTGACGCAAGGCATGACCGAATGGGTCGTGGGTCATGTTCTGCGGTATCATCTGGGCATGGACACCCATATCACCCAGCAGGACGGTGTTTGGACCCCGATCGCGCCACCGCTTGCGACCGAGCGCACGGTTTGCGTGCTGGGGCTGGGAGAGTTGGGTCAGGCGGCAGCGCAGGCGCTGGCCGCGTTGAACTTTCGCGTCCTAGGGTGGAGCCGCACGCAGAAGGACATCCAAGGCGTGACCTGCCTGCATGGTGCCGACGGTCTGCACACCGCCTTGTCCCAATCCGAGATTGTCGTGTTGCTGCTCCCCGACACACCCGCGACGGAAAACACTCTGAACGCCGAAACGCTGGCGCTGTTGCCGAAAGGGGCAAAGATCATCAATCCTGGACGCGGCCCGCTGATCGATGACGGCGCCCTGCTGGATGCGCTGAACGCCGGGCAGATCGGACACGCGACGCTTGATGTATTTCGGGTCGAACCCCTGCCGCCCGAACACCCCTATTGGACACATCCGAACGTCACGGTCACCCCGCACATCGCGTCCGAGACCCGACCCGTCACAGCCGCGCAAGTGATCTGCGAAAACATCCGGCGCGGTGAGACGGGTGAGCCCTTCGTGCACCTGGTGGACCGCCAGTTGGGGTACTGACGGCCCGATCCGATCAGGCCGCGATCAGACCCCGCCCTTTCAGCAAAGCCTCGACGCCCGGCAGGCGGCCACGGAATGCCAGATACAGATCTTCGGCCTCGCGCGAGCCGCCAGTGGATAGGATATTGTCTTCCAGCGCTTTGGCCCGTTCGGGGTCAAAGGCGCCTCCAGCCTCTTCAAACGCGGCAAAGGCGTCGGCGTCCATAACCTCGGACCACATGTAGCTATAGTAGCCCGCGCTGTACCCGTCGCCCGCAAAGACATGGGCGAAATGCGGGGTGGCGTGGCGCATCCCGATGGCCTTTGGCATGCCGATTTCGGCCAGAACCTCGGCCTGTTTTGCCATCGGATTCTCAGGGGCTACGCCTTCGTGGAAGGCCAGATCGACCAATGCCGAGGCCACATACTCAACCGTCTGGAAGCCTTGATCGAAATTGGCCGCCTTCAGCACCTTCTCCAACATCGCCTGAGGCATCGGCTCACCCGTTTCTGCATGGGTGGCGTATTCCGCCAGAACCTCGGGCACTTCCAGCCAGTGTTCGTAAAGCTGGCTGGGCAGTTCAACGAAGTCCCGCGCGACGGACGTGCCCGAGATGCTTTCATAGGTCACGTTCGACAGCATCTGATGCAACGCATGGCCAAATTCATGAAACAGCGTCCGCGCGTCATCATAAGACAGCAGCGCGGGATCGCCCTTCGCGAAGTTGCACACGTTGATCACGACGGGGGCTTGTTCTTCGGGGAACTTGGCCTGCGCCCGCATAGCGCTGCACCACGCGCCCGACCGTTTCGAACCACGGGCAAAATAATCGCCAATAAAAACCGCCACATGGCGCCCGTTCCGCGTCACTTCCCAGGCCCGGCAATCTGGATGATAGAGCGGCACGTCCAGCGGCGCAAACTCCAGCCCGAACAGACGGTTGGCGCAGGCAAAAGACGCCTCGATCATCCGGTCGAGTTGAAGGTAGGGTTTCAGCGCGGCCTCATCCAAATCATGCTCGGCCTTGCGGCGCTTTTCGGCATAGTAGCGCCAGTCCCACGCCTCCAATAGGCCGTTCACACCATCCTCCTGCATCATGCCGGTCAGAATCTCGGCATCCGCATCGGCGCGGGCTTTGGCGGGCTCCCAAACCTGCATCAACAGATCGCGCACGCGGTCGGGCGAGCGGGCCATTTCGGTTTCCAGTTTGAAATCCGCAAAACTGTCGTAGCCAAGCAATTTCGCCCGCTCTTCCCGCAGGGTCAGAATTTCGGCTGCAATCTCGCGGTTGTCGGTCTCGTTCCCGTTCGCCCCTCGCGCAGCCCAGGCGCGATAGGCTTTTTCCCGCAGGTCACGGCGGGATGAGAATTGCAGAAACGGCACAATCAATGAGCGGGACAGGGTCACAACCGGCCCGTTCGCACCCTTTTCCTCACCCGCAGCGCGCGCCGCAGCGATCACGAAATCGGGCAGACCGTCCAGATCATCCTCGGCCAGTTCCATGAACCAGTCACGCTCATCCGCCAGCAGATTCTGGGTGAAAGAAGTGCCCAACGATGCGAGGCGAGACTTGATCTCTTGCATCCGGGAATCGGCCTCACCTTCCAGCGCAGAACCGGCGCGGACAAAGCCGCGATGGGTTAGCATCAGAACGCGGGCTTGCTCATCGCCCAGGTCCAGATCATCGCGCCGCTGCCACAAATCGGCCACCCGGCGGAACAAATCCTTGTTCGATGAAATGCCCGAGAAATGCGCCGAAAGCTTCGGCGAAAACTCCCGCTGCAACTCTTCCCGCTTGGGATTGCTGTCGGCACCCGCCACAGTGAAGAACACTGACAGGACCTTGTCCAACTGCTCACCCGCCGCCTCAAGCGCTTCGATTGTGTTGGCAAAGGTGGGCGCGTCCTGGTTGTCAGCAATCGCGTCGATCTGGGCATTGTGCGCCGCCATCGCTTGGTCCAACGCAGGGGCAAAATCCTCATCTGAGATCGCGGCAAACGGGGCGACCTCAAAAGGTGTGGTCCAGTCGGACAGGATCGGGTTGGTCATACAGGTCTCCTTTGCCCCTCAAGCTATGTAGAGGGTCGCCAATGGTCCAGAGGGGGGTGTGAATTTACGGCCCCGACCTAGCCGCAAATCGGGCAATCAGCACGTTTCGACAGGGTGATCTTACGGCTTTCCCCATAGAGCGCATCATAGATCAGCATCTCACCGCGCAAGGAGGCACCCGCGCCTGTGATCACCTTGATCGCCTCGACCGCCATCATAGACCCAACCACGCCGGGCAGCGGCCCGATCACTCCAGCCTCGGCACAGGACGGGGCGAGCCCGGCGGCGGGTGCTTCGGGGAAAATGCACTGGTAGCACGGGCCTGCGGTTGCAGGATCAAAAACGCTCAATTGCCCTTCCCATTGTGATAAGGCACCTGAAATCAGCGGTTTGCCCAAAGTTACAGCCGTTCGGTTGGCCAGATAGCGGGTATCGAAGTTGTCCGTTCCGTCTAGGATCAGGTCGAAATCAGCGAACAGATCGGCCGCGATCTCCTCTGTCAGGCGGCGGTGATATGGCAGTACCGCCACGTTCGGGTTCTGCGCTTCCATTGCCTGCTGTGCGGAAAAAACCTTGGGCATTCCGATATCGGCATCGCGGTGAATGACCTGTCGTTGCAAGTTGGCGTTCTCGACCACATCGTCATCGACCACCCCGATGGTCCCCACGCCCGCAGCCGCCAGATATTGCAGGGCCGGCGCACCCAAACCCCCTGCACCTATCACCAGCACGCGCGCCTGTTTCATCTTCTTCTGACCCGGTCCACCCAATTCGCGCAGTACGATGTGGCGGGCATAGCGGTCGAGTTCCGTTTCCGAAAACCGATCCGTGCGCGCCTGAGGGTCCTGTTCAGACACGGATGTTGCGCGGCTGCGCAGAGCCTTGATAATCTTGCCATAGCCCAGAACCAACCCGACGCACCCCGCCAGGATCAGCCATATCGCCGCGGACCCGCCTGTCGCCTCGCGCAGGGGGTTGCCATCCGGCAGAACCAACTGCGCCAAAATGACACCCGTCAGCAGAACGCCCACAGAAACCATACGCGCGCTGCGGGAAACGCCCGCGACATAACCGACACCCCAAAGCCCGGCAGCAAGCAGCAGAACCAGTAGCATCAGCCGCGCCCGGTAGACCCGAACCCGCCCGATCCGCGTTCGGTTTCGCTGAGTCCATCGACAAACTGGAAATCTGCCTGAACCACCGGAGCAACAACCAACTGCGCAATGCGTTCGCCATGCGCAACTTCGAAACTCTCTTGCCCCGCGTTCATCAGGATCACACCCAGTGGCCCGCGATAGTCGCTGTCGATGGTACCCGGCGTATTTGGCAGGGTAATACCGTGTTTCAACGCAAGCCCGGAACGCGGCCTGACCTGCACTTCATACCCTGCGGGAATCTCGATCCGCAGCCCCGTCGGGATCAGCGCACGCTGCCCCGGTTCCAAAGTGATTGAGATACCGCCCGGAAGATTTGCACGCACATCCGCCCCTGCGGCTCCGGTCGTCTCATAAGACGGCAGTGCCACCAAAGCGTCTGCGCCCGCCTCACGGATCACGCGGATTGCAACCATCATCGTACCTCTTTGTTCAGGGCTGGGGGCATCAGTTACCCAACGCCTCAGCAATCTTTTGCGCCAGTCGGGCCGCAACGGCATCCTTGCCCATGCGCGGCCATTCTTCAGCACCAGCATCCGAAATCAACACAACCGCATTCTCTGTGCCGCCCATGATACCCGTCGCGGGGCTGACATCATTGGCAACGATCCAGTCGCACCCTTTGCGCTGGCGCTTTGCCGTCGCATGTTCAAGAACGTCATTGGTTTCAGCAGCAAAGCCAACAAGCAACGTCGGACGTCCTTGCTCCATGTGTGAGACGCGTTTCAAGATGTCCGGGTTTTCGGCAAACTCAAGCGCGGGCAAGCCATCCTGGGTTTTCTTCAGCTTCCGGTCCGATGCACTGGCCACACGCCAATCCGCCACCGCTGCAGCAAACACGCCCGCATCCACGGGTAAGGCCGCATCCACCGCGTCTGACATCTGCTGAGCTGTTTCGACGCGTACAACCTGCACACCTTCGGGTGGCGGCACATCTGCGGGACCGGTGACAAATGTCACCTCTGCTCCCAGGGCTGCCAGTGCCCCTGCCACCGCCGTACCCTGCGCGCCCGAGGATCGGTTGGCAATGTAGCGCACGGGATCGATCGGTTCATGGGTGGGGCCTGATGTCACAAGGATGCGTTTTCCTTTAAGCGGACCATCTTCCAGTTGCGCTTCGATAGCCGCAACAATCTCCAACGGTTCAGACATTCTGCCGGGGCCGTATTCGCCACAGGCCATATCACCTTCATTCGGTCCGACAAAACGCACGCCATCGGCCTGCAATTGCACAAGATTACGTTGTGTTGCCGGATGATCCCACATCCGCACATTCATGGCGGGCGCACATAGAACAGGCGTATCCGTGGCCATCAACAGGGTTGAGGCCAGATCGTTCGCCAACCCTGCCGCCATTTTGCCCATCAGATCCGCCGTCGCCGGGGCGACCACAACCAGATCGGCAGAGCGCGACAACTGAATATGGCCCATCTCAGCCTCATCCGTCAGGTCAAACAGGTCGCGATAGCATTTCTCGCCCGCCAGTGCGGACACGGACAAAGGTGTCACGAATTCTTCAGCAGCGCGGGTCAGAACCGGGGTCACGGCAGCGCCACGCTCTTTCAGGCGGCGGATCAGGTCCAGCGACTTGTAGGCCGCGATCCCTCCGCCAATGATCAGCAGGATACGTTTGGAAGCCAGCATGTTCAGCCTTTCCCGTTCTGGTCGGCGCTGACATTAGGCAAGGCCACAGCGTAGTACCAGCGGTTAATTCTGCACCTCGAAGGCTTTGCAGGGGTCTTCGCGATCTACTGCAGGGCTATCGATGACCACATCAAAGGTGCCATCGATCTGCCCGTCTTCGGATTGGCCAACGACAAAGACCTTCAAACCGGGACGCAAGCGGGACAGGAAGGTGGGGATACCGCGATCCTTGCGCGCATGGCCGTTGCCAGTGATCACAGCTACCGGCCCGCCGGTATCGTCCACCGCCAGCAGGATCGACCGCGTCAGCACTGCATCACGCAAGCGTTGTATCGCAACCATCTGCGGCAGCACCTGTTCGGGCAGGGCATTGCAATGCGCCACAAGCTGATCCGCCTCACGCGCCGCTTGTTCTTGCGCAGGCAGTGGAACCGTCAGACCGTAGCGTGCCGCATCTGCGCCAAGTGCGGTTGCCGCGCCGCGTTCCATGGCCGCGCGTGCTGCGGCGCGAGGCACCATCGCACCGTAGACCGGCGCATCTGTCGCCTGAAAGATGGGATAGTACATGCTGAGCGGCGGCCAGCCCGTTTCTGCCCAGCGCAGGATGCGACCCAGTTCTTCTGGATTGGACGCCGCTGTCCGCGCCAAACGTTGTGCGCCCTCTTCGGTAACCATTTCCCAAACGACAGCAGACGGGGCGATCACCTCAATCGCCTCGGTCTGAACCTTGTGATGGTCCGGATTGTCGTGAATCTCGCCCAATATCACGACATCCGCTGCCTGCATCGCAGCAACCACGTCGTCAGGGATAAGGTCAGAGGCAATACCCGGGCACGCCGGGATTGCCGTAACTGTCAGAGCAAAAAGAAGAATCGCAAGCCGTGTCATGCGATGAAGTGTTGCACCTCACGCGATTGGGCTTCAAGGTTCTTACGCATCTTCGTGAAGGCGGCAGCCTCAAGCTGGCGCACGCGTTCCTTTGATAGACCAAGCTCGTCACCCAAGCTTTCAAGGGTTCGTGCCGGTTCCCGCAGCTTGCGTTCACGCACGATGAACCTTTCCCGGTCATTCAGCGATTTCATCGCGGTTAGCAACCATTCGCGTAATTGCTCGGTATCATGGCTGTGTTCTACCGCTTCGGCGGCCTGCTCACGATCATCTTCCAGCGCGTCGATCCATTCGCGCCCATCCTCATCGGCGGATTGCACCGCATTCAACGAGAAATCCGATCCGGACAGGCGACCTTCCATCATCTCGACATCGCGCAGCGGCACACCAATCTCGGTCGCAATCATCTGGTGCAATTGATGGCGATCCAGCTCAAGGCCTTCGGTTGCGGCCTCGCGCTCCAACCGCGCCTGAACACGGCGCATATTGAAAAACAAGGATTTCTGAGACGAGGTCGAGCCAGTGCGCACCATAGACCAGTTGCGCATCACATAGTCCTGAATGCTGGCCTTGATCCACCAGACCGCATAGGTCGAAAACCGCACGCCCCGGTCGGGATCGAATTTGTCGGCTGCTTTCATCAGGCCCAACCCGGCCTCTTGGATCAGATCGTTCATCGGCGCGCCATAGCGTTTGAACTTGGCCGCCATTGAAATCGCCAAACGCATGTAAGCGGTGATCAGACGGTGCAGGGCCTGTTCATCGCGCTCGTCTCGCCACGCATAGGCCAGTTTCAACTCTGTCTCTGCATCCAGCAGTTCGGCCTTCATCGCTCGCCGGGACATCGAAAAGTCGGTCGTGTTGTCAAGTGCCATGAAACTCTCCCTATTTCATATTCGATGGCCGGGCTTGCCTTGCCGACCTATGGTCGATACGCAGAACCCAACAGACCGGATCACTTGAAAGGTAAGAATTGTGCTTCCCGATTTAACCTTTGTTCTGGGTGGGGCTGCATCGGGCAAGTCTGTTTTTGCCGAACAACTGGTTGTTTCGTCGGGCAAAAGCCGCGTTTATCTGGCCACTTCACAAGTGTTTGATGATGAGATGCGTGCGAAAGTCGATCACCATATCGCGCAGCGTGGGCCGGATTGGCCTACGGTCGAGGCTCCGCTGCATCTGGCTCCCGTGCTGGCTGATCTGCACGCCGAACAGATTTGCCTGATCGATTGCGCCACAATGTGGCTGACCAATCATCTGTTGGCAGAAAGTGATTTGCATGTTGCGCAGACTGCCCTGTTACAGGCCCTTAAGAATTGCCCGGCCCAAATCGTCATCGTATCGAACGAGGTGGGGCACGGTATCGTCCCCGAAAACACGCTGGCCCGCCGGTTTCGTGAGGCGCAGGGCCGATTGAACATCGCATTGGCCGCCCAAGCCGGGCTGGTTGTTCAGGTGACAGCAGGTCTGCCAACTGTTCTGAAAGGGGCCCTTACGTGACGCTATTACATCTGGTCCGGCACGGCCCAACCCATGCCAAAACCATGGTCGGGTGGTCTGATGTTCCCGCCGATCTTAGCGACACCGCCGCCCTGAAGCGGTTGCATGATTACTTACCTCGTGACGCCGTTGTTATCTCATCAGACCTGACGCGCGCCGTTGATACCGCATCCGCTATTCAAGGCGCACGCGCACGCCTGCCCCATCATCGTGATTTGCGAGAGATTAATTTCGGGGCATGGGAATTGCGCGGTTTCAAGGAGATCGAGGCAGAAGACGCCGAACTGGCCTTTGCCTATTGGGATAATCCCGGTGATGTGCGCCCACCAAACGGGGAAAGCTGGAATCAGGTCCGCGCGCGTGTCGACCGCACTGTTGACGCCCTAATCGCGGATCATAAGGGCCGCGATATCGTAATCGTCGCCCATTTCGGGGTTATCCTGACGCAGGTCCAGCGGGCCCTTGATCTGGACGGACAACAGACCTTTGCCCATCGTATCGACAACCTGTCGGTCACCCATCTGACCTGTAAGGGAACAGGCTGGTCCGCAGGGGCGATCAATCACCGTCCGTGATCCCACTGCGCACAAATCACTGATTTACCAATTGCCTGTCCGACGCCATCGTGGGCTCATGACCTATGATCTCTTTATCGGTGACAGGCTGTTTTCCAGCTGGTCTTTGCGCGGTTGGCTGATGCTGGAGAAGTTCAGCCTGCCTTATCGAACCCATATGATGGGGCTGTATTCCGGCACTATGGCGCAGGATATGCAAACCCTCGCACCCGCACGGCTTGTGCCCGCCTTGCGCCTGCCCGACGGAACGGTCGTGGGTGAAAGCCTGGCGATGGCCGAAACACTGGCAGAACGCCATCCGGATGCCGGGCTCTGGCCAAAGGATGCGGCAGCACGGGCAACGGCCCGCTGGCTCTGCGCCGAGATGACCGCCGGATTCAACGCCTTGCGTGAAGACTGCCCCATGCAGTTGAAACACGCCTGGCAAGACTTCAACCCATCGCAGGATACGCTGGCCGATTTGGCGCGTGTTGAAACGCTTTGGGCCCATGCCCGCCAGATATCCGGGGCTGCAGATGGCCCATTGTTCGGGGCCTATTCGCTTGCGGATGTGTTCTACACCCCCGTCGCGGCGAGGATTGTGGGCTATGGTCTACCGGTGTCTGACCCCAATCGCGACTATTGCCATTTTCTGCTTGGGGAGACCTCGGTACGGCAATGGCGGGCCATGGGACTGACAGTTGAGTACGATCCATTTCCCTACAATCATGGCTCCGTTTCTTCACCCTGGCCCGTTGGTGGTGTTTCAACTGCCAAAGCTGTCGAGACCGGCCCTTCCTTGAATGCGCACTGCCCGTATTCCGGGGAACCGGTAACGGATTTTCTGGAACTCGATGGGCAATGCTGGGGTTTTTGTAACGCATTCTGCCGCGATAAAACTGCCGCAGACCCCGAGGCTTGGCCAAAATTCATCGCCATACGAGACGCCGTTAACGATTCCTAAACCGCAACCATGGCAGCAACGTCCTGTTAACCAAGAACAGGATTGCCATGGTCGCCCGCGCCCATACTGTTGCGTTTCAAGGGGTTGATGCCCGCCCGGTCGAGGTGCAATGCGCCGTTTCGCCCGGACTGCCCGCGTTTTCGATCGTAGGGTTACCGGACAAGGCGGTCTCGGAAGCCCGCGACCGGGTGCGCAGCGCGCTCAGCGCCATGGCCATCGCTCTGCCATCGAAACGGATCACCATCAACCTGTCCCCAGCGGATCTACCGAAAGAAGGCAGCCATTTCGACCTGCCCATTGCCGTCGCATTACTTTCGGCGCTTGAGATTATTCCTGCCGACGCGGCAGAAGGAACGGTCGCTTTGGGCGAATTATCGCTGGATGGGTCACTGGTTCCTGTAGTCGGGGCTCTGCCTGCCGCGATGACCGCCGCGTCCGAAGATCGCGCCTTGCTGTGCCCGCGCGCCTCCAGCGCCGAGGCGGCTTGGGTCGATGCAACCCAGGTGATTGGCGCTGGGTCATTGGGCGATGTGGTGCGCCACTTTTCGGGCCAGACGCCGCTTGCCGCCGCAATTCCGGGTGAGGTGACCCTCGCAACCAACCAACGTGATCTGCGTGATGTGAAGGGGCAGGAACGGGCCAAACGTGCGTTGGAGATTGCGGCAGCAGGTCGGCACCATCTGATCATGATCGGTACGCCCGGCTCTGGGAAATCCATGCTGGCGGCCCGCCTTCCCGGGATTCTTCCCCCATTGACCCCGATTGAAGCTTTGGAAACGTCAATGATCCAATCGCTCTGCGGTCTGTTGGATGAAGGCGGAATCAGCCGTGCCAGGCCTTTTCGGGAACCACATCACACCGCATCAATGGCGGCGATTGTCGGTGGCGGTAAGGGCGCGAAGCCGGGTGAGATATCGCTGGCCCATAACGGCGTGCTGTTCATGGACGAATTCCCTGAATTCCCCCGAACAGTGCTGGAAACCCTGCGCCAGCCGATTGAAACCGGCGAAGTCATGGTCGCCCGTGCCAATGCACATGTGAAATATCCCTGCCGCTTCATGCTGATCGCAGCAGCCAACCCTTGCAAATGCGGATACTTGACCGACCCGTCCCGCGCCTGTTCGCGTGCACCCGGATGCGGCGAGGATTACCTCAACCGCATTTCCGGCCCGTTGATGGACAGGTTCGACCTGCGGATCGAAGTGCCACCGGTTGCATTTACCGACCTTGATCTGCCGCCCTCAGGCGACAGTTCGACCACCGTCGCCGCACGCGTCGAACAAGCACGGGCGGTGCAGTCCGCCCGGTTCGAGGGACACACTTCTGTGCGTCAGAATGCCGACGTAGAGGGTAAGCTTCTGGAGGAAGTTGCGGCGCCCGATGCAGAAGGGAAGGACTTGCTGCTTAAGGCAGCTGACCGGTTCGGCCTGTCAGCCCGCGCATTTCACCGCATCCTTCGGGTCGCACGAACCATTGCCGATCTTGAAGGGACCCCGGATATCCGCCGCCCCCATGTGGCCGAAGCGCTGAGCTTTCGCATCAGCGCCAAGGTGATGGCTTAAACTTTGGCCTCAATCGCCTGCCAGATTTTTTCGGCAATGTTCTCACCATTGAACCGCTCAAGCTCTTGTATGCCGGTTGGGGAAGTGACGTTGATCTCGGTGAGGTAGTCGCCAATCACGTCGATGCCGACAAAGATCTGACCTTTTTCTCTCAGAAGCGGGCCGATAGCAGCGCAGATTTCCAGATCACGTTCTGAAAGTCCGATTTTCTCGGGCCGCCCTCCCACATGCATGTTTGATCTGGTCTCACCTTCGGCCGGAACGCGGTTAATGGCTCCAACGGCTTCGCCATCCACAAGGATCACGCGCTTGTCGCCATTTCTGACATCCGGCAGGAATTTTTGCACAATCAACGGCTCACGCGAGAAGCCAGTGAAAAGCTCATGCAGAGAGGTCAGGTTGCGATCACCCGCATCCAACCGAAACACGCCCGCACCGCCATTGCCATATAGCGGTTTCAGGATGATATCCTGATGCTTGTCCTTGAACGCTTTGATGGTTCGCAAGTCCCGCGCAATCGAGGTGGGCGGCGTCAATTCCGGGAAATCCAACACCAGTAGTTTTTCAGGATAGTTGCGGACCCAGAACGGATCATTCACCACCAGAGTCTGACCTTTGAGCCGGTCCAACAGGTGTGTCGAAGTAATATAATGCATGTCGAACGGAGGGTCCTGACGCAGCCAGACGACATCAAAATCGGCCAGATCAACTTCGCGCTCAGGCCCAAGAACTGCCGGATCGCCGGGGACGCGCTGCACTGTCATGTCCTGACCACGTGCCGTGATCCTGCCTTCCTGATAGGCCAATTGGTCCGGGCCGTAGAAGAACAGCTCATGACCTCTGGCCTGCGCCTCTTCCGCCAGGCGGAAAGAGCTGTCGGCATTTATGTCCACGTCCCCGATCGGGTCCATTTGAAAGGCGATTTTCATGGCATGTCCCTCAACTTCATGCCAGATACATGGCCCAGCAGGCCGAGGGGTTCAATGGGGCTTACGCCTGCCCAAAGGCGTTTTCGATGATTTGAACAGCCCCCGTGTGGTCAACCAGGGCGGCGTCAAACCGAACATTCGTCAGTTGCCCGCCCGGTTCGTTTTCCAGAAACTGCGCGGCAGAGGCGCAAATCCGTTCCGCCTGCCGCCGCGTGATCCGGGCAGCGGCCTTGTCAAAACTGCTGCTTTTCTTCACCTCGATGAACACCAGCCCATCCGCATCACGTGCGATCAGATCAATCTCTCCGCCTGCACCGCGCCAGCGTCGATGCGCAATCGAGTATCCGCGGCGTTCATAGTCCGTCGTCACCTGCAGTTCAGCGGCCTGTCCCGAGTGATAAGAAACCGATCCCTGAACCGCGCGCTGCGCCATCTTATCCCTTTCCCAGTTTCAGGGCCTTTTGATAGATCGGGCGACGCGGCAGATCGTACATTTGCGACACCAAATCCGCCGCATCCCGTACCGAATGGGTTTGCAGGGCCTGTTTCAAAGCGTCTTCTACGTCAGACTCGTTAACGCTTTGCGAATGGCTGCGATCCACCAGCAGAACAACTTCACCTTTGACGGATTGCTCCTGATAGGCTTCCGAAAGTTCACCCAAGCTGCCGCGCCGAACCTCTTCGAATTTTTTCGTCAATTCACGGCAAAGCGCGGCTTGGCGGTCCGATCCCAGAACGCCTGCCAGATCAGACAGGCACGCCGCTACGCGCTTAGGCGATTCGTAAAAAGCAAGCGTGCCGGGGATATCACGCAGCGCTTCGATGCGGCTGCGGCGCGCGCCAGAGGCATTTGGCAAAAAACCCGCAAAAAAGAACGCATCCGTTGGCAATCCGGCTAGCGTGAGTGCGGTCAAAACCGCCGATGGGCCGGGCGCGCAGGTCACCGCATACCCGGCCTCAGACGCCTGCCGCCCCAGATCATAGCCCGGGTCCGCAATCAGCGGCATTCCGGCCTCGGACGCATAGGCCACCGAAAGCCCTTGTTCCAGCGCATCCATGATTTTGCCGCGTGCTCCTGCACCGCTGTGATCGTGATAGGCCTGAATGCGCCGCCCCTCCAGTGGAACGCCATGAATCTCCATCAGTCTGCGCAGGCTGCGGGTGTCTTCTGCCGCGATCATGTCGGCAGAGGCCAAGACGTCCAAAGCCCTGAGCGTAATGTCGCGCGCGGTGCCAAGGGGTGTGGCAACAAAATACAGGCCCGCAGCCAATCTGGTCTTTTGGAAATTCAAAGCTGGACCCTCACCGCGTGACGTTTATTATCCCGGATCGACAGAACAGCGGCGTCGCGCGCTGCCGGATCAGGGAGTTTTCTTTTAGATGTTTACTGTTTGCAAGCCCGTAAGCAAGCTGGCGAAAGCCGCAGCGGTCCTGGCCACCGCAGCATTTCTAGCGGCCTGTGAGCCTGGCGGCCTTGGCGGCGGTCCGTCGATCGATACATCCGATCCCGTTCCCGTCGCCCTTTTGGTGCCGCGCGGATCAGGTCAGGCCGGTGACGCCGCATTGGCGCAGAGCTTGGAGAATGCGGCGCGGCTTGCCATGTCTGATCTACCGAACGTGAAAGTCGACCTTCGGGTCTATGACACGGCCGGAAATGCCGGTACCGCCTCGACAGTCGCGCAACAGGCTGTGGCGGACGGAGCAAAGATAATCATTGGCCCGGTTTATGCGCAGGCTGCAAATGCCGCCGGACTGGCAGTATTGAACAAAAACGTCAATGTCCTGTCTTTCTCGAACAATACCAGCATCGCCGGAGGCAATGTTTTTGTTCTTGGGCCTACGTTCCAAAACACTGCGAACCGGCTGGTGAACTATTCGGCCTCTCAGGGCAAAACCGGAACCGTGATCGTCTACAGCAACGACGCCGCAGGTCAGTTGGGTCAATCTGCGATTGCCTCGGCCTTGGGCAGCAGCCCTGTCAACAACGCGGGCACCGTTTCCTATGATCGTTCGCAACAAGGAGTGATCAACGCGGTGCCGACCATCAAGGCAACCGTCGATTCTTCGGGTGCGGATTCGGTTTTCTTGACAGCGACAACGGCCGGGGCACTGCCTTTGCTGACGCAGCTTTTGCCCGAAGCGGGTGTGTCCCCCGCCACAACCCAGTTCATTGGTTTGACGCGTTGGGACATCCCGCCGCAAACGCTTGAACTGCCGGGGGTTCAGGGGGGGTGGTTTGCCCTACCCGATCCATCGAAGGCGCAATCCTATCGTCAGCGTTATAACGCAACCTATGGCGAAGCACCGCATCCGATCAGCGGCCTGGCCTATGACGGGATCGCCGCCATTGGCGCTTTGGTCGCGCAGGGCAAATCCAATGCGCTGACCGGAGCAGCCCTGACCCAGAACGCCGGCTTCCAGGGCGTTGGTGGCATTTTCCGCCTGCGACCGAACGGCACCAATGAACGCGGTCTGGCCGTCGCCACGATCCAAAACAAACAGGTGGTTGTGATTGACCCTGCCCCACAAAGCTTCGCTGGCGCCGGTTTCTGACCGGCCCGGCCTGATCCCCGCGCCTGATGCTGCACTGATCTGCCCCGCCGAAGACATTTTCGACAGCGTCAGCGTGAATGAACAACTGGCCGCTGCGTTTGAGACATGCACGGACAATACCGCTATGCGGGCCGAGACCGTGCGTATTCTGCGGGAGGCGCAAAAATCCGGGCGCAACGCGATTGCACATGCCTTTGCGACGCGCCCATTTGAGGCGCGCGCCTTGACCCGCTCGTACACCTACCTGACCGATCAGCTGGTGGGCTCAGCAATGCGCGTATCCAGCGAGCGGCTGCACCCGCTTGCCACCCCCACACGTGGTGAACGGATTGCCGTTCTGGCGGTTGGCGGCTATGGGCGGGGCGAAATGGCCCCCGCATCCGACGTGGATCTGCTGTTCCTGACACCTTACAAGATCACTGCCTGGGCTGAGAGTGTGATCGAATCCATGCTCTATATCCTGTGGGACCTGCGGTTAAAGGTCGGGAACTCCTCTCGCACGATCAAAGACTGCCTGCGCCTCGGGGCGGAAGATTTCACCATCCGTACCGCCATGCTGGAACAGCGTTATCTGGCGGGTGACAACGCACTGGCGGATGAGTTGGACAAGCGGCTCAAATCTGAACTGTTCAAAGGAACCGAGCGCGAGTTTATCGAAGCCAAGCTGCAAGAACGCGACGCCCGGCACCTGAAACAGGGCCAGCGCTATGTGGTCGAGCCCAATGTGAAAGAAGGCAAAGGCGGATTGCGCGACCTGCAATCTCTGTATTGGATTGCCAAATATATCTACGGTGTGCAGGACGTGGCCGAGCTGGTGCCTCTGGGTTTGTTTACGCCTGAGGAATTCAAAACATTTGTCGAGGCCGAAGATTTTCTATGGGCCGTTCGATCTCATCTGCATCTGGTGACCGGTCGGGCAACGGAACAGCTGACCTTTGATCTGCAAGTCGAGGTGGCGGCGCGCATGGGATACAAAGACCGTGCCGGGCGACGCGCGGTCGAAGTGTTCATGCAGCGCTATTTCCGCGAGGCGACACGCGTGGGAGAACTGACGCGAATCTTCCTGACCAAGCTGGAAGCGGCGCATATGAAAGGCGCCCCGCTGCTGGAACGGATTTTCCGCCGGCGTCCCCAGGTCAAAACCGGATACAAGGTTGTGCATGGGCGGCTGGACATTGCCGACCCAGATGCCTTTCTGTCTGACAAGGTCAACCTGCTGCGCCTGTTTGAAGAAGGGCTGCGGACAGGCATGCTGATCCATCCCGACGCCATGCGCCTTGTCACGGCCAATCTGAACCTGATCGATGACGAGATGCGCAACGACAAAGAAGCGCGGCGCATCTTTCTGGACCTGATGCTCAAACACGGAAACCCCGAACGTGCCCTGAGACGCATGAACGAGCTTGGCGTGCTATCGGCCTTCCTGCCCGAGTTCGAACACATCGTCGCGATGATGCAATTCAATATGTATCACAGCTACACGGTGGACGAGCATACCATCCAGTGCATTACGAACCTTGCCCAGATTGAACGTGGCGAATTGGTTGAGGCTTTGCCATTGGCCTCATCGATTCTGGAAGGCGGCGTCAATCGCAAGGTTCTGTATGTGGCGCTGTTGCTGCATGATATTGCCAAAGGGCGACCCGAAGATCATTCGATCCTAGGCGCGCAAATCGCGCGCAAGGTCACCCCCAGGCTTGGGTTGAACAAGACCGAGTGTGAAACGGTCGAATGGCTTGTGCGGTATCACCTGCTGATGTCGGACATGGCACAAAAACGCGATGTTTCGGACCCGCGCACGGTGCGCGACTTTGCCAAGGCTGTTCAGACGGTCAAGCGGTTGGACCTGCTGACTGTGCTGACGGTCTGTGACATTCGCGGTGTCGGGCCGACCACCTGGAATAACTGGAAAGCCACTCTGCTACGTGCGTTGCATGCTGAAACCAAGCGCGCGCTCGAAACCGGACTGGAGGTCCTGAACCGCGCCAATCGCGGGGCAGAGGCCAAAAAGGCGCTGCGCGCCGAGCTGGCGGACTGGTCCAAGGCTGACCTCAAGGCAGAGACCGGACGCCACTATGCGCCCTATTGGCAAGGTCTGCCTCTGTCGGCCCACGCAGAATTTGCAGAGATGTTGCGCGCCCTAGAACGCAGCGGTGATCCCGGCGCGATGGAAATCCGCCTGCACCCGGATGAGGACCGCGATGCAACCCGCGCCTGTTTTGCGATGGGTGATCATCCCGGCATTTTCGCACGGATCGCCGGTGCGCTGGCATTGGTTGGGGCCAATGTCGTGGACGCACGCAGCTACACGACCAAGGATGGCTATGTCACCGATGCGTTCTGGATACAGGATGCCGAGGGACACCCGTTCGAAGCCTCGCGCCTGCCGCGACTGACGCAAATGATCCAGAAGACGCTCAAAGGTGAGGTGGTCGCCGGTGAAGCACTGAAATCCCGCGACAAGATCAAGAAGCGCGAACGCGCCTTCAACGTGCCGACCCATATCACCTTCGACAACGAGGGGTCCGAGATCTATACGATCATCGAGGTGGATACTCGTGATCGGACCGGGCTTTTGTATGATCTGACCCGTACGCTTGCATCCTCGAACGTCTATATCGCCAATGCGGTGATCGCGACCTATGGCGAACAGGTTGTGGATACCTTCTACGTGAAAGATATGTTTGGCCTGAAGTACCACTCGGAAAGCAAGCAACGCGGGCTTGAGGCAAAGCTGCGCAAAGCCATCACCGAAGGCGCCGAGCGCGCGGTCTCATGAAGCAAATCCGTTTGTTTTCGGGCCTGTTCACGGTTGGGTTCTGGACCCTGGCCAGCCGTATCCTCGGGTTTCTACGAGAGATTCTGCTAACCGCCTACATAGGCCCCGGACCGGTGATGGACGCGTTCGTGGCGGCGTTCCGCCTGCCCAACATGTTCCGTAGGTTCTTTGCCGAGGGGGCATTCAACGCTGCCTTTGTCCCGATGTTTTCGAAACGGCTGGAGAGCGATGAAAACGCCGAAGGGTTCGCGCAGGATGCCTTTAATCTGCTCGGTACAGCCGTGCTGGCACTGGTTGGTCTGGCGATGGTGTTCATGCCCGGCCTTGTCTGGCTCACGGCAGAAGGATTTTATGGCGACGAACGGTTCGATTTGGCCGTCGACTACGGCTATGTCGTCTTTCCCTACATCCTGTTCATGTCTCTGGCGGCTTTGTTTTCGGGTGTCCTGAATGCAACCGGACGCTTTGCCGCCGCTGCTGCCGCCCCTGTTTTGCTGAACATCTTCGCTTGCACCGCCCTGATCTTCGGCGCGCTGTCCGGGGGTGAGGTCATTCGCTGGCTGATCGCCGTGATCCCGATCGCCGGCATCGCGCAATTGGCGTTGGTCTGGGTGGCGACAGAACGGGCAGGCATCCGCATTCGACCCGGCATGCCCAAACTCAGCCCCGAAATGCGAAACATGGTTCGCATCGCCATCCCGGCGGCTTTGGCCATGGGTGTCACGCAAGTCAATCTGGTGGTTGGGCAACTGGTTGCTTCGAAAACCGAGAAAGCCGTCAGTTGGCTTTTTGCGGCAGATCGGCTGTATCAACTTCCCTTGGGCGTTGTCGGGATTGCTATCGGCATCGTCCTGCTGCCCGACCTGTCCCGACGCCTGCGTGCGGATGACAAAGACGGCGCACGCAACGCCTTTTCCCGCGCCGGGGAGTTCATGCTGCTGCTTACGCTGCCCTCAACCATCGCCTTTTTGATCATCCCGATCCCACTGGTTTCGGTCCTGTTCGAACGGGGCCAGTTCAGCGCCGAGGATACCGCCGCCACAGCGCTGGCCGTCGCCGTCTATGGCGTCGGGCTTCCGGCCTTCATGCTGCAGAAACTTCTGCAACCCCTGTTCTTTGCGCGCGAGGATACGCGGTCGCCGTTCCGCTATGCTATGGTCGCCATGGTCATCAATGCGGCTTTGGCCTTCGGGCTATATCCGCTGGTCGGATGGATTGCGCCCGCGATTGCCGCCTCTGCCGCTGGATGGGCCATGGTCGCCTTGCTGGCCATCGGCGCGCGCCGCATGGGGGATGAGGCGCGATTTGATGATCGGTTCAAACAGCGGGCCTGGCGGATTGTTGCGGCCTCGGTTGGAATGGGTGTCGTGTTGTTTGTTGCCATCCAGATGTTTGGCTGGGCCTTCGAGTTGGCAGGCTGGCGTTATCTTGCCCTTCTAGGACTGATCGGCGCGGCAGCCGTAGCGTATTTTGTGCTTGGACACCTATTGGGTGCCTTCAAACTGGCCGAGTTCAAACGCGCCTTGCGCCGCGCCTGATCAATCCCGCCGAATGCGACCTCTGATCCGGGCCCAACCACCCGGTGCCAGAAAGAACGACAATCCGAACCCGGTGGCAAACCCCGCCAGATCGGCGATCCAATCCGGCGCACCGCCAAAAATCAATCGAAACAGAAACTGAATTCCCATCAGCACTGCGATCAGTTGAAACGCCTTGGCTTGGTTTGCGCCCACCAAAGACAGCTTGCGCCACAAAAGCCACGTGAACGCGCCGATCAGCCCGTAAACAGGTGGGAAGCCCCCAACCAGATAGGCGCCAGGCGCCAGGATCAACGCATAAACGACCGCTGCGCCGACGCCAGACAGCACAAAGATCAGCAACATCGCAACGCTGCCGAACACTTCGGCAACCATCTTGCCCATGGCCAGAACAAAGACGCAGACAAAGACGGATTGCGTGAAGTTGAACGAGACAAACGGGTAGGTGATCAGGCGCATCAGATAGTCGACCCGCCACTGCCCTGTCTGCAACATCCGATCAAACTGGCTGACAAAGAACGAATAGCTGTCAATCGCCTGCGTGCGCCAGCCTATGGCCCCCGGGCCGCCGATCAGGCCGCGCTCGCCCAGAATAAAAGCCAGCTCGATCCCCATGATGAACAGAACCAGCGCCACGACGACAGGCGGCAGAGGGTTCACGGCGGGTGTATAATGCTCACTGCTCATCTGCCGGGCCTTTCGCGGCTGTTGACGTCCCTTACCCTCATGGGTAAGCGACGAGGGCTGATTTTTCCAGACGGGAGTTCCCTTCGATGACCCAGACCCAATTCACGCCGCGCGTGTTTTCCGGCATCCAGCCCTCGGGCGGGCTGACCTTGGGCAATTATCTGGGCGCGCTGAAGCGCTTTGTGGATATGCAAGGGCCAGAGTTCGAAACCGTTTATTGTATGGTCGACCTGCATGCGATCACCACATGGCAGGACCCCGCAGTGCTGTTGCACAATACCCGCGAACTATGCGCCGGGTTCATAGCCGCAGGTATCGATCCGGAACAGTCGATCCTTTTCAACCAAAGCCAGGTGCCTGAGCACGCGCAACTAGGCTGGATTTTCAACTGCGTGGCCCGGATGGGCTGGATGCAACGGATGACACAGTGGAAAGACAAGGCGGGCAAGAACACGCAGAACGCCTCGCTGGGTCTGTTTGCATATCCGTCACTGATGGCGGCTGACATTCTGATCTACCACGCGACGCACGTACCCGTGGGAGACGATCAGAAACAGCACCTTGAACTGACACGCGATATCGCGATCAAGTTCAACAATGACTTTGGTGTGGATTTCTTTCCGATCACCGAGCCGGTGATCGAAGGGGCAGCCACGCGGGTTATGAGCTTGCGGGACGGGTCCAAGAAAATGTCCAAATCCGACCCGTCGGATATGAGCCGTATCAACATGACGGATGACGCGGATACGATCGCCAAGAAAATCCGCAAGGCCAAAACGGACCCGGATGCTCTGCCATCCGAAGCTGACGGCTTGGACGACCGGCCCGAGGCGCGCAATCTGGTCAATATCTATGCGGCGCTTTCGAATCAAAGCGTGGAACAGGTGCTGTCCGATGTGGGCGGCAAGCAATTCGGAGACTTCAAACCGATGCTGGCCGATCTGGCGGTCGAAAAGCTTTCGCCCATCTCGTCCGAAATGGCCCGATTGATGAATGATCAGTCCGAGATCGACCGCATCCTGGCCCGTGGTGCCGAACGGGCGCGCGAGATCACCAAGCCGATTCTGAAACGGACCTACGAGATCGTAGGCATGGTCGGCGCGTCAGTGCGCTGATTGCACTGGACCTTCGCCTGGCGCACTCCTAGGTTTGCCCAAAGTTTGGGAGGGCGTCATGGCAACGGGCAAGAATATCCGCACCTATTTCGAAGGCCAATGGCATGATGGGGATGCACCTATCATGCGCGCGGCAGATCATGGCGCGTGGCTGGGATCCTCTGTCTTTGACGGGGCGCGGTATTTCAATGGTATGGCACCGGATTTGCTGGCACATTGCGAGCGCGTCAACCGATCCGCCAAAGCGCTGATGCTGACCCCGACCGTGACCCCCGAACACATGGTCGAATTGGTGCATGAGGGGTTGCAAACCTATGCCCCGGACAGCGCTGTCTATATTCGTCCAATGTATTGGGGCATCGATGGCGATCACACCGCAATTGTGCCACAGGAAAACAGCACAGGGTTTGCAATCTGTCTGGAAGAAATCCCGATGGCACCCGAAACGGCCTCTGCCACGCTTACGACCACGCAGTTTCGGCGGCCAGTTCTGGAATCTGCCGTGGTGAACGCCAAGGCCGGGTGTCTGTACCCCAACAATGCCCGCATGTTGGCCGAAGCAAAGGCCAAGGGTTTCTCAAACGCTCTGGTCGCAGATGCGATGGGCAATGTTGCCGAGACTGCAACCGCCAATATCTTCATGGCCAAGGATGGAGAGGTGTTCACCCCAATCCCAAACGGCACGTTCCTAGCCGGGATCACCCGCGCGCGTCATATTGCAAACTTGCGCGCGGATGGTGTCACGATCCACGAAACCATCCTGAGCTTTGATGATTTCCACGCAGCGGATGAGGTATTCATGTCCGGAAATATGAACAAGGTGACGCCTGTGACGGCTCTGGACGATACGCAATATCAGATTGGCCCTATTGCCCGGCGCGCCCGCGCGCTTTACTGGGATTGGGCTGCAAGCGAAGGCTAACCGATCACCTGGGATTTACCCGAGTTGCCAGCACGCAATCGGTCGGGCATGATCCCCGAAATGAATGAGGACCCCCATGCGCAAGTTTCTGGTCGTATTGGATGATAGCCGCGAATGCCTGAACGCGATGCGTTTTGCCGCCATGCGCGCCTCGCACACCGGTGGCGGCGTCACGATCTTGTCGGTGATCCCGCCGGATGAGTTCAACCATTGGATTGGCGTGGCCGAGGTGATGCGGGAAGAAGCGCGCGAGCGTATCCATGCCCATTACGAGGTGTTCGCCAAATGGATGCGCGACAAACAGGGCGTTGATCCAGAGCTCGCGATCCGGGAAGGCGATCCCGTGCCTCAGATCATCGAACATGTTCAATCGGACCCTGAAATCGGAGTGCTGGTTTTGGGCGCAGGAACCGACAAGAAAGGCCCCGGCCCCCTGATCACCCAGTTGACCAAAAGTTCGGGCAGTCTGCCAATTCCGATCACGATCGTACCCGGTGATCTGAGCAAGGAAAAACTTGAGGAAATCACCTGATATGGCGTCGCGGGTCGAGTTCTGGTTCGAATTCGCCTCGACCTACTCCTATCTCAGCGCCATGCGCATTGAACAGGTCGCTGCCGACCGGGGCCTTACGGTCGATTGGCAGCCCTTTCTGCTGGGACCTATCTTTGCGGAACAGGGGTGGACCACATCACCGTTCAACCTCTACCCCGCCAAGGGCTCCTATATGTGGCGCGATATGGAAAGGTTATGCGCGGCGCGGGGTCTGCCTTTTCAGAAGCCCGACCCCTTTCCCCAAAATGGCTTGCGTGCGGCGCGGCTGGTTCTGGCAATCGACGACCCCGATCATAAAGCCCGGTTTGTACGTGCGGTCTACAGCGCTGAGTTTGGTGAAGGGCGTGATATCTCAGACGAGGCGACGCTGCTGGCTTGTTTGGACAAAGCCAGGCTATCGCCTGATTTGCTGCTCCGCACCAGTGAACCGGGCATCAAATCCGCTCTGTTCCAGCAAACTGAGCGCGCCAAGGACAAGGGCATTTTCGGCGCCCCCAGTTTATATGTCAAAGACGAACTGTTCTGGGGGGACGATAGGTTGAGTGAAGCGTTGGACTACGCGGCCCAAATTTAGAACCGTTCCAAATCTTGACTTCCACGAGCGCCACGCGCATATCAGAGGCAACTCAGATGGAGCTGTCCCATGTTCATTCAGACCGAATCCACCCCAAACCCGGCCACACTAAAGTTTTTGCCCGGCCAGACGGTGCTGGAGGCAGGAACTGCGGATTTCCCAAATGCCGAAGCGGGTGAGAAGTCCCCCTTGGCCAAGCTTATCTTTGGTGTCAGCGGTGTGACCGGCGTGTTTTTTGGTAATGACTTTGTCACGGTCACCAAATCTGATGACGTAGAGTGGGACCATATCAAACCCGCCATCCTTGGCGCGGTGATGGAGCATTTTCAGTCCGGCCAACCTGTCATGGGTGCTGGCGCAACAGCGGCATCGGGCCATGCGGAGCATACCGGCGAGGATTCGGAAATCGTGGATCAGATCAAGGACCTGCTGGACAGCCGCGTCCGGCCTGCGGTAGCGCAGGATGGGGGTGACATCACATTCCACGGTTTTGACCGGGGTGTTGTTTACCTGCACATGCAGGGCGCCTGTGCAGGCTGCCCGTCTTCGACCCTGACCCTGAAAATGGGCATCGAAAACCTGCTGCGCCACTATATTCCCGAAGTGACCGAGGTTCGCCCGGTTGCCGTCTGACCCAACAATACTGGCATTTGACACATCGGCCGCGCATTGCGCGGCCGCTTTGCTACGGGACGGTGCGATTGTTGTGTCCACCGCCGAGTCCATGTCACGCGGGCAGGCAGAACGGCTGATGCCCCTGCTGGAAGACGTTTTGGAGCAATCTGGTTGTGCCTGGGCCGATCTGGATGCAATCGGGGTTGGTGTCGGACCCGGTAACTTCACCGGCATTCGCATCTCGGTCTCTGCAGCGCGGGGGCTGGCATTGGGGCTGGGTGTTCCAGCAGTCGGGGTTTCAGGCTTCGATGCCTTGGCCGAAATCGCACCGAACGGTCATCTCCCAGCCATTCAGGCACCGCGCGAACAGGTCTATCTGCAGCAAGACGACGGCCCCGGGCGCCTGATGCCCAAAGCCGAGGCAGATGTGCTTGGACAGCTGTTCTTTTGCTCCGATCCGGCGGCGCACGCAAAGGCAATTGCCACGGTTGCTGCGCGTCGATGGACGACCGTCTCACTCCCGCCAGCACCGTTGTATGTCCGGGCTGCTGATGCCGCGCCATCCAGCGACCAACCTCCGGTGCTACTGGACGAATGACCCCACACGAAATGGCCCAAACACATGCGGCTGCGTTCACACAATCCCGCCCGTGGACAGCGGCAGAGTTTGCCGACTTGCTGGCAAACCCGTTTACGCACTGCGTTGGATCAAGTGATTCTTTCGCCCTGTTTCAGGTCATCGCGGATGAAGCGGAACTGCTGACCATTGCGACTCACCCCGCGTATCAGCGGCGGGGTCTTGGCCAGCAATGCATGGCGGACTGGCATGCTAAGGCCAAAACGCTTGGGGCAAAACGCGCCTTTTTGGACGTGGCCGCCGACAACCTGCCCGCAATTGCGCTGTATGAACGGTGCGGATACCGGCCTTGTGGGCAGCGAAAGGGCTACTATGCCCGAAAATCCGGCGAAACCTGCGACGCAATGGTCATGGAATACCTGTTGCACCTTAACTAAGGCACAATTTTTGGACCAACTGGTCAAAAACCTCTTGACCCTGCCGGTTGCAAACACCCTTAATTCCCGTCATCACAACGGTTATGCTCGCTCTGAGTGGGTAAACGGGGCTATCTTGGTTCCGGACCGACAAAAACCAACGGGAGTAAAAAATGACCCTGATGAAATCTTTGATGGGTGCCGCTGCGGCGGTCGCACTGACAGCTGGCGCAGCTCTGGCCGAGCCGGCGCTGATCTTTGACCTGGGCGGTAAGTTCGACAAATCGTTCAACGAGGCGGCCCACAATGGCGCCACACGCTGGGCCGAGGAAACCGGCGGTACATACCGCGAGATCGAACTGCAATCTGAAGCCCAGCGCGAACAGGCATTGCGTCGCTTTGCCGAAGCGGGCGCGAACCCAATCATCACCATGGGCTTTGCCATGGCCGATCCGCTGTCCGCCGTTGCCGGTGACTATCCGGACACCAAGTTCGTCGCCGTCGACGTCACCTGGCTGGATGCCCCAAACATCCGTCAGATCGGATTTGCCGAGCATGAAGGGTCATATCTAGTTGGCATGATGGCCGCGATGGCGTCGGAATCCGGCACCGTTGGCTTTATCGGCGGTATGGATATCCCGCTGATCCGCCACTTTGGCTGCGGCTATGCGCAAGGCGCCAAAGCTGTGAACCCAGATATCGAAGTTGTTGCCAACATGACGGGCACCACCCCGGCGGCCTGGAACGACCCGGTGAAAGGGTCCGAGCTGACCAAGGCGCAGATCAGCCAGGGCGCTGACGTGATCTATGCGGCCGCGGGTGGCACCGGCGTTGGTGTTCTGCAAACCGCAGCCGACGAAGGTATCCTGTCGATCGGCGTGGACAGCAACCAGAACCACCTGCACCCAGGCAAAGTTCTGACCTCGATGCTGAAACGCGTGGACGTGGCCGTCTATGACGCGATGAAGGCAGGCGAAAACCTTGAAACCGGTGTCTTCGCAATGGGTCTGGCCGAAGAAGGTGTGGGCGTTGCAATGGATGACAACAACGCCACGCTCGTCTCGGATGACATGAAAGGCGCGATCGACAAGGCGCGTCAGGACATCATCGACGGCAACGTCACCGTTGTCAGCTACTACGAGAACGACAGCTGCCCTGCACTGCAGTTCTGATCTTTCGCGGGACGGAGGCTTTCAGCCTTCCGTCCCGTTTCCATTTTGCCGCTTTGTGCAAACGCGGCCCTTTCGGCAACCCAAGGACAAGACATGATCGTCCCCGCCATTGAGCTCAAAGGGATTTCCAAAGCCTTTGGGCCGGTTCAGGCCAACAAAGACATTTCCATCAGTGTCGCCCCCGGCACGATCCACGGGATCATCGGTGAAAACGGTGCGGGCAAATCCACGCTGATGAGCATTCTCTACGGCTTCTACAAGGCCGACAGAGGTGAGATCTGGATCAACGGCACCAGGACCGAGATACCGGATAGCCAGGCGGCCATCGCCTCGGGCATCGGGATGGTGTTTCAGCATTTCAAGCTGGTTGAAAACTTCACCGTTCTCGAAAATATCGTTCTGGGTGCCGAAGATGGCGGGCTGCTGGCCCCGTCTTTGGCCAAGGCCCGCAAAGAACTGAAAGCGTTGGAAGAAGAGTACGAACTGTTCGTTGACCCCGACAAGCGCATCGACGAGATTGGCGTCGGCATGCAGCAGCGTGTCGAAATCCTCAAGGCGTTGTATCGCAAGGCCGAGATTCTGATTCTGGACGAACCCACCGGTGTTCTGACGCCGTCTGAGGCGGATCAGCTTTTTCGCATCCTCGATCGGCTGCGGACCGAAGGAAAAACGATCATCGTGATCACGCATAAACTGCGTGAAATCATGGAAAACACCGACACCGTGTCGGTCATGCGACGCGGTGAGATGACGGCGACCGTAAAAACCGCCGAAACCAGCCCCGAAGAACTGGCCGAACTGATGGTAGGCCGCAAGGTACTGCTACAAGTCGACAAAGTACCCGCCCAGCCGGGCAAGCCCATACTGGAAATCGAGAACCTGCAGGTGTTCGACAGCGCGGGCGTTGAGCGGGTCAAAGGCATCAATCTAACGGTCCGCGCGGGTGAGATTGTCGGCATCGCGGGCGTTGCGGGCAATGGTCAGTCAGAACTGTTGGAAGTTCTGGGTGGAATGCGACCCGGTCAAGGCTCGATCAAGCTGAACGGCACCTCTCTGGCACTCAGCGGTGCCGGATCGGATGGTCAGGCGCGACGTGCCCAGCACATCGCCCATGTGCCCGAAGACCGCCAGCGCGAAGGGTTGGTGATGGACTTCCACGCGTGGGAGAACGTCGCCTTTGGCTACCACCGCGATCCCGCTTATCAGCGCGGTCTGTTCATGGACAACGCGGCTTTGCGCGCCGATACTGAGGCCAAGATCGCCAAGTTCGACGTGCGCCCGCCCGATCCGTGGCTGGCCGCCAAAAGCTTCTCGGGTGGCAACCAGCAAAAAATTGTTGTCGCACGCGAGATTGAACGGAACCCTGATCTGCTGCTGGTCGGTCAACCGACACGCGGCGTGGATATCGGCGCAATCGAATTCATTCACAAACAAATCGTCGCCCTGCGCGACCAAGGCAAAGCGATCCTGCTGGTTTCGGTCGAGCTGGAAGAGATCTTCTCTCTGTCCGACCGGATCGCTGTGATGTTCGACGGACATATCATGGGTGAACGTTTGCCTGCCGAAACCGATGAAAAAGAGCTGGGCCTGCTGATGGCCGGTGTTGCGGAAGAGGCCGCTTAAAGCATGGAAAAGATGCCTAAATGGGCCGATGTGGTTCTAATCCCGGTGATCAGCTTGCTGTTGGCCACGATTCTGTCGGCGCTGGTCATTCTGGCCATTGGAGAGAACCCGGTTGAAGCCGTTAACCTGATGGTCACGGGCGCGCTGGGGTCGACCTATGGCTGGGGCTATACGCTCTACTACGCAACCAACTTCATGTTCACCGGGCTGGCCGTGGCCGTGGCTTTTCATGCGCGGCTGTTCAACATCGGCGGCGAAGGCCAGGCGATGCTGGGCGGTCTTGGCGTGGCCATGGTATGCCTCTACATCGACTGGCCGCATTGGAGCATTGCACTCGTGGCCGCAGGTCTGGGCGCCGCTTTGTTCGGCGCGGCATGGGCTGCAATCCCTGCTTATCTTCAGGCCAAGCGCGGTAGCCATATCGTGATCACTACGATCATGTTCAACTTCATCGCTGCCGCCTTTTTGAACTACATGCTGGTCAATGTGATGCGTCCACAAGGCTCACAAGACCCTGCAACCGCACGCTTCCCCGAGGCAGTGCATCTACCGACCTTCCAATCCATGTTCTCAACCGCTGAAAACGTGATGTTCCGGGGCGCACCGGCAAATATCTCATTCTTCGTTGCGATCTTGGCCTGCGTCGTGGTGTGGGCCCTGATCTGGCGCACGCGCCTTGGGTATGAGATTAGATCCTATGGCAAAACCGAAACCGGAGCCGTTTACGCAGGGATTTCGCCGGTACGGATCACCATCATTGCCATGCTGATCTCAGGCGGGCTGGCCGGCATGATGGCTATCAACAACGTTATGGGTGAGGCGGAGCGTCTAGTACTGAATTCTACCGAAGGCGCCGGATTCATCGGTATCGCCGTGGCACTCATGGGCCGTTCGCATCCGTTTGGTGTGTTCCTTGCCGCGCTGCTGTTCGGCTTCCTGTATCAGGGCGGGGCCGAGCTTGCGCTTTGGACCTCGATCCCTCGCGAACTGATCGTCGTCATTCAGGCGCTGGTTATCCTGTTCACCGGGGCGCTGGACAACATGGTGCGTATGCCGCTTGAGAAGCTGTTCCTGGGTCTGCGGAAGGGGGTGGAGTGATGGAGTTCTTTATCACCCTCATTCAGGTCCTCGATTCGACCATTCGCCTTGCAACACCCCTGCTGCTGGCCTGTTTGGCCGGGCTTTATTCCGAACGCGCTGGAATCTTTGACATCGGGCTTGAAGGCAAGATGCTGATGTCTGCCTTCTTCTCGGCAGCCGTTGCAGCGGTAACGGGGTCTGTCTGGTTGGGCCTTTTGGCAGGTATTGGTGCGTCGCTTGTCTTGTCGGCATTGCACGGGGTGGCCTCGATCACCTTCCGTGGCAATCAGCTGATCTCGGGCGTGGCGATCAACTTTCTGGCCTCGGGGCTGACCGTTCTGATCGCCCAAAGCTGGTTCCTGCAGGGCGGCCGCACCCCGTCCCTGTTTGGCGGAGGCCGCTTTGAACCGATCGAGTTCCCCTTTGCAGAGGCGCTGAGCAACGTTCCGATCATCGGACCAATCTACTCGGAACTTTTGTCCGGGCATTCAATACTGGTCTACGTCGCCTTCCTGATGGTGCCCCTTACATGGTGGATCCTTTATCGCACCCGGTTTGGCCTGCGCCTGCGAGCCGTGGGTGAAAACCCGGCGGCGGTCGATACAGCTGGCGTTTCGGTCGTTGGCTTGCGGTTTGCGGCCGTTGCCATCTGCGGCATCCTGTGCGGGATTGCCGGGGCCTATCTTGCTACGGCCTTGCAGGCAGGTTTTGTCAAAGAAATGACCGCCGGTCGCGGATTCATCGCTTTGGCAGCTTTGATCTTCGCAAAATGGCGCCCATGGCATGCGATGTGGGCGTGCCTGTTGTTCGGTCTGTTGCAAGCCATCGCCTTGCGGTTCCAGAACATCGATCTGGGCGGGGTCGTGATCCCGGTTCAGGTGATGGACGCCCTGCCCTATATCCTGACCGTGGTGATCCTGGCGGGCTTTGTCGGCAAGGCCGTTCCCCCACGTGCAGGCGGCGAACCTTACGTGAAGGAACGCTGATAGGTCCAGTTTGGAACAATTTTGGGTCCTGTTCGCTGCAAAGCGGCATGCAGAGTTGATTTTGCATGCCGCAACCGCTCTAAGAGGGTATGAACCTGTGTTTTTTAAAAAGTGGCGCAGCTTTGCGACCCCAGCATACCGCTAAGGTCGAGCTTGTGGCTGCGAGAAACACAGACCGAACCCAGTTACCAACCCGTTCCCGCCGCGACAGCATTGCACCGTTGCGCAATCGGTCCCGGCGCGTCTAGAAGAAACCATGCAAATATACCTTCCCATTGCCGAAGTCTCCGTAAACGCCTTTCTTCTACTAGGGCTGGGGGGGATGGTCGGCATCCTGTCCGGTATGTTTGGTGTTGGCGGGGGGTTCCTGATGACCCCGCTGCTGTTCTTTATCGGCATTCCCCCGGCAGTCGCTGTTGCGACCGAAGCGAACCAGATCGTCGCGTCTTCGTTCTCGGGTGTGCTGGCGCATCTTCGACGAAAAACCGTAGACCTGAAGATGGGCACGGTGCTTCTGGTGGGTGGCCTGATCGGGGCCGCCGTCGGCGTGGTGATCTTCAACTATCTCAAAAGCCTGGGCCAGGTCGATCTGCTGGTCACGCTCTGCTACGTCGTCTTTCTGGGTGTCATCGGCAGCCTGATGTTCGTCGAAAGCCTGCGCGCCCTGCGGCGGGTGAAGAAAGGCACAGGTGGGCCTGCTAAACGACGGCAACGTGGCTGGGTGCATTCACTGCCGCTGAAGATGCGCTTTCGCACTTCTGGCCTATATATCTCGGTCATCCCGCCGGTTGTCGTCGGGCTGTGTGTTGGCATTCTGTCCGCCATCATGGGTGTGGGCGGAGGCTTTATCATGGTCCCGGCCATGATTTACCTGCTGGGCATGCCGACGAAGGTTGTGGTCGGAACTTCATTGTTCCAGATCATCTTCGTCACCGCCTTCACAACCATGCTGCATGCCACCACCAACTACACGGTCGATATCGTGCTGGCGGTTCTGCTGCTGGTTGGGGGCGTGATCGGCGCGCAGATCGGTACCGTGATCGGCGCCCGCATGCCTGCCGAACAGCTGCGCGTGCTTCTGGCGGCTTTGGTCCTTGTAGTCTGCGGCAAGCTGGCGCTTGATCTGCTTTTGGAACCGAGCGAGCTCTACTCCCTCGGCGCAAGCGGAGGGCATTGATGATGGTCCGCGCATTTTTTGCCGCCCTCTGCCTGTTGTGCCTGCCTGCCGCCGCTGCAGAAGAACAGGTGGTTCTTGGGCTTAGCCAAGATCGCGTCGCGATCACCGCCAATTTCGATGGCTCCGAGATTCTGATCTTCGGCGCCATCAAACGCGAAGCCCCGATTCCCGAAGGCCCCCCGGTCGAGGTTATCGTCGCCCTGGCAGGCCCGTCAGAGCCAATCACCGTGCGTCGCAAGGCGCGTCGGCTTGGGATTTGGGTCAACACCGACAGCGTGCTGGTCGACCTTGCGCCCAGCTTCTACGCGGTCGCCACCAGCGCGCCCTTTAACGACATCATCACCGATACCGAAGACCTGCGCTATCGCATCTCAATCGAGCGGGCCATTCGGTCTGTTGGTGCCGCGATGAACATCCAAGGCGCTCAGGACTTTGCCGAAGCAGTTGTGCGCATTCGGGAAAGCGAAGACCTGTATTCCATCCGTGAAAACACGGTGGCAGTGGATGAGCAAACACTGTTTCGCACCTCAGTTGCGATGCCGGCGGACCTCACCGAAGGCGACTATGTGGCGCGCATCTACCTGACGCGCGACGGGCAGGTCGTATCGCACTATGAGACAACGATTGACGTGCGCAAGGTGGGACTTGAGCGGTTCCTTTATACCATGTCGCGCGAGCAACCTGCGCTATATGGTTTGATGTCGCTGGTCATCGCAATCGTGGCAGGTTGGGGCGCATCGACCGCCTTCCGTTTGCTGCGCGAGAAGTAACGCCTATCCCCTTCCGATATAGGGCATGGTGGTGGCCATCACCGTCATGAACTGGACATTCGCCTCAGGCGGCAGGTTGGCCATATGCAGGACTGAAGACGCGGCATCCTGAACATCCATGGTCGGGTCGGGCGTTTCACCGTTGGAGATGGCGGCATCGACCAGCCCTTGCACCATCTGCGTCCGCGCATTTCCAATGTCGATCTGACCGCAGGCAATGCCAAAGCTGCGCCCGTCCAGGGACAGGCTGCGAGTCAGCCCTGTGATCGCGTGTTTCGTCGCTGAATAATGTACCGAGTTCGGACGCGGTACATGTGCAGCGATTGACCCGTTGTTGATAATGCGGCCGCCTTGTGGAGATTGGTTGCGCATGGTCCGAAACGCTGCTCGGGCGCACAGGAACATGCCGTTCAGGTTCACATTGACACTGTGATACCAATCCTCCAGCGTGATTTCATCGATCGTGCCGCCGGGGGCAAAGATACCGGCATTATTGAACAGCACATCCAACCGACTCGTTTGGCCCTC
The DNA here is from genome assembly GCF_059610245.1 of Ruegeria sp. YTSA075. NCBI lineage: Bacteria > Pseudomonadati > Pseudomonadota > Alphaproteobacteria > Rhodobacterales > Roseobacteraceae > Ruegeria > Ruegeria sp. YTSA075. Next base: position 256,746 of record NZ_JBXWNG010000004.1, on the reverse strand, counting down.
AAACTCCTGAAATGCGTCATCGACAGCCTCGGGATCCGTGACATCCGCAACCAGCGGTATCGCATGCGCCTGACTTTCGGCAATTGCGGCCAGTTTGTCAGCACTGCGGGCCAAAAGGCCCACGGTCCAACCTTCGGCCAAAAACAACTCTGCAGTGGCTTGCCCGATGCCTGAACTCGCTCCGGTAATAATGATCGTTTTCACGTCTCTTCCACCTCCAGCGTCAGTGAGGCCGCCGGAACGGCCCTCAGGTCATCTACACGCAACGGATATGTGGGCTTCGATAGCCGGTTTCGCACAACCCAGATCAATCGTTCCTGTGCCCGTGTTATCGCCACATAGGCCAACCGCTTCCAAAGAGGTTGCCCGGCCTCGGTCCGGCCCATCCGAGCTGCTGCGTAGATATCTGGAGCAAAAACCTGAACCGTGTCCCATTGCGACCCCTGCGCCTTGTGGATTGTCACCGCGGCGCCATGCAGAAATGTTGCGCCCATGCGGGCGGCATAGGGGATAAAGGGTTCTTCCTCATCCGGCTGTTCGATCTGCACAATCGAAGCCGCGCTAACCTGCGGGTCTTCTGCGCCCATCACATGCAGACGCGAAAAACCCGGCTTGCGCCCCGGTCCCAGATAGATAACCTGAGCGCCCTTGATGAGGCCACGCGCCTCAAGGTCCAGCCGCTTTTTGCGATGCTTCAAAGGCAGTTCAAGGCCGTCACAGATCAGCGGCTCGCCTTCCAGCAATTCAGTATCCGGCGCGCCATGGACCTGTCGGAAGGCCTGGATCAATCGAATACGTGTTGCATTGCGCCAGACCAGAACCGGGCTGCGGGCCATCAGATCGACCTCAACCCTTTGCCCCCATATGACACGGTCGTCGCGGCGTGCGGTGTCTTCGACCATCCGCTCGAAATCCTCAAACCCCATGGCCGGGTCCGCCAGCGCGTGCGCCAAATCAAGTATCGGATTGTCCGCGTCCTGACGATGCACGCGATGCAGTTCCAGCTTGCGCGGCTCGGGCAGGGTTTCAAACACCATGCTGCCGGATTGATTGACCGGGGCCAGCTGCGCCGGATCGCCAAACATCAGCAAGGTTGGAAAAATCTCTTTCAGGTCTTCGAACTGACGGTCGTCCAGCATCGAGGCTTCATCAACAAAGCCGATATCCAATGGCTCGTCGCGGCGTTTCCAGCCGGTGATGAAATCCGACCCTCGCAACCCGGCTGCAGCCAGTGCGCCGGGAATTGATTTGTTATTTTCATAGAATGCCGCAGCACGGTCCAGCGCTTCGTCGGTCAGGCCTTCAATCTCGGGCCGTTCGCCATTTCCGGCCAGCCATTCCGCAATGCGCTCGTATTCCGGATCATAAACGGGTGTATAGAGGATGCGGTGAATGGTGGTGGCGGGCACGCCCCGCAAACGCAGCACACTGGCAGCCTTGTTGGTCGGGGCCAGAATCGCAAGCGTTCGCTTGTCTCGCGATTTGCGGCTTTCATAATCGCCCGAGACGATCTGAACACCGCTTTCAGCCAAAGCCTTATAAAGTTCAGCCAGCAGCAGAGTCTTACCCGACCCGGCCTTGCCAACCACGGCCATCACGCCTGACTTACCCGCCCCCGGCAGTTTCAGCAAAGCGTCATCTTCCAGGTCGACACCGGCTGATCGCAGCATCTCGGCGATGCTGTCATAGGCGGCGGCCTGGTCTTCAGAAAAGATCACGTTCGGCAAAGACATGGCGCGACCCTACAAGGCCGCGCCAGCCATCACCAGATACCGAATGGTGTTTTCGCGCTCGTCACGCAGACAAAGCAAACCGATGGTGTTTTCCGGGTCCAAACGCCGTTTTGAACCACAGCCTGGAGAGCTCGCGCGGAATACCCGCCCGCGCCGCCACACGGTTGCAATCATCCGCCGAATAAGGCCACAGCCCCACGGAAATCTGATCACGTCCTTTACCTTCGGTGCCCAGCACAACCGGTGATGAACCAATCATCCGGTAAATCCGGATCATACGGGCATCAAAGACGCCAGCAATATGGGTCAGCCCGAACCCTTCCATCATCTCGCCACCGCTGAGCATGATGGCCCCGGCTGTGTGCGGGCTGGCTGTGCGTGACAAGCAAAAGCGTGTCACCTCCCAGATCAGAGGGCTGCAAATCGGCTCCCCCTCGTTCAGATGCCCGAACACTTCGTTGATCATCACAGGCCCGGTGGTCGGCAACACGCGCATCGAACCGCCATGACTGCCATCGGATTCTTCCCAAATGACATAGAGCGGGTTCAGATCATCGTATTGATCCCGCTCTTCCCCTTTTGCATTTACGTGAACGTCCCAACCCAACCGGGTTTTGAACTGATCCGCACGATCCAGAAACATCCCCTCGGCCAGAGTCGGAAATTTATGCAACTCGTCAGCATACAGATAACGCAACATGACTTTTTCCCCTTGTCGTCCTGTGCAGGAACGAAAGGGGTACAGAGTCGTGGTTAATTATCTGTTCTCAGGACGTGCGGGGCTTAAACCACTATTAATCCTCGGCTAAGCGCCGTGGCGATAGCATGGGTTGTGTTTTGCGCGCCCAGCTTTGCGCGGGCGCTTTCAATATAGACCCGCAGCGTATGTTCGGAAATCGACAGGGAATGCGCCACCTGCGCACGGCTATAGCCCAAAGCCAATAACGTCATCGCGTCGATCTCACGCGGGGAAAGGCTACGTGTCGATTCGGGTTGTCGGTCCGTTTCAAACTCCAGCGCTTTGCGGTTGATGAAGTGGGCCACTAGAATCAATTCGCGCCCGTAATCTGCAATGAAGTTCTGCCAGGTTTTATCGTCACAACTGTGATTGACGGTAAACAGCGCGAACTGACCATTAGGCCCCCGGATCGGGATCGAATATCCCTGATTGCCAACCCCATGATCCAGCGCGTCCTGCAAAAACGCTTTTGAAACTTTACCGGACCAGTCTAGGGCCTTCCAATCGACCGGGTGAAATCGTTGGAAACAGCCTAGAATAACAGGGTCAATGCGGTGATAGTTTTTGTCACGATACCGTGCGTCCCAGGCATCGGAATAGGTTGTACAGCCGTATTGATCTCCGGCCCCGTCAACCCAATGGTATGTCAGATGTTCGACCTTCAGATGGTCGCGTAGTCGAAAGGCAACGACGCTGAGCTCATCAAGCGTGCTGGTGTTTTCCAAATCCTGCAGGATCTGACTCAAATCGAGTTCTGTTGCCATCCGCCGGCGCCTGTGCCTCATCCTTGATGGACGCGATCTCGGCGGCGGCAATCAGCCGGGTGTCATCCAACTGTTCAGCCAACGCGGTCAACCCATTCGCAACTGCGAACGCGTTGAGGTCCGACAATACGTCCAAAATCCACTCATTCTGCGCCATCAGGGTCTCTCTGAAACAGTTAACGAACAGTTAACACAACCATAACATGTATGATCTTTTTCGGCATATTCACTGGTTTCTACTCCCCAAAAGCAGCGAGGGTCGGTTTGGCAACTTATTGAAAGCCTTCAAACTGGTTCCAAAAAGTAGAGCCCCCGCGAACCGAAACGGTGATTCGCGGGTGCGGATAGCGTACTTGCGGATATCTTAAGCGCGCGCGTCCAGAACCTCTTCCAACGTGCGCATTCCAGTGCGCGGCGCCTGAACAAGGACCGACATATTGCCAGGTTTGTGCTCGTTTCGCAGCATTTTCATATGCGCCTCGGGCAGGTCGTTCCACGTGAACACTTCGGACATGCACGGATCCAGACGACGTTCGACCATCAGCTGGTTCGCCGCTGCCGCCTGTTTCAGATGCGCAAAATGTGAGCCCTGCAGGCGTTTCTGATGCATCCACATGTAACGCACGTCGAAGGTGCAGTTGAACCCGGTGGTTCCGGCGCAGATCACAACCATACCGCCCTTTTTCACCACGAAGGTCGAGACCGGGAACGTGCTTTCACCCGGATGTTCGAACACCATATCGACATTGTTGCCTTTGCCGGTGATGTCCCAGATTGCCTTGCCAAACTTGCGGGCCTCTTTGAACCACTCGGCATATTCAGGGGTGTTCACCGTGGGCAATTGACCCCAGCAGTTGAAATCCTTGCGGTTCAGAACCCCCTTGGCACCCAGCCCCATGACAAAGTCACGCTTGCTTTCGTCCGAGATCACGCCGATCGCATTCGCTCCTGCTGTATTGATCAGCTGGATCGCATAAGAACCCAAACCACCCGACGCACCCCAGACCAGAACGTTCTGCCCGGGTTTCAGATCGTGCGGCTCATGACCAAACAACATCCGATAGGCAGTGGCCAGCGTCAGCGTATAGCACGCCGCCTCTTCCCATGTCAGATGCTTCGGGCGCGGCATCAACTGTTGCGCCTGTACGCGGGTGAACTGACTGAACGAGCCATCCGGAGTCTCATAACCCCAGATTCGCTGGCTGGGCGAGTACATCGGATCGCCGCCATTGCATTCCTCGTCATCGCCATCGTCCTGGTTGCAGTGGATGACCACCTCATCGCCCACTTTCCAGCGCTTGACCTTGTCACCAACGGCCCAAACGATTCCCGACGCATCCGAACCCGCAATGTGATACGGGGCTTTGTGGCCGTCAAACGGGCTGATCGGCTGGCCCAGTGCAGCCCAGACTCCGTTATAGTTGACGCCCGCCGCCATCACGAGGACCAGGACCTCGTTGCTGTCCAGCTCGGGCACATCGACCACTTCCTGCTGCATCGCAGTATTTGGTTCTCCGTGGCGCTCTTTGCGGATCGCCCAGGCGTACATCTGTTTGGGCACAAACCCCATCGGAGGGATTTCCCCCATCTCATAGAGGTCCTTTTCGGGTGCCTCGTACGACGCGATACCACTTTCGGTGTCCAAAGCCATGCTGGCCTCCTTCTCTCAATACCTTTGCCGCGCCGCAGAATCGTGCGCGTCTCAAGATGTGAATATTGACCACTAAGTAATATTGCAACCGTTTTTGCGTGTAATTTGTAATTTTATGACCCTGCGGGTGCAGAAATTTCCTTTGCACCTGCAGTATTGCCAGAATCTACACGCGCCGGAACCGACGCCGCATAGTAGTTTTGAAGATCAACGCGTTGATCTGAGAGGCTGAGGATGCCCTGATCGCGGCGCAAGATCCGACGCTCGACCAATTGATCCAAAGCGTCGCTCACCGCGTCGTCATCTTCGGGCAGCAGATCATCATCTGCCTTCATTAACGCTGCAATGCGCGCTTTCAATTCCTGCTCTGACAACGGGCCCTGGTCACGCAGCAACGCACAGGCAGCCGGTGCCGGGACTACAGGGATCGCAGCGCCAATTCGCTGCATGAGCTCGCGGGCCAGATCTGTCATCAGATCACTCCGGCCCTCCTCACTGAACTGTTTCAACGAAATCGGCCGGCCATATCTGACCGATGCCATTCCAAACCGCTTGTACCGGCCAATCAAGCGACGCCAGATCTGTTTCAAAATCCAGCGTGTGATCACCCCGATACGGGCCCGAAATCGCCGCTCAGCCCCCAATGCGGCACGGGTCAAGATCGTATCCTCTAGAACCCGGTCGTAATTCAGCGCGACGGGAACAAAGACCACATCCCGCCCTTCTGCCGAAGTCCCGTCGATGATGTATTTCAACAGCCCCAGCTTTGGCCGCCCCAAAGCGCCGGTCAGGCTAAGCCCCCCTTCCGGGAACATCGCTTGTGTCACCCCGGCCTCGGTCGCATGGCGGACATAGCTGGCCAGCACCTGACGATACAGGTCACTGCCAGATTTGCGACGGATGAAATAGGCCCCCATGGCCCGTATCAGGCGGCTGAGCGGCCAAACCCGCGCCCATTCCCCAACCGCATAAGACAGCGCCGATTGCCGTGCAGCCAGATAGGTGACCAGCACATAATCCATGTTGCTGCGATGGTTCATGACAAAGACCACTGTCGCCTCAGGATCAATCTTCTTGATCGCGGCTTCGTCCGTATAGCTGAGGCGGACATCATAGAACGTATTGCTAAGCAGGCGGGCAAGACGAATGGCGAAGCTGAAATAGACGAAGGTCGAAAAAGACGGCGCGATCTCACGCGCGTAGCGACGCGCCTGTTCAAAGGCGACCGCTTCGGGGATGCCTTCTTCATGCGCATGCTGCTGAACGGCCTGACCAACCTGCGGGTCATAAATCAGCCGCTGGATCATGTCATGCCGCCTTGCCAGCTTGAACGGCTGGATCGGTCGCTGCAGGCGTTGGTTCAACCGGGATACAGCCCGTTCCAATCGACGCCGAAAGAACCAGCGCACCGAGGGGAACAGAAAATGCGAGGCAAAGGTAACCATGGCGAAAACCACGATCAACAAAAAGAGCCACAGCGGAAGTTCCACAGTCTGAGTCATGCCAGCACAGTGCCACTAATCGGAACGGCTCACAATCTGAACAAATTTGAAATGCCGCAACGCAGCGAATTGACATAGCCCGAAAATTGCGCTTTAGAACCCCGAGACGTAATTTTGTTACTTTTTAATATGCGAGGCCCACCAATGACGCAGACGCAGAAAGACCGCCCCTGGCTGATCCGCACCTATGCTGGTCATTCCACCGCCAAAGCGTCGAATGCCCTGTATCGCGGCAACCTTGCCAAAGGTCAGACTGGCCTGTCGGTGGCCTTCGACCTGCCCACTCAGACTGGCTATGACAGCGACCATACGCTGGCACGGGGCGAGGTGGGCAAAGTGGGCGTACCGATCTGCCATCTGGGTGACATGCGGGTTCTGTTCGACCAGATTCCGCTGGAACAGATGAACACCTCGATGACGATCAATGCGACAGCCCCTTGGTTGCTGGCCTTGTACATCGCGGTGGCCGAGGAGCAGGGCGCGGATGTCTCAAAGCTGCAGGGCACGGTTCAGAACGACCTGATCAAGGAATACCTGAGCCGTGGCACGTATGTCTGCCCGCCCAAACCGTCGCTGAAGATGATCGCGGATGTGGCCGAGTATTGCTATACGCACGCGCCGAAATGGAACCCGATGAACGTGTGTTCCTATCACCTGCAAGAGGCAGGCGCGACGCCGGAACAGGAACTCGCCTACGCGTTGGCCACCGCCATCGCGGTGCTAGACGAACTGCGCCCGCGCGTCCCCGCCGAAGATTTCCCTGCTCTGTGCGGGCGGATTTCTTTCTTTGTGAATGCAGGCATCCGATTTGTCACCGAGATGTGCAAAATGCGCGCTTTCGTCGACCTTTGGGATGAAATCCTGCAAGACCGCTATGATGTCGAGAACCCCAAATTCCGCCGGTTCCGCTATGGTGTTCAGGTAAACTCGCTGGGTCTGACCGAGCAGCAGCCAGAAAACAACGTCTACCGCATCCTGATCGAGATGCTGGCCGTGACCCTGTCGAAAAAAGCCCGTGCCCGTGCCGTGCAGTTGCCCGCGTGGAACGAGGCGCTTGGCCTGCCGCGCCCGTGGGATCAGCAATGGTCGATGCGAATGCAACAGATTTTGGCCTATGAAACCGACCTGCTGGAATATGGCGATCTGTTTGATGGAAACCCCGCCGTCGATGCCAAGGTCGAAGAACTGAAGAGCGGCGCGCGTGCCGAACTGGCGAACCTGGATTCGATGGGCGGTGCCGTCGCCTCGATCGAGTACATGAAGTCCCGCCTTGTGGATTCCAACGCCGAACGCCTGAACCGAATCGAGCGCAACGAGACAGTTGTTGTGGGTGTGAACAAGTGGATCGAGGGTGAACCCTCGCCCCTGCAAACCGAAGATGGCGGCATCATGGTTGTTGATCCGGCTGTCGAGCAGGAGCAGATCGACCGCCTGAACGATTGGCGCGCTGAACGCGACGATAGCGCGGTTGCTGTCGCCTTGGCCGCGCTGCGCGAGGCTGCGCAGAACGGCACCAATGTGATGGAACCCTCAATTGCGGCCGCAAAGGCAGGTGCCACCACCGGCGAATGGGCCGAAGAAATGCGCAAGGTCTATGGCACCTATCGCGGCCCGACCGGGGTATCAGGATCGGTCTCAAACAAAACCGAAGGCTTGGACGACCTGCGCGCCGCAGTTGATGCGGTCAGCGACAAGCTGGGCCGTCGCCTGAAGTTCCTGGTCGGCAAGCCCGGGCTGGATGGTCATTCGAACGGGGCTGAACAAATCGCCTTCCGTGCGCGAGATTGCGGCATGGACATCAGCTATGAGGGCATCCGCCTGACGCCCGAAGAGATTGTGACCGCCGCCGCCGAGGATGAAGCGCATGTCATCGGGTTGTCTATCCTGTCCGGCAGCCACTTGCCGTTGGTCGAAGACGTCCTATCCCGCCTGAGCAAGGCTGGTCTGGATCACATACCAGTCGTTGTTGGCGGAATTATCCCGGATGAAGATGCAGTGAAGCTCAAGGCCATGGGTGTCGCCAAAGTCTATACCCCTAAGAATTTCGAACTGAATTCGATCATGGGGGACATTGTCGACTTGGTGGATCCGCAAAACCTGGCCGCAGAATAATGGACATTTAATCCAATAAATTCCCCGTTTCTATTCCCAATTCTTTGGGGGTAAGGTATCGCGTTGTGTGAATTCGCGCGCGCCTTTGCGTGCGGCACCAAAATACCGGACGGAGAATACCAATGGGGATCAATCTTGAAGAAATGTCGCGGAAAGAGCTGTTGTCTTTGCGTGATAACGTCGAAAAAGCGTTGACCAATGCTGAAAAACGCGAACGCAAAGAAGCCCTGAAAGCGGCGGAAAAAGCCGCGGCTGAATTTGGTTTCTCGCTTTCTGAATTGTCCGATGATGCGCCTCGCGCAGCAAAAGGCACCAAGGCAAAAGCGAAATACCGCAACCCGACCGATCCGGCACAAACCTGGTCCGGTCGTGGCCGTAAACCGCAATGGATTCATGATGCGCTGAAATCTGGTGCAGATATTTCCGATTTGGAAATCTAAGCGGGGCAGGTGCCGAAATGACAATTCATATTGGCGCGGAAAAAGGCGAAATCGCAGAAACCGTTCTTTTGCCCGGCGATCCATATCGGGCAAAATGGGCGGCTGAAACGTTTCTTGCCGACGTAAAGCAAGTCAATAATGTTCGGGGCATGCTGGGCTTTACCGGCAGCTGGAATGGCCATGCGGTAACGATTCAGGGCAGCGGCATGGGCATGCCGTCCCTGTCGATCTACGTAAATGAACTGATCCGGGACTATGGTGCCAAAACGCTGATCCGGATCGGGTCATGCGGCGGGATGCAGGACAGTGTGAATGTGCGCGATGTCATTCTGGCGATGACGTCGACAACGCTCAGTACGCCTTCACGCGGCATCATGAAAGAGCTGAACTTCGCCCCCTGCGCAGATTGGGGCTTACTGCAAGCGGCCGCTGTGGCAGCCAAAGCAAAGGGTACGCTAACCCATATTGGCGGCATCTATTCATCGGATGTGTTTTACGATGAACGCCCTGATCTGAACGAACAGATGGTGCGTCATGGTGTGTTGGGCGTCGAGATGGAAGCCGCTGAGCTGTATATCCTCGCCGCGCGGCACAAATGCAGAGCCCTGGCCGTCCTGACGGTGTCTGATCATCTGCTAACCGGTGAGGCCCTGCCCTCGTCCGACCGCGAAAGCAGCTTTGGCGATATGGTCGAAATTGCACTGCACGCCGCTTTTCCGGACGCAGGCTAAACCTGAACGGGCAGAGTACGCCTCTGCCCGGTTTCTATTTGCCCAAAGTCTGCCGTAAGCACTGCGTTGGGCTATCCACGTCTTCCACCTTCGCGCCACAATAGGCGCAGACCCACAGACCTTGATCGCGATGCTGCCGCCATCGGCATTCTCGCGTCAGTGAGGACGTGCGGGAGCGCCATAGGAAATATGCAAAGACCCCGGCGGCCAGAAGAAGCAATAGAATGGGCATGCATCTGTTTCGCCCATTCTATCCATTGATGGCAAGCCGTCAGGCTGCGTTTGCATACTCAAAAAGCTCGGGCTCACGCGGCTGAACAGCCGCCGGCTCGGGCGTGTAGTAGGCCCATGCCTGTTCAAGCATTTCCACCGCCTCCTTGGCGGTTGGTTTTGGGGTTTGTGGTGTTGTTTTCATCGGAGTGATCCTGAGTTGATCCCATCACTCCTCCCTAAGGCAAATCTAGGGTGTTTTGCGCCCGTCGACATCGGTTGATTTCGCAACAGGGACATGCGCTTGCCGCAACTCGGCAAGCGCGATTTTTCGGTCAAACCGAACGTTCAACCATCATCTTTTTGATCTGCGCAATCGCCGCCGCCGGGTTCAAGCCCTTGGGGCAGGTCTTAGCGCAGTTCATGATCGTGTGGCAGCGGTACAGCTTGAAGGGATCTTCAAGCTCATCCAGACGCTCACCCGTGGCTTCATCGCGACTGTCGATGATCCAGCGATACGCATGCAGCAACGCTGCGGGGCCGAGATAACGGTCGCCGTTCCACCAGTAGCTGGGGCACGAAGTCGAGCAACTGGCGCACATCACACACTCATACAGGCCATCAAGTTTCTTGCGGTCTTCGATCGACTGCTTCCACTCTTTCGCGGGGCGGTTGGTCTTGGTTTCCAACCACGGCATGATCGAGGCATGCTGGGCATAGAAATGCGTCAGGTCGGGGATCAGGTCCTTGACCACCGGCATATGCGGCAGCGGATAGATTTTCACGTCGCCCTTGATCTCGTCCATGCCATAGATACAGGCCAACGTGTTGATCCCGTCGATATTCATCGCGCAGGAGCCACAGATGCCTTCGCGGCACGAGCGGCGGAAGGTCAGCGTCGGATCAATCTCGTTCTTGATCTTGATCAGCGCGTCCAGGATCATCGGACCGCAGTTATCCATATCGACAAAATAGGTGTCGACCCGCGGGTTTTGCCCGTCATCCGGGTTCCAGCGGTAAATCTGGAACTTGCGCAGGTTTTTCGCGCCGTCCGGTTTGGGCCAGGTCTTACCGGTTGTTATCCGGGAATTCTTGGGCAGGGTCAGTTGAACCATGTCAATTCTCCATTCAGCCTGTCCGGGCGCGATCAGATGCGCCGCGATTGTGGTGCCCCCAATGGGCAATGTTCACGTCAAAATCCGGAGACAGCCAGTCGGCAATCGCCTGTGGCGCGTCCCGGTCGATATCAAAGCGCAGAAACCGTGGGTTTCCTGCGAAATACTCCTGCACCTCAGCATGGTGCACGTCATACATACGGCGCCATCCTTGCTTGACTTCGTCGGCGGTCTGGCCGTTGGCCTTGCAGCACCGTTCCAGATATCCGCCATTGCTGTGGCGCGCGCGTGAGGCGATCCAATCGTCCGCGTTACGCGTGTTCAGCAGGAAATAAGCGTCCGGATAAGCCGCATGCAATTCGCGGAAGAACCGTGTGCCATCCAGCATGAAACGCGCGTTCACAAAGGAAATATCTGTAAACGCCCGAACTGCACCAAACCCATCCAGCGGTTTGCGGCCCATGGCAATATTGGTCACCATGCGGTGCGCCAGATTATCACCCTGCTGGTCTACCCAATGCACCGATGCGATGCCATTGTCCTGAAACAGCCTGTGGAACGAGGTCGTCGCGCAGCGGTTCAAACCGATCAGAATGATTTTCGGATCTGTTTGTGCAGAGCGCAGCATCTCGACCGTCATGACCGCCTCCGGGCACTAAACGATGCCAAACGGCCAGAGGTCGGGGCGTTGTCCTTGGGTATGTGGCGTTCGCACACCATTGCCTGGTCAATACGCTCCTTAGAAGGTCCGCGCCTTGGGCGCGATTTTCTTGAGGCTGATGCCGCCTTCGGCTTCGGTGCTCAGCGGGTCGACGATGACCGGACGATAGCTGAGGTCGACCTTGGTGCCGTCAACACGGCTAACGGTGTGGACACGCCAGTTCTTATCATCCCGTTCGCTGAAATCCTCATGCGCGTGCGCGCCACGAGATTCCTTGCGCGCCTCAGCACCGACAATAGTGGTCAGAGCATTTGGCATCAGGTTGGTCAGCTCCAACGTCTCCATCAGGTCGCTGTTCCAAACAAGCGAGCGGTCGGTGACTTGCAGATCGTCCATCTTGGCGGCAATCGCGGTCATCTTTTCGACCCCTTCAGCCATGGTTTTGGCGGTCCGGAATACGGCTGCGTCAGCCTGCATGGTTTTCTGCATTTCAAGCCGCAGATCGGCGGTTGGGATCGCGCCACTGGCGTTACGCACCGTATCAAAGCGATCAAAGGCCTTATCGACGGAAGCCTGGTTCAGGACCGGGTTCGGAGCCTCAGCATCGACAACCTTACCAGCGCGGATCGCAGACGCGCGTCCAAAGACCACGAGGTCGATCAGCGAGTTCGAGCCCAGACGGTTCGCGCCATGGACCGAGGCACAGCCAGCTTCACCCACGGCCATCAGGCCCGGCACAACGGCGGTCGGATCTTCGGCAGTTGGGTTCAGAACCTCACCCCAATAGTTTGTCGGAATACCGCCCATGTTGTAGTGCACGGTGGGCAGAACCGGGATCGGTTCTTTGGTGACATCCACGCCCGCAAAAATCTTGGCGCTTTCCGAGATACCGGGCAGACGTTCGGCCAGAGCTTCGGCAGGCAAGTGCGACAAGTTCAGGTGGATGTGATCCCCTTCCGCCCCAACGCCTCGACCTTCGCGGATTTCCATCGTCATGGAACGGCTGACATAGTCGCGTGGTGCCAGATCCTTGTACTGGGGCGCATAACGCTCCATGAACCGTTCACCTTCGGAGTTGGTGAGGTACCCGCCCTCGCCGCGCGCGCCTTCGGTGATCAGGCAGCCCGAACCGTAGATGCCGGTCGGGTGGAATTGCACAAACTCCATATCCTGCAGGGCCAGACCTGCGCGCGCCACCATACCACCGCCGTCGCCGGTGCACGTATGGGCCGAGGTTGCGCTGAAATACGCCCGGCCATAGCCGCCGGTCGCCAGCACCACCATCTTGGCGTTGAAGACATGCATCGTACCGTCGTCCAGCTTCCAGCAGACGACACCCTGACACTGCCCATCCTCGGACATGATCAGGTCGATGGCGAAATATTCGATATAAAACTCGGCGTTGTTCTTCAGCGACTGCCCATACAGAGTGTGCAGGATCGCATGGCCGGTCCGGTCGGCAGCGGCACAGGTGCGCTGCACGGCGGGGCCTTCGCCAAACTCGGTCGTGTGGCCACCGAACGGGCGCTGATAAATCTTGCCTTCTTCGGTCCGACTGAACGGCACGCCGTAATGCTCCAGCTCATAGACCGCCTTGGGCGCTTCACGTGCCAGGTATTCCATTGCGTCGGTATCGCCCAGCCAGTCCGAACCCTTGACGGTGTCATACATGTGCCACTGCCAATGGTCCGGGCCCATGTTGGACAGCGACGCGGCGATCCCGCCTTGCGCTGCAACCGTGTGCGAGCGGGTCGGGAAAACCTTGGTCACACAGGCCGTACGCAGACCCTGCTCCGCCATACCCAGCGTTGCGCGCAGACCGGCGCCGCCTGCCCCGACAACCACGACGTCATATTCGTGGGTTTCATATTCATATGCTGCTGTCATTATCTCTGATCCTTACCGCGCGTCGTCACAGGGCCAGCTTGACGAGGGCAAACAGCCCCGCAGCCATCAGCGTGTAGCCAAACGCCCACATCGCAACGAGTGTGATCTTTTCCGCGATCCCGTGCACGTAGTCCTCGATGGTTTCCTGCGCCTCATACATGAGTTGCAACAGACCAACGACCAGTGTCAGTGCAGTGATGATGGCCGGGAAGGGTCGGGCGAAATAGGCCAGAACCTCTTCGTAGGTTCCGCCGATGCCATAACCAAAAGTGAAGATGAACAAGGGCACCAGAACGGTCAGGATCATCGCCCGAACCATGGTGCGCCAATGGGTTTGAGTTCCGGATTTCCCGGCACCCAAGCCTTGCGCGCGCTTGCGGTCGGTAAGGTATTGCATCGCCATCCTCCTTACACCAGCGCCATGGTGATGATGGTCAGAACCGTCGCCCCGACAAACATGCCGACGCCCAACTTTTCGGACACCGCAACATCCAGGCAATAGCCGAAATCCCAAATCACGTGGCGCAGACGGCCCAGCGTGTGATACCACAGCGCCCAGACACCACCAGTCAGGATGAGCTGACCAAACCAGCTGCGCAGAAAGCCATCAATGCCAGCAAATGCGGCCTCAGACGTGGCAGCGGCAAGCAGCCACCAGACCACCAGTGCCGCAATAGCGAACACCGCAAGACCGGACAGTCGAACCATGATCGACGATATCGAGGTTATCTGTGGGCGATAGATCATTATATGTGGCGAGAGCGGGCGGTTGCCCCGATTGACATCGGCCATGGCGGCTCCTCTTACTTTGGCTACTTGTCGTTTTACCCGTTTTTGGTGCTCTGTCACGTGCTGCACCCGCAAAAACAGGTAAAATTGCCGCAAAAGGGGCGATTTCTTCAAAATGTGATCACGCAAATAAAAGCTGTGATCACAAATAGTATTTAACACTGCCTATGTTAGCGATTTCAGTAGGAAAGCAATGTGATCACGAATCTGCCTTCCCTATTTCAAGTCGGCGGATTGCTGTGTGACCTCGCGCAGCAGCTTTTTTCGAATACGTTCAGGGTAATCTGCAAATCCGGCGGCAGACACAACAAAGGCACCCTCGCCCACAATGACGTTTTCAAAGAAGTAGGCCGTCAGATCAGGTTCAGATTCTTCGATGGCAATCGCATTCACGATTATGCCATGGGCACGCAGCAGCGGGTGAATCTGTGAAGGCTCAACTCCTTCATTCGAAACCCCATCGCCAGAGATATCAATCAACAAACGTTTGCAATCTTCCACAGCATCAAAGCTGGCCAGCGTCATCTCCAACGCTTCGCCAATTGCCGTTGAGAAATTCCGCCAGATACGCGGATCTTGCGCGACCTGGCTGGCAAACCCATCCAATGCGTCGAAACTGTCGATCCGGGTCCAGGGGATGGTCACACGTTGGCGCGACGCGCCGGTCCATTGCACCAGCATCAACCGCGCCTGCCCGCGCACCAGCGCTTCGGACACAATCGGGTCGCGCAACCCCGCCGCCAGCCCATCCATCTGGATGCGATATTCGTCACTGTCGACCGACCCCGAAACATCCACTGCCAAAGCCAATGCCAGATCGCAAGACCAAGCGGGCGGTGTTAAACACAGGCAAGCGATCAAGGCGCGAAACAGGATCATAGCAGTACCCTAGCATGTATCGCAGGGTCTGCACGAAATCACATTGGCATGAGCGCCCAGTAGTCCAGATCCAGCAGAACCTGCGGCTGATACTTGCCGTCGTCATTGCGCAGCTCAAACGGCGCGCCGCCTTTTGTGGCAACCAACCGCAAGCGGATAGCCCCAACGCCGGGAACGCTGGTTTCGGCTTTGTCTAAAACCTCGGACCACGCTTTGATGGTTTCACCCGCAAAACAGGGGTTCGCATGGGCCCCACCGTTCAGGCCAACAATCATCTGCGCATTGGCCAACCCGTTAAATGACAACGCCCGCGCCATCGAGATCACGTGACCGCCATAAATCAATCGCCCCTCGGGCCGGAAGGTCAGATCAAAATGCACCTTGGCGGTGTTCTGCCACAGGCGTGTGGCCAGCATATGCTCGGCCTCTTCTACGGTGACACCATCCACATGGTCTATCGTTTCACCGATCTCATAGTCACCCCAGCGATGGGGCTCACCCGCCAGCGTGAAATCGTAGTTCGAGAAATCCAGGCCCTCGGGGATCACCAGATCTTCCGGTGCCAAAACCTTTTTCAGGTCCGGCACAACGGTTTCCGGTGCGGGCGTATCCGGGCTCGACTTTCGAACCATGACCCAGCGCACATAGTCGATCACAACCTCGTCCAGCTGGTTCAGACCACGGGTGCGCACCCAGACCACCCCGGTTTTGCCGTTGGAATTCTGCTTGACCCCGATCACCTCAGAGACCGACCTTACAGTGTCACCGGGATAGACCGGTTTTATCCAACGCCCCTCGGCATAGCCCAGATTGGCCACTGCGTTCAGCGAGATATCCGGAACAGTCTTACCGAACACCACATGAAACGCCGCCAAATCATCCAGCGGGCTTTCTTGTAGACCACAGGACCGCGCGAACTCGTCCGAGGAATAGAGCGCGTGGCGCGCCGGATAGAGCGCGTGATACAGCGCCCGCTCCCCATCCGTCACGGTACGGGGCACCGCATGGGGCAAGACCTGCCCAACGGAATAGTCCTCGAAAAAGCGGCCCGGATTGGTTTTTGCCATTATTGCTGTCCCAGTTTCATGTCAGGTGAATAGTCGCCCTCGACCTCTTTGGTCACGGCCTGCGCACAACGCATGACACCGTTTTTCGCGTCAAACGCGTAGGATGGGTCACCATACAGGTCCCAGCCTTTGGCCAGCGCATCTGATACTTTGTGGCAGAACGCGGAGGTGTCTTCCTCGGTCAGCAATCGATAGAGCTTTGCCATGACTGGTTCTCCTTATCCGCCGAACGGGGATGGACCGACCAGCCCGTGGATATATCCGATGATACCCAGCAGAACGATTGAGGCGCCAAAGAACATCGCATCCTTGCCGTATGTACCGGGCTCACCCGGCGTCCAATCCGGTTCGGATTTGTTGATCACAATGACTTCGACGACGGCCCAAGCCAAAAGACCACCGAACAGGACGATCGAAGCCAGATCGCCATTCACCAGCAAATGCGCAAAGGCCCAGAGCTTGAACCCGCCCAGCATCGGGTGGCGCAGTTTATTGAGCAGGCGGCCTTTCTGGCCAGCCGGGCTCATCATGAAAATCGCGATCAGAACCAGCAGGTTGTTGACGTGGATCAGGAAGGTTGGCGGTGCCCAGACATAGATGAAATCGGTCATGCGATAACCGAAGATCATCAGCAGGATTGAGGCGACCAGCGCCAGCGCCACGACGCCCTTGCCAGCATCGCCCATAGCTGCCCGCTGTTCGGGCATCACGCGTTTGAAAAGATGCGCGGCCCACCATAGTGCCACGCCCAAAATTAGAAGAACAAAGCCCATGCTGGCTTACCCCGCTTGCAAAGCTGAAATCGCCTCTGCTTTTGCCAGAATTTCACGGGCAGTTACAACATGCAGGTTCTCAACGATCTTGCCATCCACAACGGCGACGCCCTGCCCCTGCGCCTCGGTCTCTTCAAAGGCGGCGATCTGGCGGCGCGCCAGATCAATCTCGGCCTCAGACGGGGCGAAGGCGGCGTTGGTCACTTCAACCTGCGCCGGATGGATCAGGGTCTTTCCGTCAAAGCCCATATCCCGACCTTGCGCGCATTCAGCGGCCAGACCCTCGGTATCTTTGAACGCGTTATAAACCCCATCGACGATAATCAGGCCTTCGGCCTTTGCGGCCAGTAGACACAGGCCCAGCGAGGTCATCAATGGCAGACGATCCGGGCGAAAACGGGTCTGAAGCTCTTTGGCCAGATCGTTGGTGCCCATCACGAAACCGGCCATCAGGGGATGGGCGGCAATCTCGGCTGCGTTCAGCATACCGCGTGGCGTTTCCATCATCGCCCAGATCGGCAGATCGCCGGTGATAGCGGCCAGCGCGTCCACATCTGCGGCCGAATTCACCTTGGGCAGCAATACCACATCCGCGTCCATATCGCGCACCGCTTCGGCGTCTGCACGGCCCCATTCGGTGTCCAACCCGTTGATCCGAACGATCTTGACCCGCGCGCCATAGCCACCGGCCGCCAGCGCCGCCTTTAGCGTTTCGCGGGCGTTAGGTTTTTCATCGGCGGCGACTGCATCCTCAAGATCAAAGATGATCGCATCCACAGGCAGAGTGCGCGCCTTTTCCAGCGCCCGCTCTTTCGAGCCTGGAATATACAAAACCGAACGATAAGGACGTTGACGCGGGTCCATCGACCTCTCCCTTAGGTAATAAAGTTGCGTGGAATGGGGCATTTTTTTCGAGAAACTTCAAGATCAAATTTGCCGCATCGCAGCATAGGCGCGTATTAGTGACGCAACGCACTTTGGTTTAATCAAATCTCCGGCCCTTGTTCGCAAGCTGGCCCTCGGATCAGACAAATGGGGCCAGAGATGAAGAAATCGCTTTTGAACATGACGATCGGGCTGGGGATCATGGTGCTGGCCGCGCAGCATGTGAGCGCGCAGAACCGCAACTGCGCCCCGCGCCCGGACGTGATCAAACGCCTGTCGGAAGGGTACGGCGAAACACGCAAAGGGATCGGGATTGCTGGCCAGGGCGCGGTGATGGAATTGTTCGCCTCTGACGAAACAGGTAGCTGGACGATCACCGTAACGCTGCCAGATGGCACCACCTGCCTTGTCGCCTCGGGTCAGTCCTATGAGACTTTGGCCGAAGCCTTGCCGCCGAATGCCTAAGCCAAAGCGTCCCAGATGAGTTTGCTACCGGTCAGTGTCAGCAGAACATAGGTGATCCTAAAAAACACCTGTTCGGACAACATGAAATGTGCACGCACCCCAAGCCACGCACCGATTAGTGCGAAGGGCGACAGCAGAAGATTGGCCCAGGCGGTATGCCACGTAAAAAGGCCCAGATATGCGTAAGGTACAAACTTAACGATGTTAATGGCCCAAAAGACCAAAACGGTTGACGCCTGAAACTCAGTCTTTGTCAGACGCTGCGACAACAGATAAACGGCGGCAGGCGGGCCGCCAGCATGGCTGACAAAGCTTGTGAACCCGGCCACCAATCCAGCAAACAAGCCGGCCGATGGCGGCAACTGCCGCGTGAAGCCGCCAATCCAATCCCTGGCGCGCGCCGCATGCCAGATCACAAAACCAATTGAAATCGCACCGATCAAAAGGCGCAAAACGTCGTCATTGGTCGCGCGATACAGAACCGTTCCCAAAATCACGCCGGGTATTGCCCCCAGCATCAGCAGGCGTGCACTTGGCCAATCCCAGCGCTTCCAGTAAGGCTTCAGCGTCGCCAGGTCGATGATCATCAGGATCGGCAGCATCAGCGCCAGCGCCTGTCCCGGGCTTAGGATGATCGCCAGAATCGATGAAGACACGAAGGCCACTCCCGAACCAAACCCGCCCTTGGAAATACCCGCGAAGATAACCGCAGGGATCGCCACGGCAAAAAACATCAGATTCAATTCGAACATGTGGCAGCCTGCGAATTGGCTTGTCTCACTAGCCGTTTAGCGCAACCACCAAGGGTAAGGCAAACGGTATGCGGTTGCATGCCGCGCCGCACAGGCCTTGCGCTGCGGCGTTTTAAGGACTAGCAAAACCGCGATTTCAAAACCGACCGGAGATATTCCAAATGGCCAGACCCAAGATTGCGCTGATCGGCGCGGGGAACATCGGCGGCACGCTCGCGCATCTTGCAGCTGTCAAAGAACTGGGTGACGTTGTCCTGTTTGACATCGCTGACGGGCTGCCCCAAGGCAAAGCGCTAGACATCGCAGAATCCGGCCCGTCCGAAGGGTTTGACGCGTCAATGTCCGGCAGCAGCGACTATGCCGATATCGCGGGCGCAGACGTCTGCATCGTCACCGCTGGTGTCGCCCGCAAGCCGGGCATGAGCCGCGATGACCTGCTGGGCATCAACCTGAAAGTCATGAAGTCGGTCGGTGAAGGTATCGCCGCCCATGCGCCCGACGCGTTCGTGATCTGCATCACCAACCCGCTGGACGCCATGGTTTGGGCGCTGCGCGAATTCTCGGGCCTGCCCCATAACAAGGTCTGCGGCATGGCTGGCGTGCTGGATTCGGCCCGTTTCGCGCATTTCCTGTCGGAAGAATTCAACGTCTCGATGCGCGACGTCACCGCCTTCGTTCTGGGCGGCCATGGCGACACGATGGTGCCTTCGGTGCGTTACTCGACCGTTGCCGGCATCCCGCTGCCTGATTTGGTTGAGATGGGCTGGACCACGCAGGAAAAACTGGATGCCATCGTACAGCGCACCCGTGACGGTGGCGCCGAAATCGTTGGCCTGCTGAAAACCGGTTCGGCATATTACGCACCGGCTACTTCAGCAATCGAAATGGCCGAAGCGTACCTGAAAGACCAGAAGCGCGTTCTGCCCTGCGCCGCGTACTGCAATGGCGAACTAGGTGTTGACGGGCTTTACGTCGGTGTCCCAACCGTGATTGGCGCCGGTGGTGTTGAGCGTATCGTTGACATCAAACTCAACGAAGACGAGCAGGCCGGTTTCGACAACTCGGTCAACGCCGTTAAGGGCCTGATCGATGCGTGCAAGGGCATCGACAGTTCACTGGCATAAGTCTGCTGAAAGCTTCCAGGAACCGGCCCCCATACGGGCCGGTTTTTTTGTACCCGGTCCATCCGTTATTTCGCAAATGTTTGCGCAACCGTCGCAAACCCCCTTTTTTGAATATGTTTTCCGCACGCGCGATGCGAGATTCGAATCAAAACCACGGGCCCTTCTATTTGTGATCACACGCTAAAAAAGCGTGATCACAAATAGTGAAAATCTTCGTGAAAAACCTCTACCCTGTCAAAAAACCCTTTAAACTTGCCCGCTAGACACCCCTATAACGGTTTAATCGTAGTCAGACGGGACAGTTTCGATGAATATTCACGAATACCAAGCCAAAGCGCTTCTTCGCAGCTATGGCGCTCCGGTCTCCGACGGTCGCGCGGTTCTGCGCGCCGAGGAAGCCAAAACCGCAGCCGGTGAACTGGATGGCCCCCTGTGGGTTGTCAAAGCACAGATCCACGCAGGTGGACGCGGCAAAGGCAGCTTTAAAGAGGCCGATGCAGGCGAAAAAGGCGGCGTCCGTCTGACCAAGTCGGTGGAAGAAGCCGCCGAAGAAGCCAAGAAGATGCTGGGCCGCACGCTGGTCACACACCAAACAGGCCCCGCAGGCAAACAGGTCAACCGTATCTATATCGAGGCCGGTTCGGGCATCGAGCGTGAACTGTACCTGGCCCTGCTGGTGGATCGCCAAACCAGCCGCATTTCGTTTGTCTGTTCGACCGAAGGGGGAATGGACATCGAGGAAGTGGCAGCTGCTACGCCCGAGAAAATCCTTTCCTTCTCGGTCGACCCGGCCACCGGCTATCAGGCCTATCACGGCCGCCGCATCGCGTTCTCGCTGGGTCTGCAAGGTGCGCAGATCAAGCAATGTGTGAAGCTGATGAACCAGCTCTATAACGCCTTCGTCGAGAAGGACATGGAGATGCTGGAGATCAACCCGCTGATCGTCTCAGACAGCGGCGACCTGAAAGTGCTGGACGCCAAAGTCGGCTTTGACGGCAACGCGGTCTACCGCCACCCGGATATTGCCGAGCTGCGCGACACGACCGAGGAAGACCCCAAGGAACTGGAAGCCTCGAAATACGACCTGAACTACATCGCGCTGGATGGTGAGATTGGCTGCATGGTCAACGGTGCCGGTCTGGCAATGGCGACGATGGACATCATCAAGCTCTACGGTGCCGAGCCTGCCAACTTCCTTGACGTGGGCGGCGGTGCCACCAAAGAAAAGGTAACCGAGGCATTCAAGATCATCACCTCGGACCCGCAGGTCAAAGGTATTCTGGTCAACATCTTCGGCGGCATCATGCGCTGTGATGTGATTGCCGAGGGCGTGGTCGCCGCGGTGAAAGAGGTCGGCCTGCAGGTTCCGTTAGTCGTGCGTCTGGAAGGCACAAATGTCGAGAAGGGCAAAGAGATCATCAACACCTCTGGCCTGGACGTGATCGCGGCGGACAACCTGAAAGACGGTGCCGAGAAGATCGTGAAGGCGGTTAAGGGGTGAGCGCCGATCCGGGGCATTTGCCCCGGCAAACGCTCTGGTAGAGCGTTTGAGGCACGAACGGGCGGAGCCCCGGAGAACATGATGCAATATGTGGAAGCCTTCAATTCACTCGGATACGACGTTCCCAACCCTCGTCAGGATTGGAGCGCCGAGAAAAATGACGGCATCTGCATCACACTCTGGAAATCCGAAGTTCAATGGACGCCTGTACCTCCTCGCCTTGATCTTTGGAAACGGGCAACACCCGGCACGACCGATTGGGAGAACTTGCCAGGGCACAAGAAGCGCACCGCCCATTTGGAGCGTGCTGTGTCGGAGTTTGATGGTTGGGTCGATGTGGTCGTCGTGAATGGCATCCCCGGGCAAGGATATGGCGCTGCCGACCCTTGGCTACCGAAACAACGCGCCGAACATGGTTGGCGCGTTCAAGAATTCGATAAGGCGACGGGGTTCTTTTCTGTCGCCGCAGAGAAACTGATATAGGAGAACGCCAGATGGCAGTCCTCATCGACGAAAATACCAAAGTGATCTGTCAGGGCTTTACCGGCTCGCAGGGCGCGTTGTGCTCGAGGTGGGCGGGCTGAGGAATGTTTAAGCCATGACCATACCCATCTTCCTCATAGGCCTAGAACGCGCCACCGGACGGGCACGTTTGATGGAGCAGGAGCTGCAAAAGGCGGGCCTGTCGGCAACGCGGGTCAACGCTGTGGACTGCGACGCCGTCACCCGTGAGGATTTTCTGCGGGAGTGTCAGCCAGAAGGACCCTGGGGGTATTTTCATACCAAAGACATGGCCTGCACGCTGAGCCACGCCAAGGCGTGGGAGGCCGTGGTCGCCTCGGGTGCGGAGCAGGCGTTGATCCTTGAGGATGACGTGTTTCTGACACCCGAACTGGCAAATTGGCTGAACGATCCGTCATGGTGGCCTGATGATGCCAATATCGTGCGGTTCGAACGCTGGCGCAGCACCAAGCTGTATGTCGCTTTGGGGCGCGAGCGGAGGCGCCATCTGGGGCGGGACCTCCGCCTGATGCGGTCGCGAAACCCCGGCGGTGCGGCCTACGCACTCACCCGCAATGCGGCGCAGCATTTTCTGGCCCAAAAGCCCTATGACATCACCTTGGACGGGTTGTTGTTCAACCCATCCGCCTCTGCCGCCGCACGGCAGATCAATATCTATCAGGTCGTCCCGGCCATGGTGGAACAGGGCAACGAAGCACCCGGTGAACACCAGATGGGTGCGCCACGTCGTCGACCGACGGGATGGCCTCTGTTACGTCAAAAAATCCGGCGCGGGATTGCCGAGATCGATGGCAGCGCCCGTACCATCGCCAATTTGGCCCTTGGCCGCGCAACGCTCGAAAAAATCACTTACGCGCCGCAGGTTCTGCCGGACGCGCGACCCAATCAAACCAGCATCGCCTAAAGAAAGGGACATCATGGCAGTCCTCATCGACGAAAATACCAAAGTGATCTGTCAGGGCTTTACCGGCTCGCAGGGCACATTCCACTCCGAACAGGCCATCGCCTATGGCACCAAGATGGTCGGCGGCGTGACCCCCGGCAAAGGCGGGATGACCCATCTTGACCTGCCCGTGTTCAACTCGGTCCACGAGGCCAAGCATGTGACCGAGGCCAATGCCAGCGTGATCTATGTGCCGCCGCCCTTCGCGGCTGACTCGATCCTGGAAGCGATTGATGCCGAGATGGAAGTGATCGTCTGCATCACCGAAGGCATCCCGGTTCTGGACATGATGAAGGTGAAGCGCGCGCTGGAAGGCTCGAACTCGCGCCTGATCGGCCCGAACTGCCCCGGTGTCATCACGCCGGATGCCTGCAAGATCGGCATCATGCCCGGCCACATCCACAAACGCGGCTCGGTCGGCGTTGTGTCGCGGTCCGGCACCCTGACCTATGAGGCCGTCAAGCAGACCACCGATGTGGGTCTGGGCCAATCCACCTGTGTGGGCATCGGCGGCGACCCGATCAAAGGCACCGAGCATATCGACGTGCTGGAATGGTTCCTGGCCGATGATGAAACCCACTCGATCATCATGATCGGTGAGATCGGTGGCTCGGCCGAGGAAGAAGCCGCGCAGTTCCTGGCGGATGAGGCCAAGAAGGGCCGTAAAAAGCCCACGGCGGGTTTCATCGCAGGCCGCACAGCCCCTCCGGGCCGCCGCATGGGCCACGCGGGTGCGATTGTCGCCGGTGGCAAGGGTGGTGCCGAAGACAAGATCGAAGCCATGCGCTCGGCCGGAATCGTCGTGGCCGAAAGCCCCGCCCAACTGGGTGAGGCTGTGCTGGAAGCGATTGGGTAAGTGACCAAGGACCGGGCATATGCTTGTAGGGCAGCGCCTGGCCCGAGGGTGGGCGAGAAGCGCCCGCCCTGTGGGGCGGGTCGGGCGCTGCCCGGCGGTACCCGTCGGGCGGTTCGCTTTGCATTCAGCCTTGCTCTTTGCCTTTGGGCCCCAACAGTTGGACTTGCCGAACAAAACAACCCTATGAAAACTGTTCTAGATGTTTGTGCAAGTGACGGTTCCACATTTGAAAAAACCGTTGCGGAATTTTATGCGAACGGTTGGATTAAAGTTTCTCCAGACAACCGTAGTTCCGCCACCGGTGCGATCGCTGACGCACATTTGTTCTCGGGCAAAATAGCTTCGGAGAATGAGTGGCCAAGACTAAGGTTCGAGGAACGAAGTCAGGTTGGTAGCCGCGTAAACAGAGTAGACAGCCGTTACTTCCAATCAGCAACACTGTCTTCTCAAGACAAGAGTAGCTACGTAAATGTTTTCTTCGAAGAGCGGCGAAAACGGTTGGACTGTATGGCATCTACCACGAACACCAACGGCTTAGATGATTTAACTTACTCAATTGCCGACCGGTCCTCAAGCGGAAGACTTGGCGAACTAAGCGTTGAATGGGTGGCTCACTCGGAAACTTCTGAGCGTCCAGACGTGCGAGCAACCCTGTATTTGATCAAACCACACGTTCAAGACAGCTTCAAAGCTGATCCGCTTCTTGCACCGGCAGGATTAACTGTCCTTCGGTATTTGGAGTGACCCCATGACCTTCTCCGACGCCATCCGCACCTGTTTTTCGAAGTTCTTCACCTTCTCAGGGCGTGCCTCTCGGCCCGAATACTGGTTCTTTTTCCTGTTCATCGTGATCTGGAGCATCATTGCCGGGATCATCGACGCGCAGTTCTTCACGCAAGTTGCAGTGACCGAAACCGAAACATCCAAATCCGTCGCAGCTAAGTCCTCGCAACCTGTACAAAGCATCGTCAGCCTGATCGTCTTCTTCCCGCATCTCGCTGTTGCGTGGCGGCGGATGCACGATACCGGGCGCAGTGGCCTCTACGCTTTGCTGCCACTCCTTCTGATCCTCGGCGCGTTTGCGACCCTGTTCTTTGGCATCGGACTCGCCTCCAGTTTCCAGCATGGCGGCAATCTGGACATCCTGTTCACCCGCGCCACGCTGCTGATCGTCGTTCCGACACTACTGATCCTGTTTGTGTCGCCCCTCCTGGTTCTGTGGTGGCTGTCCCGCCCCAGCCAGCCAGGCACCAACCAATACGGTCCCAACCCATATGAGGTAGCCCAATGACCGAACATACGCCCAACACTGCCTTTCATGCTTCTAGCTTCATGCAAGGGCACAATGCCGAGTATCTGGAACAGTTATACGCCCAGTATACGAAAGACCCCAACGCGATAGATGCGGTATGGGTTGAGTTCTTCCGGCAGATGGGCGACGCCACACCGGACGTTCAGAAAGAGGCCGAAGGCCCCTCTTGGGCTCGCACAGACTGGCCACCGATGCCAACAGATGATCTGACCGGGGCGCTGACAGGTGAGTGGGCCGAGATTGATGCCAAGGCTGCCGGCAAAAAGATTCAAGAAAAGGCGGACGACACGGGTGTGCAGGTCAGCGAAGACCAGATCAAACGCGCGGTGTTGGACAGCCTGCGCGCTCTGATGCTGATCCGGGCCTACCGGATCCGGGGCCATCTGGCCGCCGATCTGGACCCGCTGGGCATGCGCGCGGCCAGCAATCATCCGGAACTGGACCCGAAGACATACGGCTTCACCGATGCCGATATGGATCGCCCGATCTTTATCGACAATGTTCTGGGCCTGCAGATGGCCAGCATGCGCCAGATCGTCGAGATCGTGAAACGCACCTATTGCGGCACCTTTGCGCTGCAGTACATGCATATCTCGAACCCGGAAGAAGCTGCCTGGCTGAAAGAACGCATCGAAGGGTATGGCAAGGAAATCCAGTTCACCAAGGAAGGCCGCAAGGCGATCCTGAACAAGATGGTCGAGGCCGAAGGGTTCGAGAAATTCCTGCATGTCAAATACATGGGCACCAAGCGCTTTGGTCTGGACGGTGGCGAAAGCCTGATCCCCGCGATGGAACAGATCATCAAACGCGGCGGAGCCTTAGGGGTACAGGACATCGTCATCGGCATGCCGCACCGCGGTCGCCTGAACATTCTCGCCAATGTGATGGGCAAACCTTACCGCGCGATTTTCAACGAATTTCAGGGCGGCAGCTTCAAACCTGAAGACGTGGATGGCTCGGGCGACGTGAAATACCACCTCGGCGCATCCAGCGACCGTGAGTTTGACGGCAACAGCGTACACCTGTCGCTGACCGCGAACCCTTCACACCTTGAAGCGGTGAACCCGGTTGTACTGGGCAAGGTTCGTGCAAAGCAAGACCAACTGAAGGATAGCGACCGCACCAAGGTGATGGGCATCCTGTTGCACGGCGATGCGGCCTTTGCCGGGCAAGGTGTGGTCGCCGAAGGGTTCGGTCTGTCCGGTTTGCGCGGGCACAGGACCGGTGGCACCATGCATATCGTGGTGAACAACCAGATCGGTTTCACCACCGCGCCACACTTCAGCCGCTCCAGCCCCTATCCAACGGATATCGCGCTGATGGTCGAGGCGCCGATCTTCCACGTGAACGGCGACGATCCCGAGGCGGTGGTACACGCGGCCAAAGTTGCGACCGAGTTCCGTCAGAAATTCCACAAAGACGTGGTGATCGACATCTTCTGCTACCGCCGGTTTGGTCATAACGAGGGCGATGAGCCCATGTTCACCAACCCGATCATGTACAAGAAGATCAAGACGCATAAGACCACGCTGTCGCTGTACACGGAACGTCTGGTCAAGGACGGGTTGATCCCCGAGGGCGAGATCGAGGATATGAAAACCGCCTTTCAGGCCCGCCTCAACGACGAGTTCGAGGCTGGAAAGGACTATAAACCCAACAAGGCCGATTGGCTGGATGGGCGGTGGTCGCATCTGGACAAGAACAAAGACGAATACATGCGCGGTGAGACTGCCATTGCGCCGGAGACTTTGGCCGAGATCGGCGCTGCACTCTCTCGTGCGCCGGACGGGTTTGCGATGCATAAAACCGTTGGCCGTCTGCTCGAACACAAGAAACAAATGTTTGAGAGCGGCAAAGGGTTCGACTGGGCGACAGGTGAGGCTCTGGCCTTTGGCTCATTGCTGACCGAAGGCTACCCGGTTCGTCTGTCCGGTCAGGATGCCACGCGCGGGACCTTCAGCCAGCGTCATTCGGGTTTCATCAACCAGGAGAATGAGGAACGGTACTATCCGCTCAACAACATTCGCGCGGGTCAGTCGCAGTATGAAGTGATCGATTCGATGTTGTCGGAATATGCGGTTCTGGGTTTTGAATATGGTTATTCACTGGCCGAACCCAACGCGTTGACCCTATGGGAGGCGCAGTTTGGTGATTTCGCCAACGGCGCGCAGATCATGTTCGACCAGTTCATCAGCTCGGGCGAGAGCAAATGGTTGCGCATGTCTGGTTTGGTTTGTTTGCTTCCGCATGGCTTTGAAGGTCAGGGCCCGGAACACAGCTCGGCACGACTGGAACGGTTCCTGCAGATGTGCGGCCAGGACAACTGGATCGTGGCAAACTGCACGACGCCGGCGAACTATTTCCACATCCTGCGCCGCCAGCTGCACCGGACCTTCCGCAAGCCGCTGATCCTGGTAACGCCCAAATCGCTGCTGCGTCACAAGCTGGCTGTCAGCACGGCCGAGGAATTCACCACCGGCTCCAGCTTCCACCGCGTGTTGTGGGACGATGCGCAGCATGGCAATTCGGATACCAAATTGGTTGCCGACAACAAGATCAAGCGGGTCGTGATGTGTTCCGGCAAGGTCTACTATGACCTACTGGAAGAACGTGACGCACGTGGCATCGACGATGTCTACCTGATGCGGATTGAACAGTTTTATCCGTTCCCTGCGCATTCTCTGATCAATGAGCTTGAGCGTTTCAAAGGCGCTGAAATGATCTGGTGTCAGGAAGAACCCAAGAACCAGGGTGCCTGGACCTTTATCGAGCCCAACATCGAATGGGTCCTATCCCGCATCAAAGCAAAACATACACGGCCAAGCTATGTCGGCCGCGCCACATCGGCTTCACCCGCAACGGGTCTGGCCAGCCAACACAAAGCCCAACAACAAGCGCTGGTGAACGAAGCGCTGAGCATTGAAGGAAAGTAAACGATGACGATTGAAGTTCGTGTTCCCACGCTTGGCGAGTCGGTAACCGAAGCCACGGTTGCGACATGGTTCAAGAAACCGGGCGACGCAGTCGCCGTGGATGAAATGCTGTGTGAGCTTGAGACCGACAAGGTCACCGTCGAAGTCCCCGCCCCCGCTGCCGGTGTGATGGGTGAGGTCATTGCAGCCGAAGGCCAAACCGTCGGGGTCAATGCATTGTTGGCGACCATCGCAGACGGTGACAGCGCAACGGCTGCCCCTGCGGCCGCGGCGCCAGCCCCTGCAACAGCGCCAACGGCTTCGGCGGGCAGTGTCGACGTGATGGTGCCAACGCTGGGCGAGTCCGTGACCGAGGCAACCGTGTCGACCTGGTTCAAACAGGTTGGCGACAGCGTCGCTCAGGACGAAATGTTATGTGAGTTGGAAACCGATAAAGTCTCTGTCGAGGTGCCTGCTCCGGCGGCAGGTGTTCTGGCGGAAATCACGGCCCCTGAAGGCACGACCGTCGACGCTTCTGCGAAACTTGCGGTGATCTCTGGCGGTGCGGCAGGTGCTGCCCAGGCCCCTGCCCCGGCAGCAGTTCCTGCCTCTGGCGGGATAGACAGTGGTGGCGGCAAAGACGTGGCCAATGCACCTTCTGCTGAGAAAGCCATGGCCGAGGCTGGCCTGTCCGCTGATCAGGTCACCGGGACCGGTCGTGATGGTCGCATCATGAAAGAAGACGTGGCCCGCGCCGTGGCAACCGCCTCCGCCCCGGCCCCAGCGCCTGCGGCAACCCCTGCTCCGGCCCCGCGTGCACCGGTTGCGGCCAGCGACGCTGCGCGCGAGGAACGGGTCAAGATGACCCGTTTGCGTCAGACCATCGCCAAGCGCCTGAAAGACAGCCAGAACACCGCTGCCATGCTGACCACCTATAACGAGGTTGACATGACCGAGGTGATGGCCCTGCGCAGTCAGTACAAAGACCAGTTCGAGAAGAAGCACGGTGTGCGTCTGGGCTTTATGTCCTTCTTCACCAAGGCCTGCTGCCACGCGCTGAAAGAAGTGCCCGAGGTGAATGCCGAGATCGATGGCACCGATATCGTTTATAAGAACTTCGTCCATATGGGCGTGGCCGCCGGAACGCCAACCGGTCTGGTGGTTCCGGTGATCCGCGATGCCGACAGTATGTCCTTCGCCGCGATCGAAAAGGCGATTGCCGAGAAAGGCAAACGCGCCCGCGACGGCAAGCTGAGCATGGAAGAGATGCAGGGCGGCACCTTCACAATCTCGAACGGTGGTGTCTATGGCTCGCTGATGTCCTCGCCGATCCTGAACCCGCCGCAATCGGGCATCCTTGGCATGCACAAGATTCAGGACCGTCCGATGGCGATCAACGGTCAGGTGGTGATCCGTCCAATGATGTATCTGGCGCTGTCCTATGACCACCGGATCGTCGACGGCAAAGGCGCTGTAACCTTCTTGGTGCGCGTGAAAGAAGCGCTGGAAGACCCGCGCCGCCTGCTGATGGATCTGTAACCATGGCAACGCATATTCTCTGGCAGGCCGATGTCGCTGATTTCGATGTCTGGCTAAAGGTGTTCCAAGAGGACCAAAAGATGAGAGAGGCCGCGGGCATCCGCGACCTCCACATCTGGCGGGACCCGAATCTGAAAGATCACGCGGTGGCCTTGTTTGAAGTCACCGATCTGGAACGCGCTCAGAGTTTCATCGAGTCTGAAGAATTGGCCATGCATCACGAACGCGGCGGCGTGGCCCATATCCAGGTCAAGATACTGACACCCGCCTGAATGCGACTGCCGCTGGACATAGACCCCAAGCATGGCCCGGGCGCGACAACGCCGAGCCGCACAACAAAAGTTTCTCACGCGTGACCCCTGAACTCACAGCCCTGACATTGGCCGCACTTTTGCAGGTTGTTCAGTATGTGGTGATGGCAGTCCCTGCGAATCGGGAACTCGGACCCGGCAAGACGATGTCTGCTCGCGACCGAAGCCGCTTGGGCGGCGGGTTGGAAGATCAGCTTTCGGAAAAAACAGCGCGCCTGTACCGCGCATTGAACAATCACTTCGAAGGGCTGATCCTGTTCGCAATCGCCTGTGTCGTCGTCACGCTCAGCGGATCATCCGATGGCTTTACGACGACCAGCGCGTACATCTATCTGGCTGCGCGCATCCTGTATGTTCCTGCATATTACTATGGCCTCAGACCCTGGCGCACGTTGATCTGGCTGGTCGGATTTCTGGCCACAACCCTCATGCTTTTGGCGGTGTTATTGTGACCCCGCTGTTGTACAAATTGTTCATAGGCCCAAACCCTGTGACAGCCCGACTTCTCAAGGAGACCCCTCATGGCAAACTATGACGTCATCGTAATCGGAGCAGGCCCCGGCGGCTATGTCTGCGCCATCCGCTGCGCCCAACTGGGCCTGAAAACCGCCGTGGTCGAAGGGCGCGAGACGTTGGGCGGCACCTGCCTGAACGTGGGCTGCATCCCATCCAAAGCGCTGCTGCATGCCAGTCATCAATTGCACGAGGCCGAACATAACTTTGCAAAGATGGGCCTGAAGGGCAAGTCGCCTTCTGTCGATTGGAAACAAATGCAGGCCTATAAGGACGAGGTCATCGAAGGTAATACAAAGGGCATCGAGTTCCTGTTCAAAAAGAACAAGATCGATTGGCTCAAAGGCTGGGGCTCGATCCCTGCCGCGGGTCAGGTCAAGGTTGGGGACGACGTGCATCAGGCCAAGAACATCATCATCGCGTCGGGATCCGAACCGGCATCCTTGCCCGGTGTAGAAGTTGACGAAAAGGTCGTTGTCACCTCAACCGGTGCGCTGTCTTTGGGCAAGATCCCCAAGAAGCTGGTGGTCATCGGCGCGGGTGTGATCGGTCTGGAGCTGGGTTCAGTCTATCAACGTCTGGGGGCCGAGGTCACGGTGATCGAATTCCTCGATGTGATCACTCCGGGCATGGACCCCGAGGTGCAGAAAACATTCCAGCGTATCTTGAAGAAGCAGGGTCTGAAATTCGTGATGGGGGCTGCAGTTCAGAAAACCGAGGCCACCAAGACAAAAGCCAAAGTCACGTACAAACTGCGCAAGGATGACAGCGAACATGTGGTCGACGCAGACGCCGTGCTGGTTGCCACCGGGCGCAAGCCATTCTCAGACGGTCTGGGGCTGGACGCTCTGGGCGTCGAAATGACACCGCGTGGTCAGATCAAAGTCGGTGCCGACTGGCAGACCAACGTGCCCGGCATCTACGCCATCGGCGACGTGACCGAAGGCCCAATGTTGGCGCATAAGGCCGAGGATGAGGGCATGGCCGCAGCCGAACAGGTCGCGGGCAAGCACGGTCATGTCAACTATGGCGTCATTCCGGGTGTGATCTACACCTGGCCCGAGGTCGCCAATGTTGGCGAGACCGAAGAGACGCTGAAAGAAAAGGGCCGTGCCTACAAGGTTGGCAAGTTCATGTTCATGGGCAACGGTCGCGCCAAGGCGAACTTTGCTGCCGATGGGTTCGTCAAGATTCTGGCCGATAAGGAAACTGATCGTATCCTCGGCGCACATATCATCGGCCCGGCCGCAGGTGATCTGATCCATGAGGTCTGCGTGGCGATGGAGTTTGGTGCCTCTGCAGAGGACCTCGCCCTGACCTGCCACGCCCACCCGACTTATTCCGAAGCCGTGCGAGAGGCCGCACTGGCCTGCGGTGACGGACCAATCCACAGCTAACACTCATGACCCCGGCCGCGATCAGCGCGCTGGGGTCAGCCACGCCTGCAGATAGGTTTCCAGTCTGTCGGTGAATGTCGTCGCAGAATGCAGCGCGCAGAATCTCAGAGACATGGCCTGAATCGCAAAAGCCTGCACGCCCTCGGCCAACAGCTCTGATGGCACATCCTTGCGCATCTCGGCGGCATCAAGCCACATCATCACCACGCGGAAATACCGCTCAAAGCAATAGGCGATGGGCCCGATTTCAGCGATAGCGGTTGCACCTGAATATCGGATCAAGAGATCGAAGACATACCGCTCGGACGTCATGAAACTGTGAACTGGTTCAAGGGCGGTGATGATCTCGGCGACGGTTCCGGGCTTTGGCCCGTTGTCAGCCTGATCCAGACAGGCATTCAATTTGTCCGCGATCATGATCTCCATCAACGCATCTTTGTCGCGGAAATGGGCGAAGAACGTGCCTTTGGCAACGCCAGCCAGTTGCACCACCTCCTCGACCCTTAAGGCCTCGTATCCGTTTTTCTGAATCAACTCTTCCGATGCTGCCATCAGGCGGGCGCGGGTTTTCAGTGTGCGTTTTTGAACTGTCTTTTGCATAAGCCCAGATTGCATATTTTTTGACCGTGGTCAAATTTATTATTGACCGTGGTCATTTTTTGATTCTATAAGATGACCGCGGTCACTTTTTAGGAGAAACCCAATGCAACCGAAGAAAATTCTGATCCTGGACGGGCACCCTGGTAAAAACAGCCTGTCACGCACCTTTGCGCAGACATATGGCGACGCGGCACGCCAGAATGGTCATGACGTGCGCGTCGTTCACTTAAGCGATCTCCAGTTTGATCTGGATTTCGGTCAGGGCAATTATCACGATTTCAAACCCCTCGAACCCGAACTGGAACAGGTTCTGCAGGATATTGAGTGGAGCAATCATCTGGTCCTCACTGCGCCTATGTGGTGGGGTGGATTGCCCGCGAAACTGAAAGGGTTGATCGACCGGATGTTCATCCCAGGGCGCACATTCGACACGCGCAACACGACGAAACTGGGTTTTCCAGCCCCAATGCTGACCGGGCGTACTGCGCGCGTAATCCTGACCTCAGACACGCCCGGCTGGTTCATGCGCCTGATCTATCGCCAAGCGCTCATCCGTCAGGTGCGTGATCAGATATTGGGGTTTGTCGGTTTCAAACCAACGAAGTTCACTTACTTCGCCGGTGCCAGCTATCCAAAAGCCGGCAGCGTCGAGCGCTGGATCTCGAAGGTTGAAAAAATTGGGGCGGCGGCGGTTTGATCGCTATGCTTACCACATCGTTTTGGCGGCGCGCGGAGCCCACGCCTGGTCATAGCGTGCGCCGCCCTCCTCACCGTCCGACGCTTCGGCCAGAATCTCTCCCACCGTTGGAAGGTCTTGGGATTCATCATCGCTCGACCAGGTTTTTGCCCGCATCAGCGCACGGGCGCATTGCGTGTAGATTTCCTGGATATCAACGACAATCACGGTCGCCGGACGTTTGCCGTGCTTTTCGAACTGCGCGCGCAAATCTTCATCAGCCGTCAGCCGTGCCGACCCGTTTAAACGCACCACATTGTTCGAACCCGGCACAAAAAACATCAACGACACGCGCGGGTCACGCACGATATTGCGCAGCGAATCCAAACGGTTGTTTCCTCGCCAATCCGGCAGGGCCAGCGTAGCGGGATCCAGTTCCAGAACCACCGGGCCATCGTCACCGCGCGGGCTGCCATCTACGCCTTCCGGGCCAACCGTACTCAGAACGCATAGTCGGGACGCCATAATCCACTTACGATAAAGTGGCGTAAGCTGTCGCACCACCTTACGCAAAGATGGCGCGCCCGGTGTGCCGTAGAGCCCTTCTAACGTGCTTAGATCGTCAATGAACTGCATCCGGATCAAACCCCACTTCTTGCATCAGCGCGTCAGAACGTGTTTCGATTACGTTTTCTAGACGTTCCAGAAATTCTTCGCGTTCTACACCGGGCTCAATGGGTTCAAGGAAGTCTACAATCGCAAGGCCCGGCTTGCGCATGAGACCCGTACGCGGCCAAAACACGCCCGCATTTGTCGCCACAGGGACACAGGGAAAACCCAACCCTTCGTACAAAACGGCAGTGCCAACTTTGTAAGGTTTCTTGGCCCCCGGTGCGACGCGGGTGCCTTGCGGATAGATGACCAGCTGACCGGGTTCGGTGAATTCTTTAGCGACGTCCTTGACCATCTTGGCCACTGCGGCGCCCTTCTTGCCCCGGTTCACGGGAATACAGCCCAAACGGCGCGCATACATCCCGATGATCGGGGTCCACAACAGCTCTCGCTTCATGATGAACTTGCCATGCGGGATAGCGTTGAAGATCATGATGATATCGAGAAAGGATTGATGCTTGGCACCGATTACAACCTCACCTGTCGGCGGTGTTCCGCGTACTTCGCTGCGAATACCCACCATCCAACGCGCCAGCCACAATGTGCTGCGCGCATAGGTTTTGCAGGCCCTTGATGCCCCCCGTTTTGCAAAAATCGCATAGGGTAAAAATACGATGCCTAGAATCAACATCCAAAGGTAGATCACGAACATAAAGACCAACGAGCGGAACCATTGAACAGCCTTGGACATCAGGAAAGCTCCTTCAACTTGCGGCGCGCAGCGGTCCAGGTCGCGAAGAAAGCGACAACGGCACCCAGAATGGGGATCAGCACGGGCAACGCCCAATCCCTCCCCTGAAATCCGACGCCGGACAAGAACCCTCCGGCATCCGAGGCTTCGGGCAACAGCAGAACACCGATCATGCCCAGCATTGTGCCCACCGCTGCACCGAACAGCGCGCGATAGGTGAACCGACGCACAAAGGCGCCCGCTATAAACCGGTCGCGCGCACCGACCTGGCGCAGCACCTCGATGATCTGCGCATTCGCCGCCAGCGAAGCATTGGCCGCTAATGTGATCATGGCCGCCGTTGCCCCGCCAATCAAAAGGATCGAAATCCACCCAAGACGTCGCAGAGACGTCGCCGCATCCACCAAAGGTTCGCGCCATCTTGTGTGGTCATCGAGAACGGCACCCGGCACCTCGGCCCCCAGGCGTAGGCGCAGGCCAGCGGCATCCAGTCCAGGCTCACCCTCTACAATCTCGATCAGTTGTGGGATGGGCAGCGTATCCAGCGGCAGATCCGGCCCGAACCAGGGCGACAGCAACGCAGCCTGTTCATCCGCAGTCAGTGCACGGGCTGATGCCACACCCGGTGTCTGGTTCAGAACAATCAGCGCGGCCTCGGTCTGGGCGGCCAGTTGCTCGGCAGGGGCGTTGATCCGCAGCGTTGCCGCCCCGGCCAGTTCCGAGGCCCAGCGATCCGCGATCCGGCCCGAAGCCAGAGACAAGGCCAACGCAAAAACCGTCAGAAAAGCCATCGCACCAGAAACAAACAGCGTCAGATGGGCGGTATAACCAGTGGGCGGCACCACCCGATCAGCGCGGCTGTCGCGGCGCAGCAGGTTTCGGATGTCACCCTTGCTCATAGATCTGCCCCCGCCAGCTGCAACCGGCGCTGCGAAATACGCAGCACGCGGGCCTGAACCTGGCTTTTTGCGGCGCGGATCAGGCTTAGATCATGGGTTGCGATCAGGACGGTTTTGCCCATTTTGTTCAACTCGACCAGAAGGCGCAACAGACGCTGCGACATCTCCCAATCCACGTTTCCCGTGGGTTCGTCCGCCAATACGACATCGGGTGACAGGATCAGGGCACGCGCCAGTGCCGCACGTTGGCGTTCACCTCCGGACAGTTCGGGCGGATGTGCGTCTAGCCGGGACCCCAATCCGACCCATCCCAGCAGTTCCGACAGGTTGCTTTGTTCCTCGGCCTCGGCGCGGCCCGAAACCATGAGCGGCAAAGCCACGTTTTCTGCCAGCGTCATGTGATCGAGAAATTGACAATCCTGATGCACAACACCAATTCGGCGGCGCAGCAACGCCATCTCATCGCGGTCCAGTGCTGAAATATCCTGCTCAAAGGCGCTCAGACGCCCCGAAGTTGGCAACAACGCGCCATAGCACAGCTTTAGAAATGTGGTTTTACCCGCACCAGAGGGACCCGTCAGAAAATGAAACGAGCCCGGCTGCAATTGCACCGAGACGTCGCTCAGCAATTCGCCGCCACCATAAGTGTAGCTGACATTTTCCAGCTCGATCACACGTGCCCCCTTTTTATCTGCTCTTCTTGCCCGAGCGCGGGTGTGGTTTCAATGCCTGTACCGAGTCCAATTGGTGACACTTGGACCGCGAAACCGAAAACGCGCTTTGCTGTTGGGTCTTAACGGAATAACATGCCTGAAAAAACTATTATCCGCCGAATTGTCGGCCGGGGAGGCAGCATGCGTCTTACATGTCCGAATTGCAGTGCCCAATATGAGGTACCAGACGAGGTCATCCCCGAAGAAGGCCGCGATGTGCAATGTTCCGCCTGTGATAAGACATGGTTTCAGGCGAAATACCCCACCGATGAAACACCTGAAACAGCTGGGGTGGAAACCACCGAACTCAAGGCCAAGCTGTCTGAGCTCGAGACGTCGACACCTGAGGAAGAAGACGACTCAGGCACTGACAGGTTGCCGGTCGAGGAAGCCTTTTCCGACCAGGAACCGGAAGTGGCCACGGCTGAAACCAAGACTTCTGGAAATATCGACCCCTCTGTTGCCAATATTCTTCAGGAAGAGGCCGCGCGCGAATCCGAACTTAGGGCGCAGGAAGGCAGCAGCCTTGAAACGCAGCCTGATCTCGCATTGGATGTCGCACCAATTCCGAAGGTCGAACCCAAAACGCCAACCGCATCAGAAACATCCCAAGATGCCGGTCAGAAAGAAGCGTTGCCGGATGTCGAGACGATCAACTCCAGCATGTTGGCCGAAGACCCGGATGCCGTGCAACCAGCACGCAAATCCGGTGGCTTTGTGCGCGGGTTTGCATTTGTTCTCATCATCGCGGTGATCCTGTATCTGATTTACGGCAATGCGCAGCAAATCAGCGAAGTCGTCCCACAGGCCGATCCAGTGCTGAAACCTTACGTATCTCTGGTCGATCAGGCGCGTATCTGGCTTGAGGCACAGGCCGGATCAGGCGCGCCACAGAACTAACGGCCTCAGAACCGTTCCAGCAGCCGTTTCAGGTATTCCAGTTCAATCGTGGGCCGGTCCGTTTCGCCGGTCCGGCGACGGATTTCGTCCAGCAGCTCACGCGCACGGCGGTAGACATCTTCGCCTTGCAACAGATTGTCATCCGTCGAGATCGACCCTGCAGCCCCGGGGTTTCGGCCCAGTGGGTCACGGTTATTCGCCTGGGCCTCGCCTTCCTCGGCGCCTTGGCCAGGCTGGTTTTGCTGGTTCTCGGCCAGCGCCTCACCTAATGAGCGCATGCCTTCGCGCAGGGCTTCCATCGCCTCGGATTGGCGATCTATCGCCTCGGCCAGATCGTCGCCGCGCAGGGCCTGTTCGGCCTCATCCATGGCCCGACCCGCACGGTCCAGCGCATCACGGGCGGCTTCACCTTCCTGCGTGCCCGCACCTGGCAGGCCCTGTTCCTGACTCCGCAATTCATCGCGCAGCGCCTGTTGGCGA
Source organism: Ruegeria sp. YTSA075 (assembly GCF_059610245.1). NCBI lineage: Bacteria > Pseudomonadati > Pseudomonadota > Alphaproteobacteria > Rhodobacterales > Roseobacteraceae > Ruegeria > Ruegeria sp. YTSA075. The sequence continues at coordinate 219,030 of NZ_JBXWNG010000004.1, read as the reverse complement.
TCCGCCAGACTTCCCTGACCGGACTGACCTTCTCCTGCCTGATCGGAATCCTGACCCTGACCACCCTGCCCTTCGTGGCTTTGACCCCGACCCTGACCACCATTGCGGCCTTCGTTGCCCTGGCTCTCACCGGCCTGACCGCCCGGATTGAATTGTTCCTGCAAATCGCGGAAGGCCTGATCGCTCAGCCCTTGTTGTTCGCGCAGTGTCTCGGCCAGACCTTCCATGGCCTGTTGCCCCTCAGACTGGCCGCCCTGACCCTGACCTTGGGTGACGCGCATGTTCTCCATCATCTGCTGGAACTCTTCCAGCGCCTGCTGAGCTTCGGCCATGCGACCCTGTTCCATCAGTTCCTGAATACGGTCCATCATGGCCTGCAGATCATCCTGCGACATCTGCAGCGACTCGCCATTTTGCCCGGACTGACGTTCGCCATCTTCGCCATTCTGTTGCGCCAGACGCTGCAACTGCTGCAGATAGTCTTGCGTCGCCTCGCGCAGCTCCTGCATCAACTCTGCAATCTCCTCATCGCTCGCGCCGTTTTTCATAGCCTCGCTTAGGCGTTCCTGCGCGCGGCGCATTCGCTCAAGTGCGTTGGCCAAGGTACCGTCTTCGATAAGAACCGCCAGATCCCAAAGGGCTTGCGCGATTTCATCCTGCTGAGGCTGCTTCAGCCCGTATTGATTGAAAGCTTCCAAACGACGCAAGAGAACGCGCAGTCGTAGGTAGGCCGTATCCGAGCGGAACAAACCCTCGGGCTGATGCGAAACGGCCCGTAACACCTGAGCGACTCGCACCCCATTTTCGCGCGACCATAGCAGATCGCGGCGTTGTTCGATCACAGCCGCCGCCAGCGGGTCAAAGAACCGGCGCGCAGGCAAGGCGGTCAGATAGGGTTCGGATTGCGATTGCTGATCCGCCGCATCGCGCGCCATCAACGTGATCCGCACCGGCAGATGCGCCCAAGGATGTTCCGAGAAATCTTCGATCAGGTCTTCGGTGAAATCGGCCCGGTCGCCGGTGATGGGCATGGGCAATTCAATCTCGATCACCTCGCGCGGCTCAGGTTCTGTGGTCAAACCATACCGGCGATCTACGGCATCCAGATCAAGTTCGATCAGGGCAGAGCCAGAGACAACGCCATAGTCATCGCTGGATTGAAACGGCAGTTTCATCTGCCCGCCTGCTTCGGCCTCGGCCCGACCTGCCACGTCAATGGTCGGAGGGGCATCGCCAATCACGTCAACAACCCAATCCCGGCCTGCGGGTCCTTCGATCCGCAATTGCCCCGATTGAGTGACAACAAAATCCTGTTCTGGTTCAGTGGCAGCTTCGGTTCCAGTGACCGAACTTGTTTCGGTCAGGCTGTGCGCACCGACCTCGCCATAAAACCTCAAAGTAACGCTACTGCCCGCAGGCACGGATAGGGTGGGGCCCGACTGATCGGCAAGATAAAGCGTTGGCAGGCCGGTATAGCGCGGTGGCTCGACCCAGCCTTCCCAAGTCGGTCCCTGGCCGGCGATAGCTGTTCCCGGCGTCATCTCGGCGACGGAGCCAATGCGCCAAAGTGATCCGAACAGCATGGCGACAACCAATGCCAATAGAGCGGCATAGCGCAGGGCATATGGATCGCGCGAAGCAAGGCGCAGATCAGGTTTCACTGCCTCGGCCTGAGAAACGCGCTGTGCCATCCGCTCCTTGTGCGCCTGCCATAAAGCAACCGAATCCGCATCCGTCGCCCCGATGGCCTGGTCATCGATCAACGCCTGAATAGGGCGTCCGGGCAAAGCCTCATCCAAGCGCACAAGCGCCTCGGCGCGCGTCGGCCGATGGAATCGCCGAAGCCCAACAGCCGCAGCCACGCTCAGCGCGATCAGGCTGACTGCACCTGCGGCCCAGACAAATTCAACGCGAACCTGATCCTGAATGCCGAGCATCAAAGCAGCCAGAACGGCCATCAAAATCGAGAAAAACGGCCAGAATGCACGCAAAACCTGCTCGGCCAGCATCCCAGCATGGGTCAGCCAGAGCGATCGTCTTGGTATCGGCAGCTTCATTTTATCGCGCAATGCGGGCCTCCTGATCGGGCCCTTACGCTGATTGCGTCAAAGCCACATAGGTATGGTATCGCGGTTTATGATTTCGTCAAAGCTTGGGCGTTCACGAATAACTGCAAATTGATCCCCATGCACCAGAACCTCGGGGATGAGGGGTCGCGTGTTGTATTCGCTCGACATCACCGCGCCATAAGCACCGGCACTGCGGAACGCCACCAGATCGCCCGCATCAAGCGGCGGCATGTTGCGCTGTTTGGCAAATGTATCGCCGCTTTCGCAGACTGGGCCGACGATGTCATAGGGTTGTTGTTCAACGCCAGGGACAGGTTCCTGAACGGCTATAATGTCGTGATACGCCTCGTACATCGCCGGGCGGATCAGATCATTCATTGCGCCATCAAGGATCAGAAAATCCCGACCCTCGCCGGATTTCACATAGATCACCTTGCTCACCATCAATCCGGCATTGCCCGCGATCAGACGTCCGGGTTCGATCTCAATTTCACAATCCAGATGGCCCAGCGTCTTCTTGATCAGCGCGCCATATTCGACAGGCAGCGGCGGCGCATCATTAGAGCGCGCATAGGGAATGCCCAAACCGCCCCCCAAATCGAGACGGCGGATATTGTGCCCTTCGGCCCGCAACTGCTCGGTCAGTTCAGCGACCTTGGTATAGGCAAGCTCAAACGGCTCCAACTCGGTCAATTGTGACCCGATATGAACGTCAATCCCAATCACTTCGAGCCCCGACAAGCTGGCGGCCAGCGCATAAACCTCGGATGCGCGCGAGATCGGAATGCCAAATTTGTTTTCGGATTTACCTGTCGCAATCTTGGCATGAGTCTTCGCATCCACATCCGGGTTTACTCGGATTGTGATCGGCGCAACCATCCCCAGCGCTGCCGCGACCGCGCTGATCACCTGCATCTCGGGTTCGGATTCCACGTTGAACTGACGGATACCGCCGGTCAGGGCAGTCCGGATCTCATCTGCCGTTTTGCCGACACCCGAGAACACGATCTTATCGCCCGGAACGCCTGCGGCCTTGGCCCGCAGGTATTCCCCGCCCGAAACAACATCCATCCCGGCGCCTGCCTGTGCCAATGTCTTCAGGATGGCCTGATTGCTGGCCGCTTTCATCGCGTAGCAAACAAGGTGATCAGTTCCCTCAAGCGCATCATCGAACAGCATGAAATGACGCAGCAAGGTGGCTGTCGAATAGACATAGAACGGGGTTCCGACCGCAGCTGCGATTTCGGAGATCGGGACATCCTCGGCGAAAAGCGCGCCGTCGCGGTAGAGAAAGTGATCCATATCTGCGCGCTTAGACCAAAACGGCCCCCCGGTTCAATGGTTTCGGGCCGTCATAGCCCGGTACGGCCCTTTAGAACTCGGTCGAGACGCCAGCACGTGCATAGCCGGATACGGAAATGCCGGACTGTTTTGGCTCTGGCTTAGGATCAGGGCGCGACGCAGATGTCGGTTCGCAAGCCACCAAAACGGCAAGCACAAAAATTAGGCCGATGGTTCGCATATGCCGTTCTCCTTAGAGTCTGTACTGCCGGTGTTGGATTTCAGATCAGACACCCAGATAAAGGCCAAAGCCGCCCTTGCGCAGGCCAACGCCTCCGCCAACATGTGTCCCGCTGGACCCAACGCCAACGCCCAGGCTGGCCGTCGGCTGAACGGGTTCGCCATCGGCACCGCAGGCTGCCAAGGCAAACCCAGTCAAGATCAGCAGAATGACCCGAAACATACGCATCACACCAGCGCCTTCCATCGTTTGATCTGAGCCCGCACCTGATCAGGCGCAGTCCCCCCATAAGATTGACGCGAGTTTACCGAGTTTTCAACGGTGAGGACAGAATAGACGTCATCGGTGATATCAGCGTGCACCGATTTCATATCCTCAAGCGTTAGGTCGGGCAGGTCGCAACCCTTGGTTTCGGCCATCGCGACCAGCGATCCGGTCACGTGGTGCGCATCGCGGAACGGCAGGCCCAGCACACGGACCAACCAGTCAGCCAGATCGGTTGCAGTTGAGAACCCCGACCCTGCCGCTGCGGCAAGGGTTTCGCGGTTGGCGGTCATATCCTTGACCATGCCCTCCATCGCGGCCAGCGCCAGCATCCAGTTGTCGGCGGCGTCAAAAACCTGCTCTTTATCTTCCTGCATGTCCTTGGAATAGGCCAGCGGCAGGCCTTTCATCACCATCATCAGCGCGGTATTGGCCCCATAGATGCGGCCCACCTTGGCGCGGATCAGCTCGGCGGCATCGGGGTTTTTCTTTTGCGGCATGATTGACGAGCCGGTTGAGAACCGGTCGGACAGGGTGACAAAGCGGAACTGGGCCGAGGACCAGATCACCAGCTCCTCGGCAAAACGCGAAAGGTGGACGGCGCAGATCGAGGCGGTGGACAGGAACTCCAGCGCGAAGTCGCGGTCGCTGACCGCATCCAGTGAGTTCGCGGCGGGGCGGTCAAAGCCCAGCGCCTCGGCAGTCATGTGACGGTCGATAGGGAATGATGTCCCGGCCAGCGCGGCGGCACCAAGTGGGGATTCGTTCATCCGGGTGCGCGCATCGCGCACTCGGCTGAGATCGCGGCCAAACATCTCGACATAAGCCATCATGTGATGGCCCCACGTCACCGGCTGCGCCGTTTGCAGATGGGTAAAGCCCGGCATGACCCAATCGGCTCCGGCCTCAGCCTGCGCCAAAAGCGCGCGGATCAGGGCCAGCAATCCGGTTTCCGCCGCATCGAACTGATAACGGACCCACAGCTTGAAATCGGTCGCAACCTGATCGTTGCGCGACCGGCCTGTGTGCAGACGGCCTGCGGGTTCACCGATCACCTCTTTTAGCCGTGCCTCGACATTCATATGAATGTCTTCCAGCGCGGTCGAGAACTGAAACGAACCGGATTGGATTTCTGACAAAACGGTGAGCAGCCCTTCCCGAATAGCCTGCGCATCACTATCAGTTATAACGCCTGTGGCAGCCAACATGGCGGCATGGGCCCGCGAGCCTGCGATGTCCTGGGCTGCCATCCGCTGATCGAACCCGATCGAGGCATTGATTGCCTCCATGATCGCGTCTGGACCGGCGGCAAAGCGGCCGCCCCACATCTGGTTCGAGGATTGATCGGTCATGAAAGAAAACCCGGAGTTGATATGCGCCTGTTTCGTCTGATCCCCCTTTATATGGCCCTTGCGCTGGGTGCAAACGCCGCTTTGGCCACCGATGCCGAGACATTGGGCCCGCTGCGTGAGGATAGCCTGAAGCGACTGATCCTGCACAAAGAGCCAAAACCGGTCGAAGCGGTTGAGTTCGAATTGGAAGATGATGGCAGCACGGCCACTCTGGAGGACTATAAGGGCAAATACATCCTACTGAACTTCTGGGCCACCTGGTGTGCGCCTTGCCGCAAAGAAATGCCCCAGATCGCTGAGCTGCAGGAGGAGTTCGGCGGTGACAGGTTCGAGGTGCTGACACTGGCCACCGGGCGCAATTCGCCCGCCGGGATCAAGAAGTTCTTTGACGAGAACGGGATCGACAATCTACCCCGCCATCAGGACCCCAAACAGGCAGTTGCGCGTGAGATGGGCGTTATCGGTCTGCCAATCACCGTGATCCTTGATCCGGACGGCAATGAGATCGCGCGTCTGATTGGCGATGCCGAATGGAACTCGGATAGCGCGAAGGCGATTATCTCGGCTCTCGTCAACGCTGAAAGCTAAGAAATTCTGCTCTAAACCGTTAGAATCATAATACTCTCCCGCCGTTTAGTCAGGAGAGTATTTTATGAAGAGTATCACGACACTTGCCGCCGCGACCTGCATTCTGCTTGGTGCGGCGATGGCTGCTGACGCCAAGGACATCAAAAAGGAAAAACAATTCCTGGATGCGGTTGCAGGCAAAACGCTGACCGGAAACGGGGCGACCCTGGTCATCTCGGCCGACGGAATACTGTCTGGTAAACTGAAGGACGGTCGAAACGTTGCCGGGGCCTGGGTTTGGAACAAACGGTTCTGGTGCCGCAATCTGGTTGTTGGAAGCGATACACTGCCGCAGGATTGCCAGACCGTTTCGCTGGATGGCAATCAGGTGACGTTCACTCGCAACAAAGGTAAGGGTGACTCTGGCGGGACCTACACGATCAGCAACTAATATCAGTTTGAGTGGATCAAGTTTTGAAGGGGCGCAACCACCACGGCTGCGCCCCTTCGCCGTTCCGCCTTACGCCACGCCACCTTTGACAGCCGCAAGGGTCGGCTGCACTCTGGCCGCGGGAGGGCCAAATGCCGCTGGATATTCTTCTGGTGCTGGTGGTCGGAGGAATCGCCGGTGTCACGCTTTTGCTGCACCTGACAGGCCGATCGCAGTTGCGCGATCTGACACAGGAAAACACGCGTCAGGAATGGCTACGCCATTTCCCGGACGATGACGTCATTGATCTCACAATTGCCCATGATGGCCATACAGCCCTGATCCGGACCGTATCCGGCACCGGTCTGATTTGGTCTTTTGGCGCGGATACCGTCGCCCGACACCTGCAGGATTATGACCTGTTGGACCATCCCGACGGGTTCGAAATCCAGTTTCACGACTTTGCCACACCCAGATGCCTTGTCCATCTGGACGAATTCGAACGCAGCCATTGGCGTAACCTGATGGAGCCCGCATGACAGATCAGATCACCTTTCCCGACGCCGTCCAATGGGCCGTGCCCTTTTTCATCGCTGCCATTCTGGCCGAGTTCTTGTGGATCGCTGTCAAAGGCCGGGGTGGCCGGTATGAGACACGCGATGCGGTAACCTCATTGATCATGGGGGCCGGGAACATCGCCTCGGGATTTCTTCTGGGGTTCATCGCCTATGCATTCTTCATGTGGCTGTGGCAGATCACGCCGCTTGATCTGGGCACCTCGATCCCGGTGATCATCCTGTGCTTTGTGCTGGATGACCTGCGGTACTACTGGGTGCATCGGTTCGGTCATCGAATCCGCTGGGTCTGGGCCAGCCATGTGAACCATCACAGTTCTCAACACTACAACCTGACCACCGCTTTGCGGCAGACATGGACCTATACGTTCACCTTCATGATGGTGGTCCGCGCACCGCTGATCCTGCTAGGTTTTCACCCGGCCATGGTGCTGTTCGTGGGTGGCTTGAACCTGATCTACCAATTCTGGATTCATACGGAGGCCATCGGCAAAATGCCCCGCTGGTTCGAGGCGGTGATGAACACACCCAGCCACCACCGCGCGCATCATGGCCGCAATGCCCGCTACCTGGATTGCAACTATGCCGGCGTCTTCATCATCTGGGACAAGATGTTCGGCACCTTTGTGCCCGAGCAGGAAGATGACCGGGTCGATTATGGGCTGGTTCACAATATCGGCACGTTCAACCCGTTGCGCGTGGCCTTTCATGAATGGGTTGGTATTTGGCGCGACGCCACGCAACCCGGCCTGACTTTGCGCCAACGGCTTGCCTATTGTTTTGCACCGCCCGGATACAGCCATGATGGCAGCCGGGACAGTTCGGACCAAATCAAACAGAAACACCTGGCACGGCATCCAGAAGACCACGGAACGCCCGGTTTCCAGCATCTCGGAGAGAGATTGCCCAATCTAAAGGCAAAACAACACTGAACTGTGCGTGATCGCGCAGGCCTGAGCTTGAATTGCCGGTTGCAAGTGCCATATGGGGTCCATGGTTTAAAACAACGAGTGACCGGAGACCCGCACATGACCCGCTTAACCACCCTTTCGATATCCGTGGGTCTGATGGGTCTGATGCTCGCCATGATCGCCGCGCTTGCCAGTGCTTTAGCCGGTTTGATCGCGTTGGGTTTCCTGATGATGCTGTTGGGCTTTACCGGTGCCGTGATCGGGGCTGCGGCCACTTTGGTACGCGCTGAACACTCGGCCCGCTGAAACTTCACCCATTTTAACCGCAGATTCACCTGTTTGCCCTGACACTGGGACCGAAATTCTATTCGGACATGTTCAGGGAACCGGCGCTAATGCGGGACAAGAAACTTGCGGATTTACCCGAAGGATCGGACAACCCGTTAAACTCGGCCATCTCGGCGCGGGATCGATCCGTGGTGAAAATGGCGACCGAAGCGGTAAAGCATAAGCAGTGCAAGCTGGCCTTTCAGCCTGTTGTACAAGCGCAATCGCCTGGTGGCATTGCCTTTTACGAAGGCTTTATCCGCGTGCTGGACGAAACCGGGCGTGTGATCCCGGCGCGAGAGTTCATGCCGCAGGTGGAAAACACGCCTCTGGGGCGCGAGATTGATTGCATCGCGCTGGAACTTGGGTTGCAGACGTTGGTGCGAAACCCCGACATACGCTTGTCGATCAACATGTCCGCGCGCTCAATCGGGTTTTCGCGCTGGGCAAAGGTACTGGATCGATTTCTGAAACGGGACGAGAGCGTTGGTGAGCGGCTGATCCTGGAAATTTCGGAACAATCCGCCATGCAAGTGCCCGAGCTTGTGATCGACCTGATGGATCGCCTGCAGGAACGTGGCATTGCCTTTGCGTTAGACGACTTTGGCGCCAGCGATTTTGGTCTGCGCCATTTTCGTGAGTTTCTGTTCGACGCCGCAAAGATTGATGGCCAGTTCATACGAGGCATAAGTGAACAGCCCGACAATCAGGCGCTGGTGCGCGCGTTGATCCAGGTCGCACAGGAATTCGAGATACTTGTAACCGCCGAATCGGTTGAAAACCGCGCAGATGCTGAGTTTCTGCGCAATAGCGGTGTCGATTGTTTGCAAGGTTTTCTGTTCGGAGCGCCCTCAGTCGCTCCACCTTGGAAGCAGGAAAACAACTCCAAAACAGGATCTTAAGCAACAATCGGCCTGGCTGCTTCGCTCGCGTAATCGGCTGAGACAAGCTGCCCGTTGCTGCATATGCAGCATTGCGATATGCCATAAAGCGCTGGAGCGGGGAACTTGGGGCGCTCTTGTTTTGTCAGAGACCTCTCTGCCACCTGCGCCGTCAGATTTCCCAAAGGACCTTGACGGTAAAGGACTGACTATATGACCAACGTAGTAATCGCATCCGCCGCACGCACAGGCGTGGGCAGCTTTAGCGGTTCGTTCGCGAACACACCTGCACATGATCTGGGCGCTGCCGTTTTGGAAGCGGTCGTGGAACGCGCCGGGGTGGACAAGGGCGAAGTAAGCGAAACCATCATGGGTCAGGTTCTGACGGCCGCTCAGGGCCAGAACCCCGCCCGCCAGGCGCATATCAATGCGGGCCTGCCGCAGGAAAGCGCGGCCTGGGGCATCAATCAGGTATGCGGCTCGGGCCTGCGCGCTGTGGCTCTTGGTGCGCAGCATATCCAACTGGGTGATGCAGACATCGTCGCCGCCGGAGGCCAGGAAAACATGACCCTGTCGCCCCACGCCGCCGCGCTGCGCGCCGGTCACAAAATGGGCGACATGAAGTATATCGACACGATGATCCGCGACGGTCTGTGGGATGCCTTCAACGGCTATCACATGGGTCAGACCGCCGAGAACGTCGCCGAGAAATGGCAGATCAGCCGAGACATGCAGGATGAATTTGCCGTGGCCAGCCAGAACAAAGCTGAAGCTGCGCAGAAAGCAGGCAGGTTCGCTGATGAAATCGTGCCCTTCACCATCAAGACCCGCAAGGGCGACATCGTGATGGACAAGGATGAATACATCCGCCACGGCGCGACCATGGATGCAATGGCCAAACTGCGCCCGGCCTTCACCAAGGACGGCTCGGTCACCGCCGCCAACGCCTCCGGTCTGAATGACGGCGCCGCGGCCACGTTGCTGATGTCGGCTGAGAATGCCGAAAAACGCGGTATTGAGCCTCTGGCCCGTATCGCATCCTATGCGACCGCCGGTCTCGACCCGTCGATCATGGGCGTTGGCCCGATCTATGCGTCGCGCAAGGCGCTGGAAAAAGCAGGTTGGTCGGTTGACGATCTGGATCTGGTCGAAGCCAACGAAGCCTTTGCCGCGCAGGCCTGCGCTGTAAACAAGGATATGGGTTGGGACCCGTCCATCGTAAACGTCAACGGCGGTGCGATTGCGATTGGCCACCCTATCGGCGCCTCGGGTTGCCGCGTTCTGAACACGCTGCTGTTCGAAATGAAACGCCGCGATGCAAAAAAGGGTCTAGCAACCTTGTGCATCGGTGGCGGCATGGGCGTTGCCCTTTGCGTGGAGCGTGATTAAGTGCGCTGAAAACCAGATAAAAAAGGGCGTCCACCGGGCGCCCTTTTTTGTTACAATCGGATCATATCCCTTTGATGCGACAATATCTCCGAACAGAAAGACAGAACGATCACGAAACGATATTGCGCATCTCTGACTCTCAGAGTAACAGAATTACCAAGACGTTTAAATTTGAAGGAGTCCTAAATGGCACGTACAGCACTCGTCACCGGCGGTTCCCGCGGCATCGGCGCAGCGATTTCCAAGGCGCTTAAAGCCGAAGGGTGTAATGTTGCAGCGACTTACGCAGGAAACGATGAAGCCGCAGCAAAATTCACCGAAGAAACCGGCATTGCCACATACAAATGGAACGTGGCCGACTACGACGAGTCCAAAGCCGGCATCGAAAAGGTCGAGGCCGAAGTTGGCCCAATCGACATCGTTGTGGCAAACGCGGGTATCACCCGCGACGCGCCGTTCCACAAAATGACGCCCGAGCAGTGGCATCAAGTGATCGACACCAACCTGACCGGTGTGTTCAACACGGTCCACCCTGTCTGGCCTGGTATGCGCGAGCGCAAGTTCGGTCGTATCATCGTCATCAGCTCGATCAACGGTCAGAAGGGTCAGTTTGCGCAGGTGAACTATGCCGCGACCAAGGCGGGCGATCTGGGCATCGTGAAATCGCTGGCGCAGGAAGGCGCGCGTGCGGGTATCACCGCAAACGCGATCTGCCCCGGCTACATTGCCACTGAAATGGTTATGGCCGTGCCAGAGAAAGTCCGTGAATCCATCATCGGCCAGATCCCGGCAGGCCGCTTGGGTGAGCCAGAGGAAATCGCACGCTGCGTCGCATTCCTGGCCTCAGACGATTCGCAGTTCATCAATGGGTCGACCATCTCGGCCAACGGTGCTCAGTTCTTCGTCTGATCACACTCAGTAGTAACAAAAAACGGGCCGGTCCTGTTGGACCGGCCCTTCTTTATCCCGTAAGATCACGCGCGCTGTGATCAGCGGGAACCAGTTAACCAGGCCCAAAGTTGGTGAATGACTTTGCTGCGTTCTTCATGGGCGCGACGGATCGCATCTTGAACAGACGGGTTGGTCGTCATCTCGATCATGGCATATCCTCTTGGCTAAAGCTGAACTTGACTTGCACCCAAGATGCCGCTTGATTTCCAGATACACAAACGAGAGTTTTCGACTGTTCACATAAGTAAATCTTAACCGATATGTCCGACAGACTGCCCCCTTTGACCGCTTTGCGCGCCTTTGATGCCGCCGCGCGCCATATGTCATTTGCCAAAGCTGCGGATGAGCTGAACGTAACGCCCGCTGCGCTGTCTTTTCAGATCAAGTCACTAGAGGAGCATCTGGGCCACCCTCTATTTCGGCGCTTGAATCGCGCGGTGGAACTGACCGAAGCTGGCAAAGCACTGGCCCCCGGTACAGCAGATGGTTTTGCCGCGCTCAAATCTGCATGGGCTGCGACGCGCAGATTGCACGACAACACAACGCTGACCGTCACGGCCGGGCCAGCCCTGACGGCGAAATGGCTGGCCCCGCGCCTTTATGATTTTGCGCGCGCCTATCCGGAAATCGATCTGAGATTCTCGGCTACCCTTCGCAATATGGATTTGGAACGGGACGATGTGGATGTCGCAATCCGCTTTGGCTACGGTCAGGATGACGGTTTGTACTGCCTTCCGGTTCGCAAAGAGTGGCTGACCCCGGTCATGACGCCGGAATTGGCCGAGCAGTTCAGAACCCCCGACAGCCTGCGTGACGCACCATTGATCCATGATGACTCAATTGCGTTCCTAAAACCGCCCGCCGATTGGCCCGCCTGGTTTCGCGCAGTTGGCGTGGATTTCATACCCACACATGGCGCGCATTTTTCGAACGCGGATCACGCGATTGATGCTGCGGTTGCGGGGGTTGGTGTCGCTTTGGGGCGACGGGCGATGATTATCAAGGATATGACCGAAGGGCGATTGGTCGCCCCGTTCAAAACCGCCATCGAAACCAAAGGGCGGTTCCGGTTTCTGTGCCTGCCCGGTGCGGAAAACCGGCCACAGGTGGCCGCATTCCGAGATTGGTTTCAGGCCGAGATTGAAAAGACCGCCCACATCTCGGATGAGTTCACGATCATTCCTGTAGAAGACGTTTTAGCCAAATGACAAGAAACCGCGCTACTGCCATCGGATTCATCGCTGTTCTGCTATGGGCCTTGCTGGCGTTGTTCACGGTCGGCTCGGCCCCAACCCCACCTTTGTTGCTGAACGCCATCTGCTTCAGCATCGGCGGTTCTCTGGGTTTGATCTGGACATGGCGATCCGGTGGGTTTTCCAAACTGCGCAGCATCAGTTGGAAAATCTATGCATTCGGTGCTGTCGGCTTGTTCGGATACCACGCGCTCTACTTCTCGGCCCTGCGCATGGCTCCGGCGGCAGAGGCCGGGCTGATCGCCTATCTCTGGCCCCTGCTCATCGTCCTGTTTTCTGGATTGCTACCGGGTGAGCACCTGAGACCGGGTCATCTGGTCGGGGCCTGCCTCGGCTTTGCCGGGGCCGCGCTGATCATCACCGGCGGTGGAAGCGCGGGCTTTCAGATCGACCACCTACCGGGATACGCGCTGGCGTTCCTCTGCGCGCTGACATGGTCGGGCTATTCGGTTCTGTCCCGCAGACTGGGCGAAACGCCCACAAGCACAGTCGCAGTGTTCTGCGTGCTGACCGCCATCGCCTCTTGGGTGCTGCATTTCGCACTGGAAACGACCATCTGGCCAGATACGACCCTTAGCTGGGCCTCGACCCTGGCGTTGGGTTTAGGGCCTGTGGGGTTGGCGTTCTATGTCTGGGATATTGGGGTCAAACTGGGCGACATACAGATGCTGGGAACCAGCTCTTATGCAGCACCATTGCTTTCTACTGTTGTATTGGTTGCTGCCGGGATCGCCATGCCGACATGGACATTGGCGATCGCGGCGGTACTGATCACCGGCGGCGCTGTGATTGCGGCGCACGCCAGCCTAACTGGTTAAGCTGACAGGCGTTCGATCTCTTCTTTTAGCTTGAGTTTCTGCTTTTTCAGCTGGGCGATATGGAGATCATCGATGCCTGGCGAGCGTTGGGCTTGTTCCACTTCGAGACCGAGAGATTCGTGCTTCTTCTTCAGTTCCGTCAGATGTGCGCTCACGCTCATGGCGATCCTCCTTAGTTACGTGTCTAAATGTCACGTAAGAAGTTGAGCACATCGTTTCCACCCTGTCACGCTGCAGGCGCACAGAATCTGTAATAAATCCGACAAATTCGGCTGGTCATCGCCGAGCGGTATGAAACGGCCCCATGGCTGCACCATCCCTCAGCACCGCTGAAATCTCGGGGGTATAGCTTTCGCCATCCCGTTCGTGGCGATCCCCCTGATGTAGAATCAGCGAGGCATGCAGACGGAATGCAGCGCGTCCACCCTTGCGGGCACGCAGAATGACCAGTTCGGCTTCACGCCCTGACCGCGCCGCCAAGGGCTGCGCTTCGACCGAGCCAAGCTGGCCCTGGCAAGCCATCAGCATATCCGGCAGGCGATCGGCTCTTTGGATCATGTGTAGATACCCACGCTGCGCTAGGCGTTTGGTGGCCACGTCGATCCAATTGGCCAATGGTGTCTGTTCACCCAAGGCAACACTGCGCCCTGAATCTAGGGCCGGGCTATGGGCACCAGCGCGGTAATAGGGTGGGTTTGCGATTACATGATCAAACTGGCGTTGTTTTAGCTCTGGCGGAAGTGCGGCCAAATCGGCGGTTACAACGTCCAGTGCAATGGCGTTATCTGCGGCATTTCGACGTGCCAGATCCGCGTAAGGCGGCTGCAACTCTACCCCAAACAATTCCAACCCTTGCACGCGTGCCGCGAGGCAAAGAATGGCCGCCCCGGCCCCGCATCCAAGCTCCAACACTGATTGTCCACTGGTGGCCGGAACCGACGCGGCAAGCAAAACAGGGTCTACCCCAGCGCGATACCCGTTCACAGGCTGCCACAAGTGCAACCTGCCGCCCAAAAACGCATTTTGGCTTAGGTCATGATCCTCGAAGCAGATCATCGCCCCAGCGGGACCTCATTGTCGCGCATTACGCGTTCGGCGCGGGTCAGGTCATCCGCACGGACCATCAGACGGCGGGGGAAGATTCCGATACCGCCTTCGAGGATGCTCATATTTACGTCCATCTGAAAGCAGTCTATATCCTCGCCTTCAAGAAGAGCGGATGCAAAGGCCAAGATTGTCGGATCGGTGCTGCGCAATAGTTCTTTCATGGGGATGGATGTAAGGGCAAGGCATGGCAGAAGTCGAGCCTTGTATCAGGAGTGTGATGGACGTCAGCACAATCTCGAAACCGCACGAGCGGCTCGCCGAAATTCTGACCGGCGAAATGGAGGCGGTGAATACGCTGATCCGGACGCGGATGGCGTCTGAGCACGCGCCGCGCATCCCCGAGGTGACAGCGCATCTGGTCGAGGCAGGCGGCAAGCGCCTGCGTCCCATGCTGACATTGGCAGCGGCACGGCTGTTTGGCTATACGGGCGAACATCATGTGCGTCTGGCTGCAACGGTCGAGTTCATCCATACCGCAACCCTGCTGCATGACGACGTGGTCGACGAAAGCGCCCAGCGGCGTGGACGGCCCACGGCGAACCTGCTTTGGGACAATAAATCCAGCGTGTTGGTGGGCGATTATCTGTTCTCCCGCAGCTTTCAGTTGATGGTCGAAACCGGATCGCTGCGTGTTCTGGACATTTTGGCCAACGCTTCGGCCACGATTGCCGAGGGCGAAGTGCTTCAGATGACCGCCGCGACAGATCTGGGCACGGATGAGGCCGTCTATCTGCAGGTTGTGCGCGGCAAAACGGCGGCGTTGTTCTCGGCAGCGACCGAAGTGGGCGGTGTGATCGCCGGGGCGGCAGAACCACAGGTCAAAGCTCTGTTCGATTATGGCGATGCGTTGGGTATTGCCTTCCAGATTGCTGATGATCTGCTGGATTATCAGGGCGATAGCAAAGCGACCGGCAAGAATATCGGCGACGATTTCCGCGAACGGAAGTTGACCCTGCCGGTGATCAAGGCCGTGGCGCAGGCCACGCCTGACGAGCGCGTGTTCTGGGAACGCACAATTGAAAAAGGACGGCAGCAAGATGGCGACCTGGATCATGCGCTGAGCTTGATGGCCAAGTATCAGACGCTTGAAGCCACACGTCAGGATGCGCTGGGTTGGGCGAACAAGGCCAAGGCAGCACTGGAGGTGCTGCCAGATCACGAGTTACGGACCCTACTGAGCGATCTGGCTGATTACGTGGTGTCTCGGCTCAACTAAGCCGGGCCGCGCGACACCACCAATCTGGATGCGCTGCACCGATCTCATAGGCTGCAAAATGCGCGGCTTTCATTGACGGGTAAAGTGCGAAGCAGGTTGAGCCCGATCCGGACATGCGTGCCAGCAAAACGTCCCGTGTCCCAGTCAATTCGCCCAGAACACGCCCAATCTTGGGGGCAATGCCGCTCGCAGGGCTTTGCAGGTCATTTCGCTGATCCGACAACCACAAGGCACAGTCAGCCACGCCCTTAAAAGCCGGAATATCATCTGGCATCGGCGGGTTTTGACGCGACTCCATGGCTTTGAATACTGCACCCGTAGGCACTTCAGCGCCGGGATTCACCAAAAGGGCAGGCAACTCAGGCAAATGCATAGCAACCAACCGCTCACCAATCCCGCGCATCCGCGCGGCCCTCGCGATCATACAAACCGGTATGTCCGCCCCCAGAGAGACGGGAAGATTAGGCGGGATATCAATGCCTTGACCTTGCGCATGGCGCAGCATGGCCGCCGCGTCAGATGATCCGCCGCCGATCCCACCACCATGCGGTAGGGCCTTGTTCAGATCGACATGCCCGGTCCAGCCTATGGTTTCAGCGGCCTTCCAAACAAGGTTACGCGCGTCTTTGGGAACGCCAGCCGCGTGCTCACCGCTAACGGAAATCGACAGATCGGGCCCCGGCTCAAACTCCAATTGATCCCCGACATCTGCAAACGCCACGAGCGAATCCAACAGGTGATACCCGTCCGCCCGTTGGCCAGTTACATGCAGTGTCAGGTTTATCTTGGCGGGCGCAAAGGCCTTAGTTGCCATTGGCAACCTTCAAAGGATCGGCGCCTTCCTCGGCCAGCACCGCATCCAGACCCACCTCTAGCTTACGGCGGATGCGCTCGGGGTCCGCTTCGCCATCGGTCTCTTCCGAGTCAATGAAGGACAATGCGCGTTTCCACTGGAACTCGGCCTCACGATCCCGGCCAACGGCCCAATAGACATCGCCCAGATGATCATTGACGACTGGATCAACCGGCATCAGGGCTACGGCACGTTCCATATGCTCCACGGCTTCGTCATAGCGCCCAAGGCGGAACAGGACCCAACCCAGACTGTCGACAATATAGCCACTGTCCGGGCGGGCCGCGACGGCCCGTTCGATCATATCCAGCGCCTCATCCAGCTTTTCGCGGCGTTCGACCAGCGAATAACCCAGATAGTTCAGAACCTGCGGCTGATCCGGGTTCAACTCCAGCGCCTGCCGAAAATCCGCCTCGGCCTGATCCCAGTTCTTCAATCGCTCATGCGAGATGCCACGCGCGTAGTGCAGAAACCAGTTCCCGCTTGATGCGGCGTCTGTCAGGACGATTGCGCTGTCATAAGACACAACGGCAGCGGCATAGTTTTCCTGCTGGCGTTGTAAATCCGCAAGCGCCACGTGAACGCTGGGCAGATTGGGTTTCTTTGCCGAAAGATTCTGAAGCACTTCGATGGCAGCATCAGTTTTGCCTGACCGGCTGAGCACCTCGGCCCGACCCAGCTCAGCGGCATGGTGATCATTGCTGTCAGCCGGAACCTTGCGATAGGTATCGACGGCCAGGTCATATTGCTTCAATTCATCCAGAAGTTCTGCGCTCAGCAAGATTGCATCCACATGGTCGGGGCGCAGGAAGCTTGCGACGCGGGTATACAGCAGCACATAGTCGGGCGACGCTTCGGTGTTCAGCACCGCAGCGACCGAGAAAAAAATCTCGGCCATACCATCCTGAGCGGATCGAACATGGGTGAAGGGCAGAGTTTCCCCTGCATTCAACTGGCTGACGTAGTCTTCAATCGAAGGGTCACTGCCCGCCGCAAAAACGGTATCCAAAAACGCGAGCGCATCGGCGTTTCGGTCAAGTTGCGACAGAACCTCAGCCCGCGCCATTGCTGCACGGCGCGAGAATTGGGCAATCGCACCATCATTTTCTGCAAAGATGGCTTCCGCCCCTTCAAAATCTCCGATTGAAGCTAGCGCCATGGCCTTGTGATACAGCGCAAATTCGCGAAGCCCATCTTGCGTGGAAACAGTTTCAAACTGCTCCATTGCTTTGGTCATCTCGCCCTGACCCAGATAGGCCCAGGCCACCATCAGCCCGTCCACCAGCGGGCCAACACCCTTTGTCTGAGGGTCGCGCGCCAAAAGCTCTGCCAGTTTGTCATCCGCAATCAGATTGGCGGCAACCACCATTCTGGCGGCCTGGCTGGGCAGTTCGGCCTCTTCAATCGTTTGCGCGATGGGCAGGGCACGCTCAATCTCTCCCAGCGCCAGTCGCGCCACCACGACACTTTCCAACAAAAGCGCGTTCTGAGGGTCAAACTTCAGCGCCTGCGCATAATACTGCTCGGCTGCTGTATAGTCGCTTTCGTAAATCGCCTGACGGCCGGCCAGATAGGCCCCTGCCCCTGTATCCGCAGACACTGGCACACTGACCGTCGAAAAAAGCAGCGCGGCCAACACCGCGCGTTGCACAAGGGAAATCACCTAAATCCTGCCCTGCTATCTAAGATTGACCAATAAGCTAGGGCCTTGGCTGGCAAGAGGCAATGGCAGAGCCTTCACGACCCTGCCAGTGCACCGGTTTTCGCCTACATATTGGGATAGTTCGGACCATCCCCACCCTGCGGCGTGGTCCAGGTGATGTTCTGGCTGGGGTCCTTGATGTCGCAGGTTTTGCAATGCACGCAGTTCTGAAAGTTGATGACGAATCGCGGGCCGTTCTCATCTTCGACAATCTCGTACACACCCGCCGGGCAGTAGCGCTGCGCCGGTTCATCGAATTTGGGCAGGTTGACCTTTACCGGAACTTCAGGATCGGACAGCCGCAGATGGCAGGGCTGGGTTTCCTCGTGGTTGGTCATCGCAAAGGACACGTTGGTCAAACGGTCAAAAGACAGAACGCCGTCGGGTTTCGGATAATCGATGGGTTTGTGTTTGCTGGCATCCTCGGTCGCCTCGGCATCGTTCTTGCCGTGACCGATAGTGCCAAGCAGTGAAAAGCCCAGCGTGTTGGTCCACATGTCCAGACCACCCAGCATCAGCGAGGCAGTCAGGCCCCATTTCGACCAGATCGGCTTGACGTTGCGCACCTTCTTGAGGTCGCTGCCGATGGGGCCGCTGCGCACTTCAGTCTCATAGTCGGACAATTCATCACCAGACCGCTCGGCCTTGATGGCGTCGTAGGCAGCCTCGGCTGCGGCTTTGCCCGACAGCATCGCGTTGTGGTTGCCCTTGATGCGCGGTACGTTAACCATTCCTGCCGAACAACCCAGAAGCGCCACACCCGGCGCGACCAGTTTCGGCATCGACTGGAACCCGCCTTCGGTGATCGCCCGCGCACCATAAGCCACGCGCTTACCGCCTTTCAGCAGATCAGCGACAACCGGGTGATGCTTGAAGCGCTGGAACTCCATATAGGGGTACAGGTGCGGGTTCTTGTAGTTCAGGTGAACCACAAAACCGACATAGACCTGATTGTTTTCAAGATGATAGATGAACGACCCGCCACCAGCGTTGCTGCCCAACGGCCAGCCCATGGTGTGCGTAACGCTGCCTTCCTTGTGCTTGGAAGGATCAACCTCCCAAATCTCCTTCATGCCAACGCCGTATTTCTGTGGCTCTTTGCCAGCAGACAGGTCGTATTTGGCGATGACTTCTTTGGACAGCGACCCGCGCACACCTTCCGACAGGAAGACGTACTTGCCGTGCAGTTCCATGCCCGGTTCGGTGTTGGGACCGTAGGAACCATCGGCCTCCAGGCCAAAGACACCTGCAACCACGCCTTTGACTTCGCCATTCTCGCCATAGACAAGTTCCGAGCATGCCATGCCCGGGAAGATTTCCACGCCCAGTTCCTCAGCCTGCTCAGCCATCCACCGGCAGACATTGCCCATCGAGACAATGTAGTTGCCGTGGTTGTTCATCAGCGGCGGCATTGGGAAGTTGGGGATGCGGATCTGACCCGCCTCTCCCAGCATGTAGAAGTTGTCCTCTTTGACCGGTGTGTTCAGCGGCGCGCCTTTTTCCTTCCAATCGGGGATCAGTGCATCCAGACCGCAGGGGTCAAGCACCGCGCCTGACAGAATATGCGCGCCCACTTCGGAACCCTTTTCCAGAACCACAACGTTCAGATCGGCATCCAGCTGTTTCAGACGGATGGCCGCCGACAGGCCCGCAGGGCCTGCGCCCACGATCACCACGTCATATTCCATCGCTTCGCGTTCAATATCGGCCATCGCGGGCTCCCTAGCTAACTTTCCGAATTGGCGCTTTTCTCGTGCAGTCGGCGCAATTTTGTTTCACGGCTGATTACATGGTTGGAAAGACCTTGGTCAATCAAAACACGGCGTAACATTGCTGCAATGCGGCAGTTAAGCCTCTGGCGAGTCGCCCATGAGGTATCTGGGGCCGCTCCCATTTGATTTCGCGCGATCATCCGGATTGTACAGGGCACATTTTGGCAGGCTCAGGCATCCGCAGCCGATGCAGCCATCCAGATTGTCGCGTAGCCTTAGCAGAGTATCGATTCGTTGGTCCAGATGCGCCCGCAGCGTTACACTGATGTCCTTCCAATCTTGCGGTGTCGGGGTGCGGTTGCCCGGAAGGCCTGACAGCACCTCGCGGATTTCAGGTAGGGTCAGCCCGAATTGTTGCGCGATCATCACAAAACTCAACCGTCGGATATCGGCCCGTTGATAGCGTCGTTGCCCACCCGAGTTGCGCCACGGCGAAATCAGGCCCTGCGCCTCATAGTACCGGATGGCCGACACCGCCAGTCCCGTGCGCCGAGCCAGTGCGCCGATTGCCAGCCCTTCAGATGCAGCCATCGAACCCTCGCAAAAATACCTTGACCTAAAGTTAGGTTTAGGAATTACGGTGAGTCGTGACAAGCCTCAATTCGCAAAGGAGATCCCATGATGGCGACGCTTGAACACACCAATTTCACCGTCCGCGACCCGCAGGCATCAGCAGCGTGGATGCAAAAGGTTTTTGGCTGGAAGACCCGCTGGGAAGGCCCAGCCATTGCGGGTGGCTATACTGTGCATGTAGGAAGCGCGCATACCTACCTGGCGCTTTATGCGCCCAGTGATCCGAGGCCCGCAGGTGAAAGCAGCTACGACATCGTCGGTGGCCTGAACCATGTTGGTGTTCTGGTCGAAGATATCGACGCTATCGAAGCCAAAGTGCGCGATGCCGGATTCACGCCCCATAACCATGCGGATTACGAACCGGGCAAACGGTTCTATTTCGACGATGACAACGGCATAGAATTCGAAGTGGTCCAATATGATTGAGATGTTGTGGCTATGCACCCATTCGCGCCGTTGGCGCCGGGACAAGCCCCCGGATCACCGCCACAGGCGCGCGCCTGCCTCGTCTGAACGGCGCTAAGCCGCAAATCGAACGCAGGCTGACCCTTGGCCTCTTGCAATTCACGCCTCATTTAGGTCAGGTACTGAACGACCCATCATTCGCCCCGACGCTTTCTATGCGGCGGGGCGGCTCAATTTATGCGTGGACGACAAGACTATGGAAAAAATTCCAATGACGCCTGCGGGCAATGCCGCGCTTGCGGCGGAGCTGAAAAACCTCAAATCCGTCGAGCGTCCGGCGATCATCGAAGCCATCGCTACGGCGCGGGAACTGGGTGATTTGAAGGAAAACGCCGAATATCACTCGGCCCGCGAAAAGCAGGGCTTTATCGAAGGCCGCATCAAGGAGCTGGAAGGCATCCTGTCACTGGCTGATGTGATCGACCCCGCCAAACTGTCTGGCGCGATCAAATTTGGCGCCAAGGTCACGTTGGTCGATGAGGATACCGACGAGGAAAAGACCTGGCAAATCGTCGGCGAGTATGAGGCCGATATTGAAAACGGCCTGCTGAACATCAAATCTCCTATAGCCCGCGCGCTGATCGGCAAGGATGAAGGCGACAGCGTCGAAGTACGCACGCCGGGCGGTGTGCGATCCTATGAAGTTCTGAGCATCGAATACGCCTGACCGGAGCGTCTGTCATGTCGGGGACCGAACCTGACCAGGAAACCGAACGGCCAACCTCGCTGGGGATCTATGATCGCCCGGACCGGACAGCCGTGACCTCGATCGAAATCGCAGCGGGCGTGCTAAGCGTCATCTGGCTGGTGGTTTCGGTGGTGTTTCTGGTGCTGCCCGATCAGGCCGAGGGCGGAGGGATCATCGTGACCTTCCTTGCGGTGTTTATGCCGGTGGCGATGATCTGGGTGGCCGCTACAGCCATGCGTGCCAGCCGTGTCATGCGCGAGGAAAGCGCCCGATTGCAGACCGCAATAGATGCGATCCGCCAGGCCTATGTGGTGCAACAACAGCGCGCAGCCAGCTCTTACGAGCCGACGGTCACCAAGAAACTGGACGAGATTGCCGCTGCGACCAAAAAGGCCGAGGATGCCTTGGCCACGTTCTCAACCAAACGGCGCGAACCGGTGCAGGCCCCTCAGCCGACCCCGGTTCAGGGCGATCAGACCTCATTGGCGCTGGGCACCACGGCCGAAGACATCGCGCCGCCGCTGACAACCGATATCTTCATCCGCGCCCTGAACTTTCCGGAGACGGATAAAGACACCGAAGGTTTTGCCGCATTGCGGATGGCGCTGAAGGACCGAAAGGTCGCCAAGCTGATACAGGCCTCGCAGGATGTGCTGACCCTGCTCAGCCAGGAAGGCATCTATATGGATGACCTGCGCCCTGATATGGCTCGGCCCGAGATTTGGCGCCAATTCGCCCAAGGGGCTCGCGGGCGTTCGGTGGCGGCTTTGGGGGGCATTCGGGATCGATCGTCACTGGCGCTGACTGCGGCGCGGATGAAACAGGACCCAATTTTCCGGGATGCGGCGCATCATTTCCTGCGGCGCTTCGACAATATGATTGTCGAATTTGAACCTGATGCCAGTGATGCCGAACTGACCGCGCTGGGCGACACCAGAACGGCGCGCGCTTTCATGCTGGTGGGACGTGTTGCAGGGACTTTCGATTAAACGGGCGACTAAGCGGGCGTAACGGCCCAACTCATCTTAGTGGCGCTGCCGAATCCGAACAGATAGCGGAACGGCCCGGTTTCTTCATGCCCAACCGGCTTGAAGCCTTCGCGTTCGTAGAGGGACTTGGCCCGCGGATTTGTATCGATCACATCCAACTGCACTTCGGTCATGCCACGGCTGCGCGCCTCTTCCTTGATCGCGCTCAGCAATGTCGTCCCGACGCCTTTGCCACGCGCCTCGGCGGCGACAAAGATACCATCCATTTGGAACACACCGGGTTTCAGGTCCCGTTCCAGCACGCCCAGAACCGTGCCGCGCCACAGTGCCCCGAACCATCCATAGACACGCGCAAGGTCCGACAGGCTGCCACCGGCCAGACCACCCTCATTGGTCTTGAACCCGGCAAGGCCCAGTATTTGCCCGGACGAATCGCGTGCAACCAATGCGAAATTGGGATTAAGAGCCCGCTCGAAAAAAGCCAAACCCCGATCTTCCGGGCCCATCACCTTGTGCAATTTCGCCGCGAAGGCCTGCCAGAACAGTGCAGCAGCCATCGGCCGTTCATGTGGTGTAAACCCCTTTGAGACAGTGACGCTCATAGCCCGAAACTGCCGTAAGGAATGAACCGTACCGGATCGCCCGGCTGAATATGCCGCGCACCGTCTTCGATTTCGACCAGCCCTTCGGCCCAACTCAGCCCACTGATCCGGCCTGACCCTTCCGAATGAAACACCTCGGCCCGGCCATCGCGCACACGCGCGCGCAGATATTCACGACGCCCGGGTTTCTTGCGCTTCTCAAACGCGGCAGGCACCTCGAATCCCTGCGGTTCAACCCATCCTTCTCCTGACATCAGGCAAAGAGCAGGTCGTGCGAAGATCAGGGTGCACACCATGGCCGCCACGGGGTTGCCGGGCAGCCCAAAGACAGGCGTGTCCGACCACATGCCCAGCGCCAAAGGCCGCCCAGGCTTAAGCGCAATCCGCCATTCCTGCATGGCGCCCGCGTCACGCAACAGGGCAGAGACATGATCCTCATCCCCTGCCGAGGCCCCTCCGCTGGTCAGGATGACATCAGCCTGCGTGGCGGCCTCATCCAGCCGATTGCGCAGCGCATCCCGATCGTCCTCGACCCGGCCCATATCAACAGACAGAAATCCCATCCGCTCAATCAGAGACAGCAACATTGGACGATTGGCATCGAAGATTTGTCCAGCGCCCGCAACATCGCCCGGCTCGACAAGTTCATCCCCGGTCGACAGAACCGCCACGCGCAGGGTTTGACGCACCGGAACCTCAGCGATGCCGACGGCGGACAGCAAGGCCATATCCGCAGGGGTCAGCCTACGCCCGGCTGACAATGCCGTGTCACCCTCCACCACATCCTCACCCGCGCGGCGCGTATTCGCACCTTTTTTCAACGGCCCGTGGAAGGCGATGTGACCGTCCTTTAGCATCACATCCTCTTCAAGGATCACCGTATCCACGCCCTTGGGCAAGGCCGCCCCGGTCAGGATGCGCAGCGCATGCCCCGACGGGACTTGGCCATCAAATGGAATGCCCGCCGCCGCGCGGCCTTGGGTCAGAGGCATCACCTGCGCGCCAACTGCGGCTGGACCTGCAAAGCCATAGCCATCAACCGCCGTGTTGGGTTGCGGCGGGTTCGAGCGTTTTGCCACCACATCTTCGGCCAGCACACGGCCCACAGACTGCATCAGCGGAACCGTTTCTACCCCAGTCACTAGATGCAATCTGCTCTGCAGCAGAGCCAAAGCATCATCGACCGGCGTCCAGCTCACCCCCGCAGGCAGCGCAAAACAATCGTTACGCAATGGCGGCGGCGCTATGTTCGGTTTGTCTTGTGGCACACCCAAAATCCACCCCTCCTCGGGGGCTGAAACATCCAACTGTTCTGTCAATTCCTGATCGCTAAGCCGGGACAAAGTCAAGGCGACCTGTTCCACCTGCCAGGCATCTTTGATCCGGTCCGACGGGGCGGAACACAGGTTGAGCGAGGGCCAAATCTCGACAAACGCGACCGGTTTATCCAGCGGTTGAAACGGCCAGACCGCAACCTTTCCATCGAATGCTTGCCGCAATCGACTGAGCACCGGCAGGCCCATCATCACCTGCCCCCCAACAGACCCTGCCCCGGCCATTTGCCAGCAGGTAAAACTGCCCTTCGCCAGCGTTTCGACTGCCCTGCGGTCTGGGAACGGGTTGTGGTAATCCTGTTTGGTGCGCGGTAGCCCGTCGATATCGCGACGCAGCGCATTCATCCAAAATGGGCCCTTGCCACCAAAACGTTGGTTAATGCGCCCCGCCAGATCAAACCGGTTATTGGCGTTGGGTGAATCCTCGACTTGCGTCTCCAGCCAATCCCACAATGCCAGCGGATCATCGTGGCCTGTCATGGCTTTGGCAAATCCTTGAGGGTAGCTAAACGGGAAATCAAACCCCAGAAACAGGCGTCGACCAGCCGCCAGTTCGGCCGCGATCAGCTCACGCAGCCAGGTTTCAGCCACCACACGATTGCGCAGATATTCAAGCGACCGCACTTTACCATCGCGCACAACGCAGACCCAGATCGCATCTTTGCGCGGGGTCGGCCCGGTATCGTTACCACCTGACCAGTCCACCATGGCAAAGCTGTCAAACAAGCTCACAAACCGACCTCGGCCAGTATGAAATCTGCAATCGCGCCTGTGTCATTCAGATCGAAAACGCGACGATCCAGCGTCAGCGGCGTATCACTGGCAACTGCATGGATCGTGGGGTCGCTCTTAGCGATCAATTCATTGCCCGGCTCAGCACGAAATGCTTCGACTTTGGGGTGAGGTTCGCGCTTGTACCCCTCGACCAGCACCAGATCGACCGGTGACAGGCGGTCCAGCAAATCCTCAAGCGCGGGCTCCGGGGCACCGCGCAATTCCTGCATCAACGCCACACGCTGCCCCGAGGCCAGCAGAACCTCACTAGCTCCCGCCATTCGGTGACGATGGCTGTCCCGCCCTGGCTGATCAACGTCAAAAGAATGATGCGCGTGTTTGATGGTCGAGACGGAAAATCCACGCCCGGTGATCTCGGCCACCAGCCGCTCCATCAACCCGGTTTTCCCCGCGTTTTTCCAGCCGGTCACGCCGTAGACCTTCATGCCTGCTCCAACAGTTTTTCGGCCAACGCCAGATCAGCCGGCGTGTTGACGTTAAAAAACGGATCGAACGGCTCAGCCGGGAAGAGCGCCTCACGACCGTCATGCTGATCGGTCCACAACACCACCTTACGCAATCCGCCGTTCAGCGCAGCCCGCAGATCATCGCGCAGTGCAACGGGCCAGAGACCAAAGGTCGGATGCCGATTGATCCGTTTGCTGCCACCAGACTTCAACGCCTCCTCCCCAGTGTGCGGCGTAGCGGCCAGAACAAGTGGATGGGTCTGACCTTCGGCTGCGGCGGTCAGGTGGTCAACCAGATCACGTGGCAAGAACGGCGTGTCCGCTGCGGCGGTCACGATACTGTCCACCCCTTGCTCTGCCGCCCAGTCGAGCCCCGCCAGAACTCCGGCCAGGGGTCCAACGAAGCCGTCAATCGTATCCGGTATGACGGGCAGGTTGAGTTCGGCGAACCGTGCCGGATCACCATTTGCGTTCAGAAACAGCCCACTCACCTGTGCGGACAAACGGTTGATCACGTGGTTCAAAAGGCTCTGCCCGCCAATCTGCAAGAGGCCCTTGTCACCGCCGCCCATTCGGGTCGCAAGCCCGCCTGCGAGAATGATGCCGAGGGGTTTGGTCATGTCGGCAATCCTTTCAGCGTGGGCCAGTTTGGTGTTCTCACAAAAATAACGACAGCAAGCAAAATCAGAAGGCCGGCCAACCAGACAGACCAAACGCTAAAGATTAGAAATCCCGATAGGAACATAAACGTGTTGTTTAGCCGGTATCGCCGCGCTGCAGTTAAGGCCGGCCTATTCAGCCCTTTCAACGCAGGAAGTCCCCAAAACAAGATACGCAGGCGCGTCGATTTTCGCCGTGAAGAGATACCGGTAGCACGAGAGGCTGCGATCAAATCGGTCAGAGCGCTCCACCTAAGCTGATCCAGTACGTCATCGGGATAAGCCGCCAGCGCCATATCCATCGCCAGTTCATCCGCATATTGGAACTTCATGGAATAGAGCGTTGTGACAAAGAGAACCGGGAGGACCAGCAACTCTTCAAGCCCTGCGAGCATTTCAATCATCCCGCACTTTTCCGTCTATGCTTCTTGTCCTCAACCGCCACACTCGCCGGGTCCACATCCCGCAGCAACCGATCCTCACCCGACAAACACACAAACCGCTGACCCCGCATCCGGCCAATCAGGGTCAATCCAACCTCGCGCGCGATTTCGACGCCCCAGGCGGTGAAACCGGATCGGGAGGCCAGAATCGGGATGCCCATCATCGCGGTTTTGATCACCATCTCCGATGTCAGGCGGCCTGTGGTGTATAAGATCTTGTCATCGGCCGTCTCTCCCTCGGTCAGCATCCAGCCCGCGATCTTGTCGACCGCGTTATGGCGGCCCACGTCTTCCATATAGACCAGCGGACGGTTCTGGCGGCACAGGACCGTGCCATGGATCGCGCCTGCCTCAAGGTACAAAGACGGTGTGCGATTGATCTTGGCGGCCAGATCATACAGCCAAGAGGTGCGCACCGAGACCTGAGGTAGACGCACATCTTCCAGCCCCTCCATCATGTCACCAAAGACGGTGCCCACAGCGCAGCCACTGGTGCGGGTCTTTTTCTTCAGCTTTTCCTCATACGAGGTCTCTCGCTGCGTCCGAACCACAACCGTTTCCAGATCATCATCATACTCGACCCGCATGATCTGATCATGAGGCAGCAACATGCCCTGATTGCGCAGAAAGCCCAGCGCCAGGTATTCGGGGTAGTCGCCGATTGTCATCGCCGTCACGATTTCCTGTGAATTCAGAAAAATCGTCAGCGGGCGTTCTTCGACAACCGAGATCTGGCTGACCTCACCATTCTGGTCCACACCTTCGACGGCACGCGTCAACCGGGGCGCTCCCGGATCAGGTGCGATGATGTAGTCCGAAGCATTCGGTTTCGTGGCCAATTGCAACCCTCTCTCAAGATCGCTACTGCTGCTGCGATCACCATAGGATTTCGCCATGGCAGACGCCACATCCAAGTCATACTTCTGGAAGGGTTTTCGCGACGGGACACCGTTCATATTTGTCGCCATCCCGTTCGGTACCTTATTCGGTGTCTTTGCGACCGAGGCGGGTTTGAGCGTTGTGCAGGTGGTTGCCTTTTCCGCCACGGTCTTCGCCGGCGCGGCGCAATTCACCGCCTTGCAACTGATGCAGGAAAACGCACCAACAGTGATTGTACTGGCCTCGGCATTGGCAGTGAACCTGCGGGTGGCGATGTATTCTGCGTCACTGACACCGTTTTTGGGCGCGGCCCCGATATGGCAGAGGGCTTTCGCGGCCTATCTGACGGTCGACCAATCCTATGCCTGCAGCATCGTGCAGTTCGAGAAAGAACCCAAGATGACGCTGCCCCAAAGAATGGCGTATTTCTTTGGCTCGGTCACACCGATCACGCCGCTTTGGATACTGGCCACTTATCTGGGCGCCGTACTGGGTGCGCGCATTCCCGAAAGCTGGGCGCTGGATTTTGCCCTGCCGATCACCTTTCTGGCCATGATCGGGCCGATGATGCGCACGCTTCCCCACGTGATCGCAGCCCTTGTCGCAATCATCGTCGCCCTCCTGACCGTCTCTGTCCCGTTCAACCTGGGCCTTTTGATCGCAGGAACAGCCGGAATGATCGCGGGTGCGCAGTCTGAAGTGTTGCTGGAGCGGAGGAAGACATGACCCAGATCGATCCTGTCACCATGTGGACTGTCATCATCGGGCTGGCGATTGGCAGTTTTGCCCTGCGATTTACCTTTATCGGTCTGGTCGGAGACCGCCCGATGCCGCCATGGCTGCTGCGCCATCTGCGCTATACTGCCGTGGCGATCCTGCCCGCGTTGATCGCGCCTCTGGTTGTCTGGCCCTCGGCGACCGAAGGCCAGCCCGATATCGCACGTATGGCAGCGGCTGCAATGGCATTGGGCGTCGGGGTGCTTACCAAAAACGTACTCGCCGCGATCTTTTCAGGGGCGGCAACGCTTTACGGCTTGCTCTATTTACTCGGCTAGGGCCGCGTCCAGCTGATTGAGGCGCGCATTATTCGCCGCAAGACCTTTTTGCAGATCGGCATCATCGTTTTCACGATAGTCTTCAGTCGCCACACCGGGCAATTGACCAAACTGATCCGAGAGTTTCACAGGATAGAAGGTCACATCAATCTGCTCGAATCCGGGAACCTGTTGCAGCAATCGCGCTGTCGAGTTCGCACAGAACGCGCCCGCTACCGGGCCGCTTTGTTTGGCCAGTTGCAAGGCAATTTCTGCCTGCTGTGGTGAGACCTGAATGGTCTGAACACGCGCATAATGTGACTCGCGGGCATGCGAACTGCGATAGGCCTGCTCAACTGCCGGGGTAATGCCATAGAGAACATCGTCCTTGACCGGCACGACATCGGCCCGGAAAGACCCCGCTGGATCAAAGATCACCCGCTCACTGCCACCAATCATCAGCGATGTATGCGCCCCGGACCCAGTACGCGTGTTGATCATGGTATAGAGCGTCAAGGTTGACGGCCCAGGATCACGGTAAGACCGGGATACGATCTCTGACGGATCAGCTTGAGGGCGCTGTGAGCCCGCGCAACCTGCAACAGTTGCTGCCAGGAGGCAGGCAATCAGAATCCGGAACACGGGTCGCCCTCGCTATGGGTTACGCAGCAAAAACCGCCAGGAACAGGCAGAGGAAGGCGATGGCAACCGCACACCAGGTCGTGGCTTTGATAAAGCCGTTGAAGGTTTTGGTTTGAACGGTGATGTCCATTTCGCCGTGCTTGTGGTCAGCCATGAGTCTCAGAATCCCAATTCGCGTGTTTTCCTGTTGGATAATCGAAAAGGCAGGGGCTGTCACGACGTCATTCGCGCGCAGGGGTACGATCCGCGAAAACGGAACACCCCGGATACCCAAACCCCCAACGCCACGGCAGCCCGCTGCAAGGTCCGCCGCCGAACCGGACAGCCCCATACATGGCATCCGCCGTCAGCGCATGAACGTTGCGCACCTGATCCGGCGTCATGTCATATCGCTGGGCGTAGTCTTCGGCATATGTGTCCCCATGATCCTTGACGCAGGTGCGCAGGGTTTGATCTGCAGACAGGCGCGCGTCGTAGCTGTCCTCGGGCAGCAAGGCTGCGCCCGCATTGTGATAGGCCCGGTCGTGAACCACGCAGCATTCCTCCCACGGGGGACGGGCTTCATATAAGTCTCCGATCTGCGGGAATGTATCGGCAACCCAGCGCCAACTGGCCGACAGACCGCCTGAACAGCCATCTGTTTCAAACGGTGTCAAAGGTGCGGTGCCCCGTTGTGCGATCAAAGCGCGATGTGCAGGCATCTCGACGCTGCGCATCAAATCCTGAGCCGCCGCATCGCCGGACAGGCAGACCAACAGCACCGCGAAGTTACGGGCTGGCATCGCGCATCGCCTGCGTGTCGACCTGCATACCAAAGGTGGTGGCGAGCCACAGCAGAAGGCGTTCAGCCGGACCCATCTCGGCCCGGATCCTCAAAACCTCGCGCGCCATGGCCGGGCGATCGGTAATCAACCCGTCAACGCCCATCGAAGCCATGGCAGACATCTGTAGCGGATCATTCACCGTCCAGACATAGATATCCTTGCCCGCGTCGTGCACGGAACGGATCAACCCCGGAGAGACCGACGCCGCATTCACGGCGACAAAATCGCCTTCAAGACCAGATAAATCACCCACTGCCGTTGCGGCCAAAACACCCGCGCGCCAATCGGGGCGCAGAGATTTCATCTTTTGCACGGCAGGGTATTTCAGAGACATCGTGGCGATCTGCTCCTGCATCCCAAACTCTTCGACCAGCGCAACCACCCGGTTTTCCAGATCGATATCGTGGCCATAGTACTTCAGTTCGATGATTACCTTGGCTTTGCCCTTTGTGGCTTCCAGAACCTCGCGCAGCGTTGGGGTACGCTGATCCGCGTATTCGGGGCCGAACCAACTGCCGATGTCGATCTGTGCCACATCCTCCATCGTGGCATCCCAAACCTTGAGATCGACCTGCGCCAATTTCATGAAGTCACTGTCGTGCGCAACAATCACCTCATTATCCGCAGTTTCCTGCACATCGATCTCAACCCAATCTGCACCGTCTTCGATGGCTTTCAGGACCGAGGCCATGGTGTTTTCGGGCCGCAACGCTGCCGCACCACGATGGCCGATCACCTCGGCCCGATCCGGCGCCTGTACCTGCTCCAGAAGACGATGGCCAAACCAGCTGCCGACCAGCAGCGCAATCACCGAAAGGCCCACCGCCCCGATGAGTGAGGGGCGCAGATGACGCGGTTCGGGATGCGGCAGGTCCGCGACTTGTGGCTCAAAGAATCCATCCAGCAGCAACGCAAGCGCGCCGAGCGCCGTTGCCGCCAGCACCAACCCCGACAATGACCAAAGCCCCGCGATCACAAGGCTATAGATCAGCGCCATCCGAAGGTGATCGCTGCCTTGTAATGGAACCAGAGCAAATAGTAGCCCAGCAATCGCCGCAATCGCCGCTGCGATCACAAGGCGCAGGCCGAGCCAGGCAACCAAAGACAACTTCAGGCGTCCTTGCCGCCCCTCCATCCGTATGGCGCTGACCCCAAACACATGCGCCGGGTGGACATTCTCGAAAAGTACCAGATGCAGCGACAGCGCCCATGCGGATAGTCTGCGGATCAGGACCCAAGCCATCACCAAAGCAAGCGCACCGATCAGCAGAACGGCAATCCAGAAGGCGGGCGGATGGAAGGTCAGGTAGTAGTTGATGTCGTATTCCGTAAACGCCCACCACGCGATCAACCCAGAGATGGCGAGAAAAGGCAGCGCCAGAATCAGAACGCGCAGAATAAAGCGCCAAGCAAACCCAAACAGGGCTGGCAGGCGCGACACCACCAGCCGGATTGCAGAACTGCCCGCCCGCCACGGATTGGGCTCGTCCATGCGTAGCGAGCCTGCCATGACAGCAAAGACAAAAACCTCGGCCATCAGAAACAGGCTCAGCACGACCAGGGCCGCGGTGAACCCTGCGGGAGAAAGGATGAAGGTCGCGATATCCTGATCCGTCAACGCCGACTGATCAGACAGGGAGACCGCCAGATTGACCGCTGCGGCCATAGCAGGCGCGATGAGTGCGATCAGCAGCAGGCGCACTGCAATGTAGATGGGAACAAAGGTCTGCCGCCGGGCCCAAGCCCCAAAATAGGCCTGGACTATGGCTGTGATATAAGACACGTCGTGGCCTCCTGAATGATCAATTCATTCAAGGCTGCGCAGGCGTGAATTGCAAGTCAGCTTTCTTCCAGATCGGCGGCCAGCCGGAACCCGATGCGATTGGCCGGTTTGTCTTCGACCGACTTTGGCAGCGCCCGCAACATCACGTTCAGCTGGCTGACATGCTGCACCAGCTGTGTGCGTCCCCCGGCCCCGTCCGAGCCATAGAAGGTGATGATATCAGGGTCAAAATAGCCCATACCTTCAATCCGCAGCACTCCGGCGTCACCGCCAGTGAACCCCATTGCCACCTCGTGATCGCCATCCAGTGTCTTCTCGAAGTTCTGGATGTACAGGATCAGTCGTTCATAAGCCCATTGTGCCGGGCTTTTGGTTTCAACCGGTTTCTGCAAAGGCTCCGGCAGGGGCTTCGACCCGGATTCAGCTTCGGAATTGGCGTGCACCTCATAGCAACGCGGCAGTGCTGCTGCTTCGGCTGCCTCGGCTGAGGTCTCGATCTCGTCCTGCATTCTTTACCCTTTGCGTTGGTAGACCCAGGCTCCGTCTGCGCGGCGCGCCCGGGTGACGGACCCAATGTGGTAAAGATGGTTCATATGTGCAACCGCTTCGACCAGCGCGAGGCCATATTCCCCCTCACGAATGGTCCGTTTGAACAGCGGCGCAAAGCAATCCGCCGCAGCTTTGGGTTTATCCAGATCATCCAGCAGGCGCTTTAGCGCTCCGTGATGGTTGTCGATCAGCTGCCGCATGCGCAGGGGCAAACCGGAAAAGGGCAGCTTATGACCCCCCAGAACCAGATGATCGGCCCGCGCAAGCCCTTCCAGCCGTTCGCACGCCTCTAACCAGCCTGAGACCGGATCGGCCATGGGTTCGGTTGCATAGACGCCAAGATTGGGGCTGATCGAGCTGAGGATCTGATCGCCGCTCAGCACAAGATTGTCATCTCGGCTCCAGAGTGTGACATGTTCCGGAGCGTGGCCGTTGCCCATATGCACATCCCAATCGCGCCCACCTGCGCGCAACACATCGCCCTGTTTTACCCGCGTGAACCCCAATGGCATGGGATACACCGTGTCGGCAAAGTTGAAGGGGCGGTCAGCCTTGCGTTTGTTCAGAACCTCGGCAGACATGCCCGCGCTTTGGTAGAAATCCAGCGTTTCCTGGGGCCAGCTTTCCTGAACATCCAATGTCAGCATACGCGCAAACAACCACGCCGTGCGGCTGGTCAGAAGTTCGGCACCATGCTCAGACTGAAACCAACCCACATTGCCGACATGATCAGGATGATGATGGGTCGCCAGCACGCGGCGGACAGGTTTGCCCGCAAGCGGACCGGACATCAGCTGCTGCCAGATCGCGCGCGTTTTCCCGGATGAAATCCCGGTATCCACAAGGGTCCAGCCATCCCCATCGTCCAGCGCGTAGACATTGACATGGTCCAGCGCCATGGGCAGCGGCAGGCGCATCCACAGGATACCTTCGGCAATCTCAATCGCCTCACCGGGTGCGGGCGGGTCGGGCCAGGGATATTCGATCATCGACACCGCCATTCAGTTCTTAAGCCGCCAGATCATCTGCACTGAGCGCAAACAGGTCCTCTGCCCCGTTTTGCGCCTGAACCAGCAGACTGGAATATTGTGGGAGCAAACTGTTAATATAGAACCGCGCCAGCTTACCTCGCGCACCCTGCGGATCGGCCAATGCCGCCTTAAGGTGATAGTGCCCGCCCAGAACACGCGCAAACGCGTGCAGGTAGGCATGCGCCCCGGCAAACCGGTTGTTCATATCCCCTTGGCTGACAATCCATTCTGTTGCTTCGCGCAAGGACTCGGTCGCCTCCCACACGGGACCGGCAAGATCAGGCAGCGCAGCGCGGGCCTGTTCGGCATGATCCTCGATCTCATCCAACAGGCGCGAGGCGGCTTCGCCCTCATCCATCATCTTGCGGGCAACAAGGTCCATGGCCTGAATGCCATTTGTGCCTTCATAGATCGCTGTTACGCGGACATCGCGGTAGTACTGAGCCGCCCCGGTTTCTTCGATCACACCCATGCCGCCATGCACCTGAACACCTGTTTCCGAGACGCGCATCCCGGTCTGTGATCCAAAGGCTTTGCAAACAGGGGTCAACAGTGCCGCACGCGCGGCCCATTCGGCATCCTCAGTGGCCTGCGCCATATCAATGGCCACCGCATTCGCCAGCATAATTGCGCGTGCTGCAAAGGTGTCGGCACGCATCTCGGCCAACATCCGGCGTACATCGGCATGATCTATGATGGTGCCCGAGGGCATTTTGCCCTGTTTGCGATCCAGCGCATAGGTCAGCGCGTGTTGATAGGCTGCCTCGGCCACGCCCACGCCCTGTCCGCCCACGCCCAGGCGTGCATTGTTCATCATGGTGAACATGGCCGCCATACCGCCATGTTCTTTCCCAACAAGCCAGCCGGTTGCACCGTCATATTGCATCACGCAGGTCGGTGAGCCGTGCAGGCCAAGCTTATGTTCAAGCGAGACAACTTTCAGATCATTGGCAACGCCCGGATTGCCCTCGGCATCCGGAATGAACTTGGGCACCAGAAACAGCGAAATCCCCTTGGTGCCGGGAACCCCATCAGGCAGGCGCGCCAAAACAAGATGGCAGACATTCCCCGCAAAATCGTTATCACCCCAGGAGATATAGATCTTCTGCCCCGTGATTGCGTAGGTGCCGTCCCCTTTGGGTTCAGCTTTCGAGGTCAGCGCGCCAACATCGGACCCGGCCTGCGGTTCGGTCAGGTTCATGGTCCCCGACCATTCGCCCGCCATCATCTTGGGCAGGTACAGCGCCTTGAGGTCATCGCTGGCATGATGTTCCAGTGCCTCGATCTGGCCTTGAGTCATCAGCGGGGCCAATTGCAGCGACAGGCAAGCTGCGCTCATCATCTCGTTCACGGCGGTGGTGATAGTCATCGGCAGGCCCATGCCGCCATATTCCGGATCGCCACTGATGCCGATCCAGCCACCTTCGGCAATCGCATTCCAGCCATCGGCATAACCGGGCGAGCTGCGCAGAACGCCGTTTTCCAACCGAGCGGGCGTCAGATCACCAGGCCGCTGAAGCGGGGCCAGAACCTCTTCGCACATCTTGCCTGCCTCAGACAGGATCGCGCTGACCACATCCGGGCTAGCATCTGTAAAGCGATCCGTCGCAGCGATCTGATCGAAGCCCACAACGTTTTTGAACAGGAACTGATAGTCTGAAAGCGGCGCGCGGTATGGCATTGTTTCCCTCAGGGGCTGTCTGATCGGCTGTTTGCAGGCGGGCTTGGAATTCCGACACTGCACCGGTATGCATCAAGGCTTGGAAGCATTACCTAACGTTCCCTATGATCCGAGCAACCGAAACGCGGCGTCACCAGACATGATCTCAACGACTCTCGATCTGACAGCGAACCCAGGCGGCATTGCACGGGCCGCAGACCTTTTGCGGCAGGGCTTGCTGGTGGCCTTTGCAACCGAGACCGTCTATGGCCTTGGCGGCGACGCCCGGAACGGCGAGGCGGTCGCCGCGATCTATGAGGCCAAGGGACGGCCCAGCTTTAACCCGCTGATCGCCCATGTCGCCTCGGTAGAATCGGCCCGGCGATTTGTCGACTGGTCAGACCATGCAGAAACGCTTGCCAATGTTTTTTGGCCCGGACCACTGACACTGGTTCTGCCCTTGCGGGATGGTCATGGAATCTCTCCGTTGGTCACTGCAGGGTTGGAAACACTGGCCGTCCGCGTCCCGGCCCACCAAACGGCCCGAGACCTGCTGACCGCCTTTGACGGCCCAGTGGCAGCCCCATCCGCCAATCCCTCTGGCCAGATCAGCCCGACCACCGCCGATCATGTGCGTGCAGGGCTTGGCGACCGAATTTCTGCCATTCTGGATGACGGCCCCTGTGGTGTCGGTTTGGAATCGACCATTGTCGGGCTGGCCGGGGAGCCCACCTTGCTGCGCCCCGGCGGCATCGCGCTTGAGGATGTCGAAACCGCCCTCAACACACGCCTGCACTTGCATCAAGCCGGAGATCATCTGACCGCACCGGGACAACTGCAATCGCATTACGCGCCGGACGCGCCGGTTCGCCTGAATGCGCAGTCGAAGCAGGGTGATGAGGTTTTACTGGGCTTTGGTTCGGTCGACTGCGACCTGAACTTGTCCGAGAGCGGGAACCTGATCGAAGCCGCCGCCAATCTGTTTGCCGCATTGCACAGATTGAACGAAACGGGCCGACCGATTGCTGTGTCCCCAATTCCCGATCATGATCTGGGGGCCGCTATCAATGACCGCCTGCGCCGTGCTGCAGCACCGCGCGACAGCTGATCACGCGCGCCCGGCACTGGCAGACAAGCTCAGCGGATCGACACCCAGCGTGGCCAGAGCGGCCTCCCATTTGTCATCATCGGGGACGTCGAACACCAGTTGCGAGCTCGCCTCGGCTGTCAGCCAGCCATTCATGACGATCTCATCCTCCAGCTGTCCGGGGCCCCAGCCAGCATATCCCAGCGTGACCATCGAATCCAATGGACCCCGACCAGAGGCAAGATCCTCAAGCACATCCAGCGTTGCGGTCATGCTGAAAGACTCCGAGATTTGCAACGAATGCAGATTGGCGTCGTAGTCAGCACTATGCAGAACAAAGCCGCGCGACATCTCGACCGGGCCGCCGAAATGCACAAGGCGTTCCCCGACAACCGGTATGCGGCAGGCGATGTTAAGCTGCCCCAGCAGGGCTTTGATACGAAGGTCCGAGGGTTTGTTGATGATCAACCCCATCGCGCCGTCATCGCCATGGCTGCACATATAGACAACCGAATGGTCGAAACGCGGATCGCCCATGCCGGGCATCGCAATCAACAGTTTTCCGGTCAGGTTCATAGGGCGGGGTCTCTTTGTGATGGTACCTCAACAATGACCTTGTGGCCCTGCGATTGGCAAGATGCCACATAGGTTTTTGGCAGATTTCAGTCCGGTGACCCGAACGTGACTTGGATTTCAACCGCGTACCGCGCATGTATAGGGCATGAACGCGCTCAAGAAACCCATCGCAGCCGCTGTTGCAGCCTGCCTGTGTGCCATTTCACCTGCCTCGGCACAGCAGTTAGATGGTGTTGTCCAACTGGACATTCTGGATGGGGGTCAGACCACCAATGGCACCTATCTGGGGGCGTTGCGCCTGACCTTGCAGGATGGCTGGAAAACCTACTGGCGCGCGCCGGGGGATGCGGGGATTCCGCCGCAATTTGACTGGACCGGTTCGCGCAATGTTGGCGATGTGTCGATCACATGGCCTGCACCGGATGTGTTTGACCAGAATGGGCTGCAATCCATCGGGTACGAGGATCAACTGGTTTTGCCGGTTGAGATCACGCCGAAAAACCCAGCTAAACCTGTTCGCCTGCGCGGCGAGATGGATTTGGGCGTCTGCAAGGATGTCTGCATCCCCGAGCGGCTGGATTTCGACCATACACTGGACGCCAAGGCCGACCGCAACCCGACTATCGCTGCAGCGCTGGCCCAACGTCCGTTTTCGGCAAGAGAGGCCAATGTTTCATCCGCACGATGCAGCCTGACACCGACAGCAGACGGCATGCAGATCGAGGCGCGCGTGACCATGCCGTCAGCAGGTGGACAGGAGATAGCGGTGATCGAACCGGGCAACCCGGTGCTTTGGGCCTCGCAGCCCGAAACAGTGCGTCGGGGCGGTACGCTCATCGCAACGGCTGAGGTCATTAACGCCTCAGGCACGCCCTTCGCGTTGGAGCGCTCCGAGATTCGGATCACGGTTCTGGGTGCGAACCATGCAGTAGATATACAGGGTTGCACCGGAGGGTGATCGCATGACCCAGACCCCGAAGATCGGTGCGCTGGCGGTAGTGCTGCATCAGGATCAGGTTCTGCTGGTGCAACGCAGCAAACAGCCAGACCGGGGATTATGGGGATTTCCAGGCGGCCATGTGGAATGGGGCGAAACCGTTCTTGAGGCGGCACAGCGAGAGTTGTTTGAAGAAACATCGGTCACCGCGCAGCCATCGCACTATCTGAACAATCTGGATCTTTTGCACCGGGATGAGGTCGGGGATGTGATCTCACACTACCTGCTGGTGGGGGTTGCCTGTAACTATCAGTCCGGTGAGCCAACAGCCGGAGACGACGCATTGGATGCGCGTTGGTTTCCGATTGAGCGGATCCGCCGCGGCGATCTTCAAATGAGCGCGCGGGTTCCGCAGCTGCTGGAGCGCGCTCTGCGTGACAATTAAGCACCCACGTGGTTTTTTAGCCGCGCGTAGAGCAGCCCGGACGCGGCAAAACTCAGCACAACAATCGGAATAGCCCCGATCAGAAATGCGCCCAGCCCCATATCCAGAACGCCCGCGCCATCATCAGCTGGGTAGAGCGCGGACAGGATGCCCATCGGTGCACCGGCGAATGCAGGCCACATCATAGTCACTGCAAACCAAAGCATCAGCGCCGCTCCGGTGGCCGCGACAGCGCCCTGCAACACCCGATCCGGCGCGCGCACGGCACGGCGCATGGCTGTCATCGGGCGGGAGACGTCATTCAGAATGGCCAGCAAGGCCGGAACCAGAACCAAAACCAGCAACATGCCAAAACCCAAGCCGTAGACCAGAGTGATCACGGTCGGCTTCAAAAATTGTGCTTGCTGAGAGCCTTCATACAGCAACGGCGTCAGGCCCAGCACTGTCGTCAGCGTCGTCAGCATCACCGGGCGCAAACGATCAGCGGTGCCTTCGACAATCGACGGCACCAGACCGCGTTCCTGCTGATAGCCATCTATGGTTGTCACCAAAACAATTGAATCATTGATGATAATCCCGGTCATACCCAGCAGGCCAACAACCGTGAACATGCTCAGCGGCACATCCCAGATATAATGCCCCCAGATCGCACCCACCAAGCCAAACGGGATAATGGCCATCACCACCAGCGGTCTGGACCAACTGGCAAAGACCCAGGCCAGCACCAGATAAATCCCGGTCAGGCACAGGATCAGGCCCGTGCGCGCCTCGGACAGGAACTCGTTTTCCTGCTCGCTCAGCCCCGCCATGCGCCATTCGACCTGTCGTTCAGCAGCGATGTTGGGCAAAATCTCTTCGTTCAGCGCGCGTTCAATCTCTGCCGCGCGGGTCGGGTCATCCTCGGAGATGTCGCCATTGACCGAGATCACCCGCAACCCGTTTTCGCGCCGCACGGTTGAGAAGCCGGATTTCCGCTCGACCGAGACAATATCGGCCAACGGCACATAAACCCCATCGGGTGTGCGCATCAGCGTGCGTTCAAGGAAATCAGCCGTCAGTTCGCCTTCGGGCAGTTCCACCCGAATTTCGGCACTGCGAGGCCCATCCGGGAAGGTCGCGGCCTCGATCCCGTTCAATCTGTTGCGCAATACGCGCCCCAGAGTTTCGATGCGGAAGCCCAAAGCCTGCCCCTGCGCGGTCAGGTCCAGAATGTACTCTTCCTTGTCGTAGGCAAGATTGTCCTCAAGCGCCGAGACCTCAGGGTATTTAGACAATTCAGTCTGAAGGTCCTCTGATGCGGCCTTGAGCGTGTTCACGTCGGAACCGTAGAACTGCACGTCGATGGCATCGCCACCTGGGCCGGACCGCCAGCCTCGGAAGCTGATCAGCTCGACCTTGGGATGGCGGGGCACGAAATCCTGAAGCTCGCCCACAAACTCAAAACTGGAATATGGGCGCAGGTCAGCATCAATCAGTTCGATCGAGATGCCGCCCAGCAGATCATCATCCTTGCCTTCGGCGGCGGACAGGCCAAACCCGGCGCTGCCGCCAACTTCAGCCAGAACATAGTCGATGGGATTGCGGCCATGGCGTTCTTCGTAAATTGCGCCCAGTTCTTCGGCGGCCTGCTGCAACTGGCGCATCATCTCGAACGTATCGGAACGGGTCGCCCCTTCGGCCATGATAAAGTTGCCGGTAACCGAACCGCGCTCGGGCGCATTAAAGAACCGCCAATTCACATCGCCCCGGATGAACAGGGCAATCTGGCTGGCCAGAATGACAACCATCAAGGCGACGACCACATAGCGTGCCCAGACCACCCAGGCGATGAAGGGCCGGAACAGACGATCCCGCACCCAGCGGAACCCGCGGTTGACGATCCGATTGGGCAGGTCGTACCAGTGCTCCTTCGCCGAATGGGCGATGGCATGGGCCATGTGGTTGGGCAGGATCAAGAAACACTCGATCAGAGAGGCCGCAAGTACAGCGATCACGGTGAATGGGATATCCCGGATCAGCTCTCCGAACCGACCACCGACAAGGGTCAGGCCGAAGAACGCGATCACGGTTGTCAAAGTCGCCGCGAATACCGGCATGGCCATCCGTCGGGCGGCGCGTTCAGCCGCAACCATGGGCGGTTCGCCTAGACGGCGGGCACGAAAATCAGCGTGTTCGCCCACGACGATCGCGTCGTCCACCACAATGCCTAGGGTGATGATCAGGCCGAACAAAGAGACCATGTTGATCGACAGTCCGCCTAGGTACATCAGCGCAATGGCGGCTGACATCGCGACGGGAATGCCTGCGGCCACCCAGAAAGCAATCCGCGCATTGAGGAACAGAAAAAGCAGGCACACAACCAGCCCAAGCCCGACAAGGCCGTTGTCGATCAGAATGTCCAGACGGTCTGTGATGGACTGCGCCCGCGTCCGGATCAACTCGACCGTGACGCCTTCAGGCAGGCTGGCCTGCATCTCGGCCACCACGTCTTCGACCTGGTGTTGAATGCCGATGGCATCGCCGAGATTTGAACGATCCACCCGAATGGACATGGCCGGATCTTCGCCAACAAAGTAGCTGCGATTGCGGTCAACCCCTTCAACCCGGATCTGCGCGACATCGCCCACGAACAGTTTGGAGCCGTCCGCAAAATTGCGCAGTGCGATGCCTTCGATCTCTTCCGGGGTGCGTTTCTCCGAACCTGTCCGGATACGGGCATTGGCGCCCGTGACGTCCCCGGCGGGGCTGGCGTTAACCTCGGCAGCAATGGCCGAGGAGATGTCAGACAAGGCAATGTCGTTGGCGATCAATTGCGCCGTTGGAACCTCGACCACCACGCGCGGCGCAGCCAAACCTCGGATCGTGGTGCGTGTAACACCCGCAGCGAACAGCCTGTTGATCAGTTCATCGGTAAACTTTGCCAGCTGGTCAGGCGCCACCGGGCCGGTGATCACAACATCTGTTACACGATCACGCCAAGCCCCGCGCCGGATCGAGGGTTCTTCGGCGTCTTCAGGCAAAGTTGTGACACTATCAACGGCGGTCCGAACATCTTCGACGGCGCGGGACATATCCCAGTTGGCTTCGAACTCAAGCCGGATGTTCGCGGACCCTTCTCGTGAAGTGGCTGTGGTACTGGCTACGCCCTCGACCGCCAGCAGCTCGGGCTCCAGCAGTTGAACAATACCGTTATCAACATCCTCGGGGCCTGCGCCCTCCCACTCGACGTTAACATCGACCCGTTCCAGTATGACATCGGGAAAGAACTGCGCGCGCATGTTCGGGATCGCGGCAGTCCCGAGAACGAGCATAACCAGTAACAGAAGATTGGCGACCGTCCGGTGTCGGGTGAAATAGCTCAGAATGCCGCCCGCCGCGCTTGGGATTTCGCGCATCATAGCGCTTAGCCTCCGGCCCGGTTTTCAATACGACGGACCAGCGAGGCAGGCACTTGAGCCGCTTCCAACTGACCCAGCATTCGGGTTTTGACATCCTGAGGCATACCTTCGCTGGCCTCAACCTGCGCGACAAGCTGCGCGCGCTGCGTATCCGTCAACTCGACCATATCCGCGTCGGCGCTTTCCTCGACCCGCAGGGGGCGCACGCGCACGCCCGAGCCCAGCAACGGCGTGCGGCCAATAACCACTTCGCGACCTTCCAGGCTGTCGCCGCGCAGCAAAACCTCATCTCCCTGCCGTCGGACCAATTGCACCGGCAAGGTTTCCAGACGGTCATCCGCGCCCAGCACCAGTACCGTGCCCGCCGCATCCAGAACGGATGAGGGCAAACGCACCACGGCGTCGACCGCCTGTTCCTGAACGGTGACCGTCACAAAATCCCCTGGTTTGAAGCCCGAAGCGCTATCCAATCGTGCGAAGATCAGACGACCTGTCTGCCCTTCGCCCGCTGATCCGCTGTCGCGGCTGATCCGTCCTGTTGCAGTCAGGTCGGCCCCCGTCACCTCAAGCGACACGGTTACCGGAGCGTTTAATAGGGTTCCATCTTCATCCAGCAATCGGACAAATTGGGCCGTCGAAACCCGAAAGGCAACTTCCAACGCATCAGGGTCTACCAGCTCGGCCAGTTTTTCGTTGGCCGAAACCAAGCGCCCCTCGACCAATGTGACATCGGTCAGCGTGCCTGCGAACCCGGCCCGAATGGTCATATCATCCAGATCGCGTTCTGCCGCTTCAAGCGCAATCCGCGCGCGGGCCAATAGCGTGGTGGCCTGATCCACACGCGATTCAGCCTGCGCCAGGGCGATGCGACGCGCCAGAACAGATTGCTGGGCAGAGGTGGCCGACAATTCGGCCTCCTCCACGCTCGCAGTCGCGCCCACACCGCGGGATTCCAGATCGCGTTGCCGTTGCAGGGCACGTTCGCGCAGCTCAGCCTGCGCTTCAGCCGATTTCAACTCATCCTGCGCCAGCAGCAGGGACCGTTCCGCATCGCGTTCCTCGAACTGGGCATCCAGCAGATCGGATTTGGCCCGGTCCAAGGCAGATTGCGTATCCGCAGGGTCCAGCTCGACCAAAACTTCACCCGCCGTGACCGTCCCGCCATCCTCGAAGTCATCGGCGAGTGAGATCACGCGACCACCCAGCGCTGCGCGCAGTTCAAGCCGACGGCGGCTTTGCACTTCACCAAAGGCTTCCAAATAAGGCGTTACAGTCTGTAACTCAGCTGTTCTGACGGACACTGTGAAAACACGCTCACGCGCCGCGGGTTTTGCAGTGTCGCGCGCGATCACATCTTGGACCGCGCCCGTGATCATTTGGGCTGCGACAAACAGCAAAGCCAACGTCAGCGACGCCAGAAAGACACCGACAAGACTTTGCCTTAGAAAACGCATTCTCACTTACCCCGGTTGCGATGGGCTACCTTTCGCAAAATGTAGCTGGACGGTGAAATATGCCAAGCCACAATGCGGTTATAAGGTGTTAAACGTAGGAACAGTCTACTTCCGTCGCAGATGTTCGTCCAATCGCGGCATTATTTCCACAAAGTTGCAGGGGCGATGGCGGTAGTCGAATTGTTTTTCCAAAATACCGTCCCATGCATCCTTGCACGCACCCGGGCTGCCCGGCAGGGCAAACAGATAAGTGCCGCCAGCAACACCGCCAGTCGCGCGGGATTGCACGGCAGAGGTTCCGATCTTCTCCATCGACAGAATGGTGAAGACGGTTCCAAAGGCATCAATCTCTTTCTCATAGACATCGCGATGCGCTTCGACCGTGACATCGCGCCCGGTCAGGCCCGTGCCTCCGGTTGAGATCACAACGTCGATCTGCGGGTCTTCGATCCATGCACGCAGCTTATCAGCGATCTGCGCACGCTCATCGGGCAGGATTTGCCGATCTGCAACGGCGTGACCCGCCGCTTTGATCCGATCGACCAGCGTTTGACCGGATCGATCGTCGTCAAGCGACCGCGTGTCCGAGACCGTCAGGACCGCAATACGAACCGCAATAAAGTCTTTTTCCTGATCGATCATCACGACACCTCGAACCAATTCACCTTGGGCCCCAGATTGGCGATTTGAGCCCGGCCCAGCGTTCCGCGATAGCCCCAGCTGTCGTGGATATGGCCACAGAAAACCAGCTTGGGCTGAAGCCGTTCCACAGCATCGCGCACAGCCACCGAACCGACCGAGACACCTTGCGATGTTACATCTCCATACCCTTTAGGCGGAGAATGCACGATCAAAACATCGGCGTCGTCACAGCGATCCAGCAGTTCCGAAGCCTCTGGCTCGGACAGATCACAGGACCAATCGCCAAATGGCGTGGCGGGTACTCCGTAGCCCAGCCCGAACAGTTGCATCCCATCGACCGTCATTCCGGTGCCATGCAGAACATGGGCGCCATCCGGCGCGGCATCGCTCAGCTCATCCGCGCTTTCCGCATTTCCG
This sequence comes from Ruegeria sp. YTSA075, assembly GCF_059610245.1. NCBI lineage: Bacteria > Pseudomonadati > Pseudomonadota > Alphaproteobacteria > Rhodobacterales > Roseobacteraceae > Ruegeria > Ruegeria sp. YTSA075. The sequence continues at coordinate 174,719 of NZ_JBXWNG010000004.1, read as the reverse complement.
GGCACCAGCACCAGCGGCGCCAAGATACCCGACAGCATCTGCATGGCCTCGCCCAATCCCTGGCGCATATTGCAGTAGTCCCCGGCCCCGATCACCAGATCGGCCTGCGCGCTGGCCGCAACGAGATCAGCCGCCCGGTTGCGCGCCATATGAAGGTCTGAGAAAGCCAAAACACGCATCATCCTGCCCCCAGCCGTGCTTTCAACTCCAACAGATCGGCCCAAGCCTCTCGTTTCATCTGCGGTTGGCGCAGTAGGTAAGCGGGGTGGAACATCGGGATCACCGGCAAATCCAGCGCGTGTTCCCAAGTACCGCGTAAGCGCGTGATGCCGCGTTTACCCAGAACGGCTTGGCAGCTGATATTGCCCATCACCACGAGAACCTCGGGCTTGGCCAGCGCCACATGGCGTTCCAGAAACGGCTTCATCATACCGATCTCTTCCGGCTTCGGATCGCGGTTCTGTGGGGGGCGCCAGGGCAACACATTGGTGATATACACATTCTGCGCGCGATCCAGATCAATCGCCGCCAGCATCCGATCCAGCAGCTGACCCGCGTGTCCGACAAAGGGCTTGCCCTCACGATCTTCATCCCGGCCCGGAGCTTCGCCAATGATCATCACGCGCCCGCCCGGAGTACCATCTGCAAACACCAACTGCCGCGCACCGCGTTTCAGCTCACAATGTTCAAATGTCTCCATCGCCGCGCGCAATTCATCCAGTGATCCGGCGCTTTGTGCTGCGGATTTTGCGATGGCAACCGGGTCAACCTGCTCTGGTTTCTCGGTCGCGGCCTCGGGGTTGGCCTGTTCCTTGGGCTTGGGCGCGGTATCGGGCAGCGCATACCGGTCGATTGGCGCGTTGCCAATCGCCTCGGTCACGCCCAGTTCGATCTGCCAGTCCAACAGCGCCCGTGCGGTGTGATAATCCATGCCCGATTCCATACCCCACAATCTAACCGGCTTTTGACCGATGGAAAGCGAATAGACCTTGCCACGGCGCTGGGTCGCACCGACCATGATCCTGTTATGCCATCGATCTTGCGATTCCTTCTGATTGCTCTGCTTCTGAGTGCCCCGGCGGGCCCGCTACACGCGCAGCTTTCCATCGGCAATGACCAATGCCGCGGGGGTCAATTCGCCTGCGGCAGCCGGTGTTGTTCGGGCGGGCAAAGATGCAGCTTTGATGGACACTGCATCCCTCTGGGTGGCACCTATTGCGGTGGCGGGCGCAGCTGTGGCCCATTCGAGCGCTGTGTCGCGGGTGGCACGCGATGTGCACCGCAAGGTGCAAATGCCTGCAATTCGAGCCTCGATTGCCCCAGCGGGAGCCGCTGCAATGGCCGTGGCAAATGCGAGCTGATCCGCCCCGATATCGAACTAAACCTACCGCAGCCCTGCGCCGATGGCCGGATCTGCGTGCGCGGATCCTACTGCCTGCCGCAAGGTGGATGCTCGCGTCCTGGGTGGTACCTATGCGAAAAAACCGGATCGCAGTGTCGCCAAGGTTTCAAATGCTCCAGAAATCAGGGCTGTGTCCCTGTCAAAGCCATCGATTGCGGATATGGCAAATGGTGCAAACCGGGCGAACAATGCCTGCCGCAGGGGGGATGCCAGAAACTGCCCGACAGCACAGAACCTTAGGTTGCCTTGCCTCGCGCGGCTTTCTATAAGCGGTCCGATTGTCAGACAGGAGCCCGCCCATGCGTTTCGCCCATCGTCACCTTCTTGGCATCGAGCATCTGTCGCAATCCGATATCACCGCCATTCTTGACCTGGCCGAGACCTATGTCGATATGAACCGTCAGTCGACCAAACACTCGGACGTGCTGTCCGGGCTGACCCAGATCAACATGTTCTTTGAAAACTCGACCCGCACGCAAGCGAGCTTTGAGATCGCGGGTAAGCGTCTGGGCGCGGATGTGATGAATATGGCGATGCAGGCCAGTTCGATCAAAAAGGGCGAAACCCTGATTGATACAGCAATGACATTAAACGCGATGCATCCCGACCTGCTGGTGGTGCGCCATCCACAATCTGGTGCAGTCGATCTGCTGGCGCAGAAAGTGAATTGCGCCGTGCTGAATGCAGGCGACGGGCGGCACGAACATCCGACCCAAGCGCTGCTGGATGCATTGACCATCCGCCGCGCCAAGGGGCGCTTGCATCGCCTGAACATCGCCATTTGCGGCGATGTGGCCCATTCCCGCGTGGCGCGTTCGAACCTGATCCTGCTGGGCAAGATGGAGAACCGCATCCGTCTGATCGGCCCCCCCACGCTGGTGCCTGCGCAATTCGCCGAGTTCGGGGCCGAGATTTATGATGATATGACCGAAGGCCTGCGGGATGTGGATGTCGTCATGATGCTGCGCCTTCAGAAAGAACGGATGGATGGCGGGTTCATTCCGTCAGAGCGCGAGTACTATCACCGCTATGGCCTTGACGCAGTCAAACTTGCGCAAGCCAAACCCGACGCCATCGTCATGCACCCGGGTCCAATGAACCGAGGGGTCGAGATCGACGGCACGCTGGCGGATGACATCAACCGTTCGGTCATTCAGGAACAGGTCGAGATGGGCGTCGCCGTCCGCATGGCCGCCATGGAACTGCTGGCCCGCAACCTGCGCGAGGCCGCATGAGCGACCTGACCGTTCTTCCCCACGAACGCGGTGTCATTCGCCTGTTTGCACTGAACATGCGCCCGGAAGAGGCCAAGTTTCTGCGCGAACCTGGTGCTGCTGATCAGGTTTTGGGGGTTGCCAATCTGGACCCAGAACAGATCGACATCTTTCCTGTGTCTGATCTCGAAGACCTGGGCCTTTGGGGCTATCTGAACGAAGGGGGCGGCGTCTCCGAAGACCAATTGGATCGCGCGGCGCTGGACGCTGTTAAAGGCTGGGTCATGGCTCTGCGCAGCGCTGCGTTCAAAGGACAGTCTGCGGTGCTTACCCCGGATCCGCGCGTTCAGTTAATTGGTTTGTTCACGGAAGAGGCCACAAACTGGACTGGCGGTCGGATCGAAACCGAAAGTGCCAAGCCGTTTTCAGCACCGCAGCCGCCGGCGCAAGACGACAGGCCGCGCCGAATGGGCTCGGCTGCGCTGGCCTTGTTCATATTAATGGTGATCGGAGGTGTCCTGTGGCTGATCCTGTGATCTTTGCCCCCGACAAGGGCGCATATATTCGTACCAATGCCTGGCTGGCCGCTGCTGCAATGGCCGGGGCGATGGTCGTGCTCTGGTTGGTCGGAAACCCCTATGTCTGGACCGGTGCGCCTGCTGGACTAGCAGCCATCGGCCTGCGCGCATGGTATCTGGCTTCGGAAGAACTGACCGCCAAATGGGAAATGACCGATACGTTGCTGACAGGCCCGGGCCCGCGCAAGGTTGCGCTGACCCAGATCGAAGCCGTGAACACCATGGGCAGTTTCGTCCAGCTTGTGACCAAGAGCGGCGACAAGCATCTAATCAAGTACCAGGCGGATCCCACCGCAACCAAAGCCGCTATCGAAAGGGCCTTGCCATGAGCACCGTTTTGTTTACCAACGCGCGCCTGATCAACCCGGAGAACGGGACGGATGCGACCGGATGGCTGCAAGTCGCGGACGGGCGGATCGTGGCGAACGGCGAAGGCGATGCCCCTGCGGTGGACGGGCAGGTCGTGGACTGCAATGGCAAATGCCTGGCCCCCGGCATTGTCGATATCGGCGTTAAAGTGTGTGAACCAGGCGAGCGGCACAAGGAAAGCTACAAATCCGCAGGTCTCGCGGCAGCGGCGGGTGGGGTGACCACGTTGGTCACGCGCCCCGATACCACACCTGCCATCGACACGCCGGAAACGCTGGAATTTGCAACACGCCGCGCCCAGGCTGATACGCCTGTGAACGTTCTGCCAATGGCCGCTCTAACCAAAGGGCGTGAGGGGCGCGAGATGACCGAGATCGGGTTTCTGATGGATGCCGGTGCAGTCGCCTTTACGGATTGCGATCATGTGGTGACCAACACCAAGGTATTCGCGCGCGCGCTGACCTATGCGCGGTCCTGCGGGGCGTTGGTGATAGCGCATCCGCAGGAACCGGGGCTCAGCGCCGGGGCTGCTGCGACCAGCGGTAAATTCGCCGCGTTGCGCGGCCTGCCCGCAGTGTCAGCCCGGGCGGAACGGATGGGGCTGGACCGCGACATCGCATTGCTGGAAATGACTGGCGCGGCCTATCACGCAGATCAGATCACGACGGCTCGCGCCTTGCCCGCATTGGAACGCGCCAAGCGCAATGGTTTGGACATCACCGCCGGAACCTCGATCCACCACCTGACGCTGAATGAGCTGGACGTGGCCGACTATCGCACTTTCTTCAAAGTCAAACCACCGCTGCGGTCAGAGGATGACCGGCAGGCGGTGATTGAAGCGGTGCGAACGGGCCTAATCGACACGATCAGTTCCATGCACACCCCGCAGGACGAGGAAAGCAAACGCCTGCCGTTTGAAGAGGCTGCCTCGGGCGCGGTTGCGTTGGAGACATTGTTGCCCGCAGCGCTGCGCCTGTATCATTCGGGTCAGTTGGATTTGCCAACCCTGTTCCGTGCCATGACCCTGAACCCGGCCAAACGCCTGGGTTTGAACACTGGTCGTTTGTCCACAGATGCGCCAGCCGATCTGGTCTTGTTTGATCCTGATGTTCCTTTTGTGCTGGACCGGTTTACACTCCGATCCAAATCACAAAACACGCCATTTGACGGGCAGCGGATGCAGGGTAAGGTCATTGCGACCTACGTGGCCGGCAAAGAAGTCTACCGGAGAACTTGATGCCCTTGATTGACAGTACACAATCCGAATTGCTGCTGTGGGCGGCCATGGGCTACCTTTTGGGGTCAATTCCCTTTGGCCTGATCCTGGCCAAGCTTATGGGGCTGGGCAATCTGCGCCAGATCGGGTCAGGTAATATCGGAGCCACCAATGTGCTTCGAACCGGCAACAAGGCCGCCGCCGCCCTGACCCTGCTGTTCGATGCTGCAAAAGGCGCTGTGGCGGTTCTGCTGGCGCGCGCCTTTGCCGGTGAAGACGCGGCCCAGATTGCAGCGCTCATGGCGTTTTTGGGCCATTGCTATCCCGTTTGGTTAAGCTTCAAGGGCGGCAAGGGCGTGGCCACATTCCTCGGCCTTTGGCTGGCACTGGATTGGCGGGTCGGTGTTGCCTGCTGTCTGACGTGGTTGGTTGCGGCGGCGATCTGGCGGATATCCTCAATCGGCGCACTGGCGGCGGCCGCATTGTCGACCACCTGGATCGTGGTGCTGACGGATGGCTCCACCTTCGTTTTGGGTATTGCGCTCACCTTGCTGGTCTACTGGCGCCACAACGCCAATGTAGCACGTATCAAGGCGGGGACTGAGCCCAAGATCGGAAAGCCGTGACCGCGACCGACGCGTTCACCCGCGCCTTTTTCGCATTGCCCTTGGGCACATTCACTGGCCGCGCCCAGGGGCGGCGCTATGTGGTCTCGCGTCAGGCCATAGCAGGAAACAAGTCCCATAAGCTTGTGGCGCGTGAGCTTGGTGGCTCGGACTATATAAGCCTGAACCTCTATCAAACACGCAACAGCGGCGCATTGCTGCGCCCTTGCGAAATGCCTGCCCAGAAGGTTACCGACTTTGTTCTGGCACTGACGCCCGAGGACTAACCCGACCACATTTCTGAACAGCATCTCTGCACCTCTGCACAATCACAATTGATTGCTTTGAACGTGAACATCCGGCTTCCCACCTGAGGTTCTGTGACGGCCAATTACCGGCGTCACAGGACAAAATCCGGGATCGCAAATCGCAATTACGGCGACCGCGCGCATCCCCTTTCACGAAAGGTGAAGCTATGAACACGTTTAAATCTCTGATCGGTGGCGTTGCACTGTCTGTTGCCCTGGCAACTTCGACCCTGGCCGCAGGCGTTGAAATCAATGCCAGCTCGACCGGGCTGGCGATGCAGGGCTATGACCCGGTTGCGTATTTTACCGAAGGTGAAGCCACCAAGGGCGATTACCGCATCACCACACTGCATGATGACGCAATGTACCGCTTCTCGTCCGAGGAAAACAAAGCCGCATTTGAAGCCAACCCCGAAGCATATCTGCCTGCATATGGCGGCTACTGCGCCTTCGGTGCGGCGATGGGCTTCAAGTTTGATGGTGACCCGAACCATTGGAAAATCGTCGACAACACACTGTATCTGAACCTGTCGAAAGACATTCAGGAACGCTGGGAGGGCGACATCCCAGGTTTCATCGAACAAGCCAGCACAAACTGGGAAGACATTGCTGACAAAGCTCCGGCTGAACTGCAGCAATAATCCGCCTAGAAATTATCGTCTGTCGGCGGCAGCTCGTTCTGCCGCCGCTTCTTATTTGAAGCCATCGCGGCGCATCCTACCTTTCAGAGTACAGACCCGGTCATGGCGGGCACAGGCCGGTCGAATTGACCAGCATTCCGTACGGAAAATATGGGCAACGGTGATCCAGTCTCGGATTGAGACCGTAACAGCTTGTACAATCGCGCAGCCACAAACCCAAGGCAGCTGCGCGCATATTTCGAATGAAAGGATCAGAAGATGAAAGTGAAACTGGCTCTAATAGCAGCTGTATCGAGTATGACGGCCGGGTCGCTCATGGCGCAGTCCACCGGAGACTGGACCGGATTCTACGGCGGTTTGCAGTTGGGTTATCTCGACGCTGACACCAACCTTTCCGGCGTCGATGGTGATGGTGCGATTGGCGGCATCATCCTGGGCTACGATTATGATTTGGGCGACTGGGTTGTTGGTGGTGGTTTTGACTATGACTGGGCAGATATCGACCTGTCGGGCGCGGCCACAATCGAGGATGTCTGGCGTATCAAAGCGCGTGCGGGTTACAAAGTGACCCCCCAAGGATTGCTTTACGGCGTTGGCGGCTATGCCGAAGCCGGGACCGATACCTTGGGCAGCGATGATGGTTGGTTCATCGGCGCAGGATATGAACAAGCCGTTGCCCCCAATGTCACCATCGGGGCCGAGTTGCTGTATCATGAATTCGACAACTTCAACTCTAGCGGCGTGGATGTCGATGCCACCACACTTCAGTTCCGTGCAGCGTATCGTTTCTGATCCGCTTTGGCATATCAAACAGACCCGGCGCATCCCGCCGGGTCTTTCCGTTCAAACATCCAATATCGTGCTACCGGTGGTCTGGCGCGCCTCAAGCGCGCGATGCGCGTCGGCGATCTGATCCAGAGGAAAACGCTGGTCGATATGAATCTTGACCTCGCCACCTTCGACCTTACCAAACAACCGCCGCGCCATGGCCTGACAGACCGTGTGATCGCCAATATGCGTAAATAGGGTTGGACGGGTGATCTTGAGCGATCCTTTCTGCCCCAGGATCCCGATATTCACAGGCGGCACCGGCCCCGAAGCATTGCCGAATGAGATCATCATCCCAAGCGGTTTCAGGCAGTCCAGCGACCCCTCAAACGTGTCGGCGCCGACCGAATCCATCACCACGTCAACGCCGTGCCCATTGGTGATCTCGGCCACGCGTTCGACGAAGTTCTCGGTGCGGTAGTTGATGCAATGCGCCGCGCCGTTGAACTGGGCCAGCGCGCATTTCTCATCTGTACCGGCAGTACCGATCAGAGTGATGCCTTCGGATTTCGCCCATTGGCAGGCGATCAGGCCGACACCCCCGGCCGCAGCGTGGAACAACACCGTATCCCCGCGACGCAAAGGCGTGGTGCGGTGGAACAGATATTCAACGGTCATGCCCTTCAGCATCATCGCCGCCGCCGCTTCGAATGAAATGCCGTCTGGCAACGGACAAACCTGAGCCGCTGGCATCACCCGCGCCTCGCAATAGGCGCCCGACGGTGCGGCAGCATAGGCGGCGTGCTGACCCGGTGTCAGATGAGCGACTCCGTCGCCAACGGCTTCGATCACGCCCGACGCTTCCATCCCCAGCGCATGCGGCAACTCCAACGGATAGAGGCCGGTGCGCTGATAAACATCGATGAAGTTCAGGCCGCAAGCATGATGGCGGATGCGAACCTCACCTGGACCGGGATCGCCCAAGGGCCGATCTTCGATCTGCAAGACCTCGGAGCCGCCGAATTCGTGGATGACGACTGTGCGCGCAGTATTCTGCATTCTGAACCTCCTCTTGCCTGACCCCAAGCTAGCATGCTTGCGTGACAGGGCAATCAGGAGCTTGTGCTGCGGCGAGTTTGCGCGCGGATCAAACCCCGCGCATCGCCGCTAGCCCGCAACGTTCAGAACGATTTTGCCAATATGGGTCGAGCTTTCCATATGCGCGTGTGCCGCCGCAGCATCCGCCAGGGGAAATTCGCTGTCCATGACCGGGGCAACCCTGCCCGCAGCCAGCAAAGGCCAGACAGCTTCACGCAGGTCCTGCGCGATCTTGGCTTTGGCCAGATCGCTTTGCGGGCGCAAGGTACTGCCGGTCAGCGTCAGGCGTTTGACCATCATCAGAGCAAAATTCAACTCAGCCACAGGGCCTTGCAGGAACGCGATTTGAACCAGCCGCCCATCCTCAGCCAACGCCTTCACGTTGCGCGGGATGTAGTCACCGCCCACCATGTCAAGGATCAGGTTCGCCCCGCCTTCAGCGCGCATGACACCTACGAAATCTTCGTCGCGGTAGTTGATGGCCTTCTCTGCCCCCAATTTCACGCAGGCGGCGCATTTCTCATCCGAGCCAGCAGTTGCAAAGACCCGCGCTCCAAAGGCATTGGCCAGCTGGATCGCAGTGGTTCCGATGCCGCTGGACCCACCATGAACAAGGAAGCGCTCGCCTGGTTTCAGACTGCCGCGCGTGAACACGTTGGACCAGACGGTAAAGAAGGTCTCGGGCAGGCAAGCCGCTTGCTTCATGTCCATCCCGTCTGGAACAGGCAGGCAATGCGCAGCGGGCGTGGCGACGTATTCGGCGTAACCGCCACCGGGCAACAAGGCGCAGACCTGATCGCCCAATGCCAAACCTTCGACGCCTGTGCCCATGGCAACTACCTCGCCCGAGGCCTCCAGCCCCGGCAGATCGCTGGCTCCGGGCGGGGGATCATAGGCTCCGGCACGTTGCAAAGCGTCCGGGCGGTTCACACCGGCATAGGCGACCTTCAGCACAACTTGTCCGGCGTCCGCCATCGGCATCGGTCGCTCAGTCAGCTTAAGAACATCGGGACCACCGGGCTGAGTGATTTCGACAGCGCGCATCATTCGGGTCATGGGCAAATCTCCTTTGCGCAATGCCTAGCTGTCATCTGGGAAAAGGCCAAGCTTTGACTACTTGCGCGGGTTCAGCAGGCCCGGCAAATCGGCGCGCATCTTCATCGGGGCCTTGACCTGACCAGCCAGCCAATTGGGCACGGCCAGAAACGGTTTGAACAACGGGTTGCTGTTGACCTGCGCCTTGAGCTTTTCAAACTGCATTACGTCGCCAATGCGCCTGTCCAGAAACTCCCACGTCTTCTGGTGATCAGGCGAATCGTCCCCCAGCCAGAACAAAAGGGTCGAAGAGTAGACGCCCGACAGCGTCGCGCGCTTGGTGTACCAGTTCACGTCATCCGACGTGTCACCCAAAGCGTCCCAGATCAGATCGCAGGTGCCCCAAACAGCCTTGGCCCCGTCACCTGCATGCATTGGCAGGGCAAACAGTGTCATGCCCCGGCGGACCAGTTCCTTATCCTCAACCGCCTCAAGCCGGAACCGAACAGCAGCGGCGATCTTTTCGCGGAACTTGAGCGCGCTCAGGTCTTCGGACTTGATCCGATCCAGCATCATCTGATCCCCACGCGCATGATAGGCCAGCGCCAGATCAACCGCGCCACGCGGGCAAATCGCCCGGGCAAGACCCTCATCCAGATCACACTCAGCAATGGCGGCGCGAAAGCTCGTTTCGGACCATCCGTCAAACGGAACATGGGCAAGCATCGCGTCCAGCATCTGCTGTTTTGCGTCTTCATAAGTCACTGTCATGGCGGTTCTCCGGTGTTCGGGGCCAGTACTAGACAAGATAGAACAGCTTTGCTATACGGCCAACTCCTGCAATTTCCTTGCAACTCTATCTAGAAAGGTGGTGACAACCACATGCAGGTTAGTGTTCGCGACAATAACGTCGATCAGGCGCTTCGTGCCCTGAAGAAAAAGCTGCAGCGCGAAGGCGTGTTCCGTGAAATGAAGCTGAAGCAACATTTCGAGAAACCGTCCGAGAAGAAAGCGCGCGAGAAAGCTGAAGCGATCCGTCGTGCCCGTAAACTGGCACGCAAGAAAGCCCAGCGCGAAGGTATGCTCTAAGCATCGCCCCCATCTCGTCCAGCTTTGGATGACACTATTTGACGACCCCCGAGGCCCTGCCCGGGGGTTTGTCGTTTCTGGGACCGGTTTGATCTTGCCGACTCGTGCGCGATGCTGTGCGGCAAGCTGCCATTTCACACCCGGCAGGATTTTGCCCGGCATGTTGCAGCGCAGCGAATCCCGTATCGGTAGCACAGCGACGCCCAAATTCGCCTGCCAGGTCAACCCACCTATCCGTCACAGGAAAGGTCTTTGTATCAGCCTCTCGTCTACCCAGACACCAAATCAAAAACGGAGGCTACTATGTCGACTGCAAGCACAATCGAGCGCGAAATGCTCGCACTTATCAATGAAGAGCGCACATCCCGAGGGCTGAACCCGCTGCAATTGGAAACCAACTTGAACGAGTCATCCGAGGATCACAGTACCTGGATGCTGGACCGCGATATCTTCAGCCATACAGGTGCGGGCGGGTCCAGCGCGACCCAGCGGATGCAGGCCGCGGGGTTTGATCTGTCGGGCAGCTGGCGCACCGGTGAAAACATCGCCTGGCAATCTGAACGCGGCGCGCCGGGGATCAGCGACGATGTCGCGCAGCTGCATCAGAACCTGATGAACAGCCCCGGCCACCGCGCAAATATCCTGAACCCGAACTTCGAATATATCGGGATCGGGATCGAAACAGGCGATATGCAGGGTTTTGACGCCGTGATGGTCACGCAAAACTTTGGCGCAACAGGTGGTACGGTGGACCTGGATACAGGCACGACGCCAACCCCTATGCCGATGCCCGAAGAACCGGAGGTGCCCGAAGAGCCCGAAACACCGGAAGAGCCTGAGACACCCGAGGAACCTCAGACGCCGGAAGTTCCAGAAGAACCAGAGACTCCGGAAGAACCCGAAGCGCCAGAAGAACCGGAAACGCCTACGGAGCCGGAAACGCCGGAGGAACCAGAGACCCCCGTGGAACCAGAAACGCCAGAGGAACCCGAAGAACCTGTGGAACCTGAAACACCGGAAGAACCCGAAGTGCCCGAAGAACCAGAAACGCCTGAACCCACGGCTGAGAATGGTTTCGATATAGAAGCCTTCGTCGCGGCGCTTGAAGAATTCCTGAATGAGGTGCTCGCACTGGTCGATGACTTCGACTGGATCGATATCGAACTGCCCGGCGCACAGCCCGGTGGTGACGTACCAATGGATGACGATCTGATCCTGATCCCGGAAGCTGGCGATGGTGCAACGCCACCGGCAGAACCCGTCGCAGGCTTCACCGACGATGATGACATGCTGATCTTCACCCCAATGGGTGGCGAATGCATGATGGACGTCGCCTAACGGCTGGCCCTATGGCGAGGCGCGGGACATCGCGCCTCGCATTTCTGATCAGAGGCCCGTTTCGCCTAGTAGATTTTCGGAACGTACAACTCGTCGGGCAGAATGCGGCGTTCGTAATCCGGGTTGTACTTGCGATCGGGCAGGTCGACCCGCTCCTGCGGCACGTCCGTATAGGGGATCTTGGTCAACAGATGCTCGATACAGTTCAGACGTTCGCGTTTTTTGTCGTTGCCTTCGACAATGTACCACGGCGCTTCGGAAATGTTCGTCCGGAACAACATATCCTCTTTCGCCTTGGTGTAGGATTCCCAGCGGATGCGGGATTCCAGATCCATCGGAGACAATTTCCACTGTTTCATCGGATCATGAATCCGCATGAGGAATCGCAATTGCTGCTCTTCATCGGTGATCGAGAACCAGTATTTCAGCAGGATGATCCCGGACCGCACCAGCATCCGTTCAAATTCGGGAACGTCCTGAAAGAACTGTTCAACCTGATCCTCGGTCGCAAAGCCCATGACGCGTTCAACGCCGGCGCGGTTGTACCAGGAGCGGTCGAAGAACACGATTTCACCTGCCGCAGGTAGATGCGGAACATAGCGCTGGAAATACCACTGGCTTTGTTCCCGTCGGCTGGGCGCAGGCAGCGCCACCACACGCGCGACACGAGGGTTCAGACGCTGGGTGATCCGCTTGATCACGCCCCCCTTACCCGCACTGTCGCGGCCTTCGAACAGGATGCACACTTTGGCACCGGTATGCTGCACCCAATCCTGAACCTTGATCAGCTCGGCCTGCAGGCGCAGCAGGTTGCGGAAATAAACCTTGCGATCCAGCATATCAGGATGCTGATCCTTGTAGATCTTGCGCACTTCCATCGACAGCATGGGTTCGCTGAACTCGATCTCAAAATCTTCGTCCAGCGTATCTTCCAGTTCGGCCTCTAGCCAGTCTTTGGGAGGGTCATTGTTTTCGTACGCCAAAGTCTGTTCCTTCTTCATTCACCGGGTGCGGACAGTAACGCGCCTGTGTAACCGCCTGATGTCATCGGATAAGTTGATCTTTTTGCACTGTGCCAATGAGGTGGGCGCCGCCATGTAAAGACATTACGTGCAATTTGAACCTCTCGCGCAGGGGATACAACCGTAAGAATTGCCGCAACTCGAAAGGCTTGCACCATGGAAAGCTGCGCGCCATGACTAAGCCAGTCGAACTGTCGAGGCCACCGTGGCGCATTTCCTGTCCCATCTACCAATGATCTGGCCCTGGCTGATCTTGATCGCAGCCCAGATTACCGCACTGAGCGGGCGGATGGGCGTGGCTTTGGCGTTGTTGATTCTGTTCGTAAGCATTGTCTCAGTCGCCAATCTGATCACGCCATGGGCGATTGCAGTGATTGCGATCGGGTTGCTGGGGGCCGCAACTCTGCCGCGCCTGAGCGGCGCGATGGCAGTTGCCGGGCATACACTTCTGATCCTGTGGTGTTTTGCGTTAGGCGCGCATCTGATTCCTGGGTTGAATAATCTGCTTGTATTGGATCAGGTCTATGCCGGTGAAAACAGCGCCGCGTTTACGATGTATCTGAACCTCGACAAACCAATGGTGTTCTTTGCTGTCCTGTTAGCTTGGCCCAGCATGCTGATTGCACGTCATAAAACCAATACAATATGGCTCGTCACCGGGCTTGCCTTGCTGCCATTGATCTTTCTTGCCGCTGTTGCAATCGGCGCATTGCGGCCAGAGGTTAAATTGCCCGCGTGGTGGTTGGTCTTTGCAGTTTCAAACCTGTTTCTGACCTGTTTCGCGGAAGAGGCACTTTTCCGTGGCTACCTGCAATCTCTGCTCAGTTCGAAACTTGGCCCGCTTGGTGGCGTTGTCGCAGCCAGCCTGCTGTTCGGTCTGGCGCATTTCGGCGGTGGTCCAGCCCTGGTAGCCTTCGCCACGGTCCTGGGCTTGGGTCTGGGGCTGGCCTATGCCGCGACCGGGCGGCTCTGGGTGCCAATTGCAATGCACTTCGCCTTTAATTTCATCCATCTCGCCTATTTCACCTATCCGGTACCCGCCTGATCAGACCGGCAAGGCCGTGGTCTTGAACACCGTCCGCAAGGCAAACGAGCTTTGCATCTGCGCGACGCCCGGCAGGCGTGACAGATATTGGCGGTGAATGCGGGCGAAATCTTCGGTGTTTTCGGCGACGACTTTCAGAAGATAATCTGCCGTCCCCGCCATCAGGTGACATTCCAACACATCCGGAATGCGGGCCACCGCCTTTTCGAATACATCCAGAACTTCTTCGGCCTGACCCTGCAAGGTGATCTCGACAAACACGGTTGTGGGAACATTCATCTTCCGCGCGTCCAGCAAGGCCACGTAGTTTCGAATATAGCCCTCCAGTTCCAGCCGTTGGACCCGGCGATGGCAAGCCGAAGGTGAAAGGTTCACCTTCTCTGACAGGTCCGCATTCGAAACCCGACCATTCTTTTGCAGAGCAGCCAGAATCTTACGATCAGTCGTATCTAAGCTCATTTGCGCATATCCATTGCGTTAATTCAGGTTTATTCGCTGGATTCTTTCATAAGAAAGCCCAATAGCAGGTATTGTTTCACAGAAATTGCGTCAGGTAATGCACATAATTTAGGCAGTTTATGAACGGAGGAGGGTCACATGAAAATCGGGTGCCCAAAGGAAATTAAACCCCAGGAATTCCGCGTTGGAATGACGCCGAATGCAGCTCAGGAAGCGGTATCGCGTGGGCATGAGGTGCTTATCGAAACCGGTGCCGGGATCGGCGCAGGTTTTGACAATGACGCCTATGTCGCCGCTGGTGCGCGCATTCTGGACACGGCAGAAGAGGTGTTTGCCACCGCCGACATGATCGTGAAGGTCAAAGAACCCCAGGCCGGAGAGCGCAAGATGTTGCGTGAAGGTCAGTTGCTGTTCACCTACCTGCATCTGGCACCCGATCCGGATCAGACCCATGACCTGCTGGAATCGGGCTGTACGGCCATTGCCTATGAAACCGTAACCGATGCCAATGGTGGCCTGCCTCTGCTCGCCCCGATGTCCGAAGTTGCCGGGCGCCTGGCCCCTCAGGTCGGGTCATGGACCTTGCAAAAGGCCAATGGCGGGCGCGGTGTGCTGATGGGTGGCGTGCCTGGGGTTGGCCCGGCCAAGGTCGTCGTGATCGGCGGTGGCGTGGTTGGCACCCATGCGGCGAAGATCGCCGCTGGCATGGGAGCAGATGTAACCGTTCTGGATCGGTCCCTGCCTCGCCTGCGCTATCTGGACGATGTGTTTGGCGGCCAGTTCAAGAACCAGTATTCAACGGCCGGTGCAACTGCCGAGTTGATCCGCGATGCCGATATGGTCATCGGCGCGGTTCTGATCCCCGGCGCAGCAGCCCCCAAGCTGGTCTCGCGCGCGCAGCTGTCGACAATGAAACCCGGTGCGGTGCTGGTGGATGTGGCCATCGATCAGGGCGGTTGTTTCGAAACCTCTCGCGCGACCACCCATGCCGATCCGATCTATGAGGTCGATGGGGTAATGCACTACTGCGTGGCCAACATGCCGGGCGCTGTAGCGCGCACCTCGACTATTGCACTGGGCAACGCAACAATGCCGTTCATGTTGTCATTGGCAGATAAAGGCTGGAAACAGGCCTGTCAGGACGATCCGCATCTGCTGGCGGGACTGAACGTCCATGCCGGACAACTGACCTACTACGCAGTTGGCAAGGCGCTTGGCATCGACGTCGTCTCGCCCAACGTGGTAATCAAGGCGTAACCCTCCCGCCCCTGAAAGCGCCTTTTGAAAAAAGGCGCTTTACAGCGTTGGGCGTAGCGCCGCGCCTATGGCGCGGCGCGGGTGTTCAAAACAAACCGTCAAGAAAACGAAACAGCGCCACACGACAGTGCGGCGCCGGGCCCGACCGGAGAAGGGCATTTTGAATGCGCGATCGACGGGCGGGAGCCTTTAGCCCTGCTTCTGAATTTCGACCGAATGCGGATAAGGAATCGAGACACCCTTGGCGTCGAAGGCTTCCTTGATGGTCTTGGTCAGCTCGAATTTCACATCCCAGTAGTCCGCCGCTGCACACCACAGACGCGCAGTTAGATCGACCGAGCTGTCACCCAGATTTGTGACCCTCACCCAAGGCTCTGGATCCTTGTGGATGCGCGCATCCGCATTGGCGACATCCAAAATGATCTTCATGGCCTCATCCGCGCTGTCACCATAATCGATACCGAACACCAGATCGACACGCCGCGTTTCATGCGCAGAGTAGTTGGTAATCACCGACCCCCAGGCCTGCCCGTTCGGGACAATGATCTGTACATTGTCTGGCGTCACCAGTTCAGTGGTGAACAGGTTCAGGTCTTTGACCGTTCCCGCCGTTCCGCCAATATCCACATACTGACCCAGCTTATAGGGTCGGAACACAACCAGCATCACGCCCGCCGCCAGATCACTGAGCGTGCCTTGCAGCGCAAGACCGATCGCCAGAGAGGCAGCACCCAGAATGGCAACGATACTTGTGGCCTCGATCCCGAAGATCCCAAGAACGGCCACGAGGACGATCGCCAAGATCACCCATTTGACAAGGCTGGCCGCAAAATTCCCAAGCGTAGGATCGATCTGAGGCGTTTTGTTGATGCGACGCCGCACAACGCCCGATACCATCCCTGCCACGATCCAACCGATGATCAGAACAATCAAAGCCTTGCCCGCGTTCAACAGGATCGGCATGTAGCTATTTGCTAAATCCATGGCTTGATTTGCCATATCGACCGTCTGATCCATGTCTGATTTCCTTCTTGATCAAATTGAAAGGGCGCCGCCAATGATACGGAGCCCCTGTTTTCTTGCCAAATTCGAGCGTTACTTCTTCAAAGCGTCGCGGATTTCCATCAGGATATCCAGCTCGCTTGGGCCAGCGGGCGTTTCTTCGGCAACTTCCTCTTCTTTGGCAGCCGCATCCTTAACGCGGTTCACTGACCGCACAAGCATGAACACAACCCATGCGATGATCAGAAAGTTGATGACCGCCATGATGAACGCCCCATAGGCAAACACCGAAGCGCCGGTTTCACGCGCCGCGTCCAGGCTGGCCCCTTCGGCAACCTCACCTGCAAGCACAGCGTAGTTATTGGTAAAATCAATCCCACCTGTGAACAGACCAATCAATGGATTGATCAGGTCCCCAACCAGCGATGTCACGATTGCAGTGAATGCAGCACCGATAATGATACCCACAGCCATGTCCATGACATTGCCCTTGGCAATGAATGTTTTGAACTCCTGGATCATGTGTTCCCTCTTTCCTGTTGTTAGTGTTTTTCGCCTTTGTTCGCGCATAGGCGCAGAGTAATTGTGCGCTAATTGCACCTTAAAACATATTTTTTTATGGGAAAGCGTGCCTATTTTTCCCCAATCAGATCATTCAGGAGAGCCCATGTCCTCTTTAGCCCGCTTTGCCGTGACTCAAAAATGGCCCGCCAAAGATCCGTCGGTCATTCAGCTTTATTCCTTTCCAACCCCAAACGGGGTCAAAGCCTCGATTATGCTGGAAGAAACCGGCCTGCCTTATGAGGCGCATAAGGTCACATTGGCCGATGCCGACGTCAAAAGCCCCGAGTTCCTGTCGTTGAACCCCAATAACAAAATCCCGGCGATCATTGATCCCAACGGTCCTGATGGTGAACCTATCGGCCTGTTCGAAAGCGGCGCGATACTGCTGTATCTGGCCGAAAAGACCGGTAAGTTCATCGGTCAAAACGCATCCGACAAACACCATATCACCCAATGGCTGATGTTTCAGATGGGTGGTATTGGGCCGATGCTTGGCCAGCTAGGATTTTTCCACAAATTCGCAGGCCGCGAGATCGAAGACCCCCGCCCGCGCGAGCGCTATGTCAACGAAGCCAAGCGGCTGCTGAACGTCTTGAACCAGCAGCTTGAAGGTCAGGATTGGGTTGCCGGAGACTACTCGATCGCTGACATGGCCATTGCGCCCTGGCTGCGTGGATTGGATTTCTATGAAGCGAAGGATTTGGTCGGCTGGGACGATCACGCCAATGTCGTGGCCTATCTAGATCGTTTCCTTGAACGGCCTGCGGTTCAAAAAGGCTTGGTGA
Organism: Ruegeria sp. YTSA075; assembly: GCF_059610245.1. NCBI lineage: Bacteria > Pseudomonadati > Pseudomonadota > Alphaproteobacteria > Rhodobacterales > Roseobacteraceae > Ruegeria > Ruegeria sp. YTSA075. Next base: position 156,924 of record NZ_JBXWNG010000004.1, on the reverse strand, counting down.
CACCCGCGCGAGACTAAGACCCCCCACGCCCGTTGCCGACATCGGGCTTGCGGCCAGAACCGGTCGCAAGCCCATATTCTTAGCCCGGCAGCTTGCCGGTCAGCACATAGCGCAGAACTTCGACCACCTGAGCGGGCTCCTCAGCCACGGCGAGCGCAGCGGCGTCGACCTCTTTCAGCGCGTGCTGATGATCCGGCCCGTGCAGCACGATCAACGATTTGCCCAAGGCAGCTGCGTATCCGGCGTCAAACGCCGCATTCCACTGTTTGTACTTCTCGCCAAACCGCACAACGACCACATCTGCGTCAGCGATACCCTTACGCGTGCGGATCGCGTTCACCATCGCCCCCTTTTGGTCATGCCAATACTTGTTCGGCTCAGCGCCCAGAATGGCAACACCGCAATCGTCACTGGCTGCATGATTGGTGACCGGGCTGTTGAATGAAACATCCAGCCTCTGCGCGCCGTCAATGATTTGTTCGCGCCAATCGGTGTGAATTTCCCCGGATAGATAGACGTTCAGGCCCATGGTTCCCTCCAAAACTGTTTGGACCCTACTTAAAGGCCAATCACGCAAAGCCCAATGCGTAAGTCGAAGAACTTGCTGATGATGATTATTTCTTTTGCGCCACCAGATACCGAGATGGGGGCTTCGCCGGATAGTTCCCGCTTTCGACGATTTCAAAGCCGACATCTGTGATCGCGGTTTCAAGCGTTTTTATGTCGAACAGGTTCACATAAGGCGCTTTGCCAAAACGCTGCATCACAGGCAGCATAAGTTTCATCAGTCCAAATTTAAAACCCAAATTTCCCTCGGTAAGGCAAGGCGTTTTGGATATGAACAACCCGCCCGAGGGCAGACGTGCATAGATGTCCGCAAAGGCCGTTTCGATATCCGGCACAAGATGAAACACGTTGAAGCCAAGAATGACATCAAAGGACTGTTCATCATCGGGCGAGGTAATGTCTATGGGCGTGAATGAGATGTTGCCGATCCCTTCTTTTTTCGCCTTGTCCCGGCCAATATCCAACATGGATTCAGAAAAATCGCTGGCCGTGATATATGCGACTGACGATGCAAGCAGCAGCGCGGTTGAGCCTGTTCCGCATCCAAGCTCAAGAACATTTTGCTGTTGGGTCAGATAGGACCGGGTCCGTCCCAGAGTGTATTCATACGACTCCATGTCGCGGATTGGGCTACGCGCGTATTTCGCGGCAATGCCATCCCAGAATTTTGCACCAGTCTTCATGGTAAATCTCCTTTGCGGCCTATCTACTCATGCGGATATTGAATAGGAATTGCGGAAGATCGCAGAACACTTATACATATTTGTATGACTAGAATCGACGAATTTGATTGGAACCACATGCGCGCTTTTCTGGCGACCGCTGATACCGGATCGCTTTCAGCAGCGGCGCGGCAACTGGGACAGAGTCAACCAACACTTAGCCGCCAGATCGCTGCGCTTGAGGCTGATTTGGGCGTTTTGCTGTTCGAGCGCGTGGGCCGCTCGTTAGAAATCACGCAGGCTGGTTTGGAGATCCTGGAACACACGCGCGCCATGGGTGAAGCTGCCAACCGGATCGCCTTGACTGCATCTGGTCAGGCACAATCGATCGAGGGGCGTGTTCGGATCACTGCCAGCGATATCATGTCAGCACACATTCTGCCGGATTTGCTACACGAGGTTCAGGCGCAGGCCCCGCGCCTGCGAATAGAAGTGATCGCTTCGAACGATGTGAGTGATCTGATGCGGCGCGAAGCCGATATCGCAATCCGCCATGTGCGACCTGAACAACCTGATCTTATCGCCAAATTGGTGCAGGAAGCGCCCGGCCACTTTTACGCGTCTTCAGCGTATTTGAACCGCATGGGACACCCTAAATCCAAAGGCGATTTGTCCAACCACGACTTCATTAGCTTCGGCGACACCCATCAGATGATCGCTTATTTGGAGCCACTTGGCATTCATCTGACAGAAGATAACTTCAGGCTCGGTTCACAAAATGGCGTTGTTGCCTGGGAATATGCCAAGCACAGCTTCGGCATCGCACCCATGTCGCAGAATGTGGGGGACGCGGCTTCGGAAATGGAACGGGTTCTACCTGACATGGACCCTTTTGAATTTCCGATCTGGTTGGTCGCGCATCGCGAATTGCACACCAGTCGGCGCATCCGGTTGGTCTTTGATGTGCTGACCAAGTTCTTCTCGAACTGAAAAGCGCGCCAAAAGGCGCGCTCTGCAAAGTGTATGTTGCTTCGGTTACCCGCGCAGGACACCGCCCGTCGCTTTGGAAACCTTGGCGATGATCTTCTCGGCCACCGCCTCGATATCTTTTTCTTTCAGCGTTGCGTCAGTGGGTTGCAGGCGCACGGTGATGGCCAGGGATTTCTTGCCCTCACCCAGGCTACCGCCGATAAACTCATCAAAGACGCGCACATCTTCGATCAGCGCCTTGTCAGCACCCGCAGCGGCGTTGACCAGCGTCAGCGCTTCGACGCCTTCGTCGACGACAAAGGCAAAGTCACGCTCGACCGCTTGCAGATCACGCAGCTCTAAAGCCGCGCGGGTCGCGGAGCATTTACGGGGCAGAGGCACCTGATCCGGCCAGATGGTGAACGCCATCGCCGGGCCCTTGATGTCCATGGCCTGCAGAATGCGCGGGTGCAAGTCACCGAATACGCCCAACACCTTTTTCGGACCCAGGCAAATCTTGCCGTGGCGGCCCGGATGCCACCATGCATCCCCGTCGCGCAATATCTGAACCTTGGCGGGCGCACCGATGGCCGCCAGCACAGCCTCGGCATCCGCTTTGACATCAAATAGATCGACCGGGCGGGATGCGCCATGCACGTCCTTTGGACCCGAGCGGCCAACTAGAAGGCCGGTGATCTGCGTTAGCTGTTCCCCCGGCTCGCCGTCATGGAAAACCGGGCCAACCTCAAACAGGGCAACATCCGTATAGCCGCGCGCCTGATTGCGGGCAGCAGCCTGAAGCAATCCGGGAAGTAGATCGGGGCGCATGTGGCTCATCTCGGACGAGATCGGGTTTTCCAGCTGGGTCGCCGCGTCCCCCCCTCCGAACAAAGCCGCTGCATGCTGATCAATGAAAGTGTAGGTAACACATTCATTGTAACCCAGCGTAGCACAGGTGCGACGCGCCATCGACTGGCGGCGCTGAGTCGGGGTCATCACCGGCTTCGGGATTCCATCGGTCACACGCGGCAACGGTTTGCCCTGCAGTTTGGTCAACGAGGCAATCCGCGCGACCTCTTCCACCAGGTCAGCCTCACCCATGACATCGGGGCGCCAGCTGGGCACATGGGCCATTTCACCTTCGAGACGGAAGCCCAGACGCGTCAGGGTCTGGCGCTGATCGCTTTCTGGAATGTCCATGCCAACCAGAGACCGCACACGTTCCGCATCCAGCTTGTAGGCACGCGCATGCTTGGGCGCTTTGCCGGCCTCAACCACCTTGGACGCTTCGCCACCACAGATATCCAGGATCATCTGGGTCGCATGTTCCAGCCCTTCAAGCGTGTATTCCGGATCAACGCCGCGTTCGAACCGATACCGCGCATCCGAGTTGATTTTGAGCGCACGACCCGTCAGGGCAATCTGTACATGATCCCAAAACGCGCTTTCGAGGAAGACATTCACTGTCTCGTCGGTACAGCCTGTCTCTTCTCCGCCCATGATACCAGCAATCGATTCCGGGCCATTGTCGTCCGAAATCACCATCATGCCGGGTTGCAGCGTGTATTCCTTCTCATCCAGCGCCACCAGCGTTTCGCCACCTTTGGCGCGATGAACGCGCAGATTGCCCTGCACCTTGTCCGCATCAAACACGTGCAGCGGGCGGTTTTGGTCGAAGGTCATGTAGTTTGTGATGTCCACCAGCGCCGAAATCGGACGCAGGCCAATCGCCTTCAACTGATCCTGCAGCCATTGCGGGCTTGGGCCGTTCTTCACACCTTTGATCAATCGCCCCGTGAAATGCGGCGCACCGTCCAGAGTATCCTCATCAATGGTCACCTTGATCGGGCTTTCAAAATCACCCGGCACCGGAATGTAGTCGCGTATCTTCAACGTCCCCAAACCACGTGCTGCCAGATCACGCGCAATACCCGCTACGCCCAGCGCATCAGGGCGGTTGGGGGTGATCGCAATCTCGATCATCGGATCGATCTTCGACGGGTCATTCTCAGCCAGCCAGTCAACGAACTGGTCGCCAACCTCACCCGAGGGCAGCTCGATGATACCGTCATGCTCGTCCGACAGCTCCAGCTCACGCTCAGACGCCATCATGCCATAGCTTTCGACACCCCGGATCTTGCCAACATTGATGGTGATATCCAGACCGGGAATATACATGCCCGGTTTACAGACCACGACCGTGATGCCTTCGCGCGCGTTGGGGGCGCCACAGATGATCTGCAAATCACCCTCATCGGTCTCAACCGTGCATACGCGCAGCTTGTCAGCGTCGGGGTGCTTTTCGGCATGTTTCACATGGCCCAGCGTAAAGCCCGCCAGACGGTCCGCCGGGTTCACGATCTCTTCGACCTCAAGGCCAAGATCGGTCAGAGCCTCGGCGATCTCATCAACCGAAGCATCGGTATCGAGGTGGTCTTTCAGCCAGGAGAGAGTGAATTTCATCGGTCGCTATCCGCCAGAATTTTCGGGTCGGATCGCGTGTAACGGATAATCCGCGAAGGTGGAAGAGCCGCTTAGCCGTTCGTGACGAATTGCAACCAGTTCGCCAATTCAAGGCTGCGCTGGTGCAACACAACCTGGTCGGGTCGTGTTCCCAGCCGAGCGGCGGCACTGACGTCTTCCTCGGCATCGTCAAGATCGTCAGCGAGACCCTCATGTGTCGAGAAAATGCCGCGCCCACGCACGTAGTCTCCGATGTCTTTCAAGCTCAGCTCGGGGTGATACTGAACACCCCAGAACCGGATCCCGTCGCACTCATAGGCCACGGCCTGCACCTTTGAATGCGTGTTCTCGGCCAGCAGCATTGCGCCATCGGGCAAAACCTGTACCTCATCCCTGTGGATACACGGCACGGCAAAACCCGAAACCCTGCCCGCCATCATGGGATGGACAGCGCCATCCTCAGTCACAGCCAGATCCCGCGCCATCCCCACTTCCATTCCGACCGGAGACGCCCCAACCGCGCCACCAAGAACAAACATGGCCAACTGCAACCCGTTGCACGAACCCCAGATGGGCAGATTTGCGGACAATGCGAACTCCATCGCGTCGTGCTGAGCAGCCCCATCCGGAGCATCCACAGACCAGTGGACACCGGAGCCGGTAAAGATGATCCCGTCCATCCCCTGCAAATCCGCCTCATTCAGCTTTCCCTCATAAGGGTTCGAGATCCGCAACTCGGCCTCGGGAACAAGGGCGCTCAGCGTATTAACAAAACCCCTCGCCCCGGAATGGCCCCGTGCCACCATATTCGGAGTGTTGCCTTCAACGATCAGAAATCCGGTCATATCCGCTCCCCGTTTCGTTAAGGATACCGAGCGCAGCGCGTCAGAAACTCCGCTGATACCGACAGGGCGTGTCGCATTCCGGGTCAGGGGTATGTGGGATCATGCCCCAACAGCTCATCCAATTGCCAGCCAATCCAGCCATGAGGGATGAAATGCCCGCCGGGATGGGTATCGAGCACCACTTGCCCCTGCGCGCAATCGGTCCATTCCACCCGGCTGAGGGTCAGGATCGGCACCACGCTCCAATCGCCGCGTGGGATGGCATCGTGGCAGTCGTATTTCGCGCGCCAAAGCGCCACCGGATAGGTGGTGTCGCCATTCGCGCCATAGGGAAAATCCATCACCTTGTCGCGCAGGCCATGCACATGGCGCGCCTCGGCCGGGGCCTCTGGGCAATGTTCGGTCTGCTGGATCGATCCGGCCACAGCCAGCAAGGCGGCGATGTCATCGCCCGACTGGCACACATAGCGCCATGCCATCGCGCCGCCATAAGAATAGCCCGAGACATAGATGCGGTCCTGGTCAATGGGATAGCGCTTGACCACATCCTCCAGCACCCGGTCGGCAAAGGGCACGTCGCCTGTGTCCGACGTCCAGAAGTTCCATGTTTTTCGCAGCCCGTTCGGGGCGACCAGCAGCACGCCGCGCAGTTTTGTGGCCCCGGCAATGCGTTCATGGTTCACCACCACGGTCCCCTGCCGCGCCCAGCCGTGAAAGTGCAGAAGCACCGGCAGAGGTGTCTCGCCATCCCAGCCGTCAGGCTCCAGCACGTGGTACGAACGGTCGCCGACCTGACAGGCGGTATCGCCGTGGCATTCGGTGTTCCAGGGCCCCATGGCAAAGGCGGGTGAAGCGGTCAGCAGGAGGAAAAGCAGTCGATAGATCATGGACCTGACCCTACCCAGCCTGAGCGCCGAGTCACGTCACAACCCTGTGGGAACCTGTAACAAGCCGCGCCATCGCCAGACGGTAGGATGGCGATCTCCGGGGAGTGGTGGGCAATTTATGCTGGCCAAATCCGTGTGCCGTTCAAACGGAGAGCTAACGGAGACAAATCGCCAGCCCGTGCGGACCGGACATCAAGCGAAAAGCTTGAAAACAATCTGAAATAGATAAGCAACTCCAAAAAACATGAGAGCGGCTATCAATGTGTTGATCCACCATGAAAAGCGACGAACTGTCCAAAATGGAACTTCATTTCCTATGCACTCAGCACATTTAACAGATGCGACAAAGGCCGCCCGTTGGTTTAAGTATACGCAATCGACAATGACCAACTCACGAGAGGCCATTTGCGGTATCGTGACCAAGCAATGTCCTTTTTCGACATTTTTGTATTCTACATTTCGCGGTTGCCAAACTGAGATGTCCGCTGGAAAATCCGACAACACAAACTCCACGTTTGTAGCTGGCTTACTTCCAACATTCTGGAGAAAAAACTTTTCAGTGTAGATTTCTGTGTGGTTGCCGTTGCTGGTGCTATCCTCCGTTGGCACAGAAATGATATTGCGGGAGTTATTGGCGCGCCCATAAATCAGTTTCACGCGCGGCCTAAACAAGAATAGCACGCAAGCGGCCAATAACGTGAAAGCTAGCCCGATTAGTTCGTCGTGAATTGGATCAAGAGTCGCCCAGATTGACGAGGCTACTTCAATCACCGCGACAAACCACCATGCAGGTTCGGCATATCCAGCGCCGCAAACCCATAGTGGCGCAGCCAGCGCAGATCGCTGTCAAAGAACGCCCGCAAATCCGGAATGCCGTATTTCAGCATCGCCAGACGGTCGATGCCGATGCCAAAGGCAAAGCCCTGATAGACATCCGGATCGATCCCACCGGCGGCGATCACCTTGGGGTGCACCATGCCAGAGCCCAGAATCTCCATCCAGTCGTCGCCCTCACCGATCTTCAGCTGACCATTGTCCCAGGAACAGCGGATATCAACCTCGGCCGATGGCTCGGTGAAGGGGAAGTGTGAGGCGCGGAAGCGCAGTTCGACGTCGTCGACCTCGAAGAAGGCTTTCACGAACTCTTCCAGAACCCATTTCAGGTTCGCCATCGAGATGTCTTTGTCGATGGCCAGCCCTTCGACCTGATGGAACATCGGCGTGTGGGTCTGGTCATAATCAGCGCGGTACACACCGCCCGGGCAGATCACGCGGATCGGCGCGCCTTGCAGCTCCATCGAGCGGATCTGAACGGGCGAAGTATGGGTGCGCAGCACATGCGGCGGGCGGTTATCACCCTCAGCTCGGTGCATATAGAACGTGTCCATCTCGGCCCGCGCGGGGTGGTGGCCGGGAATGTTCAGCGCATCAAAGTTGTACCAGTCATCCTCGATCCGCGGCCCTTCGGCGACAGAGAAACCCAGTTCGGCAAAGATCGCGGTCAATTCCTCAGTCGCCTGGCTGATCGGATGGATCGAGCCCTCACGGCGCGCGCGGGTCGGCAGGGTGACGTCCAGCCATTCGGTGCGCAGACGCTCATCCAGTGCGGCATCGGCCAGCGCAGCCTTTTTTGCGGCCAGCGCCGAGTTGATTTCATCCTTTAGGGCATTCAGCGCCGGGCCTGCGACCTGACGTTCCTCGGGCGTCATCTTGCCCAGCTCGCGCATCTTCAACGCGACCTCGCCTTTTTTGCCCACGGCAGCGACGCGGATCGCCTCAAGCGCGTTTTCGTCGCCCGCCTCGGCGATCTGACCCAGATATTTTGTCTTTAGATCGTCCATGACGCTTCCTGAACTTGGCCCTGATTGCTGTTGACGACCTGCTATCACAGCGGCCCGCGAAAGCAAGAGGGGGCGCATGGTGCAATCAGACCGAGCGCAACAAAGCCACGGCTTTGCCGTGCCGAACGGGTCGTGCAACCTTGCCATAAGACGCAGGTGAGCGCCGGAGTTCCGGGAACAGGGCAAACAATTCTTCGGCGGTTTGCGGTGCCAACCCAGCCAGACCCTGACGACCAGGGAAAAAGCTTTCCGAGACAAGACCCGCAGTACTGAGCAACTGGTGTTGATCAAACAGCAGGTGAACATAGGTGACGCTATCGCTCGGCGACTGGATCACGGTGGTTCCGTTGACCAGCGATATGGCGGGCACCAATATCTCGGCCTCGCCAAACATCAGTTCTGCCTGCCAGCCGGATATCAAAATGCGGTGCTGCGGCGAGACCAGCACATCAACTTCTGCTCCCAGCGTACCTGCGCAAATCCGGATCGGCGCGAACCGACCACGACCGGGCACGGTACGCTGGCCGACCCAACGAACCGGTTGCAGGCCATTGTCCAGCGTGCAGACAGCGTCACCCGGTTGCAGCGTTTCGATCCTTCGCGCCCCATCCGATGTATCCACCATCGTCCCGGCGGTGAAGCAGGCGGCGCCGCTGTCCCCGGGGCTTAACGGCCCATAGACCAGCGTATTGGTGTCTGGTCGATTGAACTGCAGCGATGTCGTGGTTTGGTTCGGGCCGACCAACACTGGCAGATTGACCGAGGTTTCCCCGGCTGCAAGCCCATTCTGAGCAACAATATTCGTTGTGCCGCCGCCAATATCGTAAAAGTCGATCACCTCACCTGTGGCTGTGTTGGTTAGGGCGTAGGCTTCGTAGTTTGTCGAGCCGCCACCATTTGGATCAGTGAGCAGGATCGGGAAGTCATCCGCTGAGATTACATAGACAACCTCATTGTTGTCGGCGTCGACGGTCACTTGCGCTGTTGGAACGCTGGTGAGCGGTATTTCGATCCCGACCTGACCATTGGCCTGATAGAAGGACACAGTGAAATTGGCCGGGTCTTCGGAAGCACCAATCGACACTTCCAGAAATTCGCTGACGCCCGAGCTTGCAGCATAGGCGTTGGAATAGTGGAGTTCGCTGATACGGGCCAATCATCACCCTCCGATACAGACACGCGACAATATCCGTCGTCCCAGACCGTATTCAATCCGAGAGGAAGACACTGGCAAACCGAATGCTAACCGGAAAATGGCCTATTCAGTAGCTGTATTCGGGATAAATCCGCGTCAGATCGCCGTTCCAATCACCATTGTAGTGTTCCAGCAACTCATCAGCAGGCACCTTGCCGGTTTCGATGCTTTCCTTCAGCGCATTCAGGAAATGCGTCTCATCTGGCACAAGACCCCCGGCACCCGGACGGGCGCGTGATTTCAAGCCCGCTTCTGAGATCGCCACAACCTCGCGCGCCAGATCGTGCATGTTGATGTCGCCAACTTGCGCTTGCAGGCCTTTGACGGCGGCTTGCACCCGCAATTCCTCGCGCGTTTCTGCATCCCAATCCTTGACCAGATCCCAGGCGGCATCCAGCGCGCCTTGGTCGTAGGTCAGGCCAACCCAAAAGGCTGGCAATGCACACAGCCTGCGCCACGGGCCACCATCGGCCCCGCGCATTTCCATGAATTTCTTGATCCGCGCTTCTGGGAAGGCGGTGGTCAGATGATCGGCCCAATCCGACAAGGTTGGCGTTTCACCCGGCAAAGCGGGCAATTTGCCTTTCAGGAAATCCCGGAATGACTGCCCCAAGGCGTTGATGTATTCACCGTTGCGGTAGACAAAATACATCGGCACATCCAGCGCATATTGCACATAGCGTTCGAACCCGAATCCGTCTTCGAACACAAAGGGCAACATACCGGTGCGTGCATCATCCAGGTGCCGCCAGATATGGCTGCGCCAACTTTTCTGGCCGTTAGGCTTGCCTTCGAAAAACGGAGAATTGGCAAACAGCGCCGTCGCCACCGGCTGCAAAGCCAGAGCAACGCGCAGTTTCTGCACCATGTCGGCCTCGGAGCCGAAGTCGATATTGACCTGAACGGTACATGTCCGGCGCATCATGACGCGGCCCATGGTGCCGACCTTTTCCATATAGTCGTTCATCAGCCGATAACGCCCCTTGGGCATCAACGGCATCTCGTCATGGGTCCAGATCGGGGCCGCGCCTAGACCAATGAAGCCCACGCCGATCTCGTCGGCAATATCCTTCACCTCGCGCAGGTGAACATTCACCTCGTCGCAAGTCTCGTGAATCGTTTCCAGCGGAGCACCTGACAGCTCCAGCGCGCCGCCGGGTTCAAGGCTGACATTGGCCCCGTCTTTTTCAAGCCCGATCAGCTTGTCGCCTTCGCGCACCTCGCCCCAGCCATGGCGATCCCGCAGCCCTTCCAGCACCGCCACGATCGAACGTTTGCCCTCAAACGGCAGCGGTTTCAGACTGTCTTTGCAATAGCCGAACTTTTCATGCTCGGTCCCGATGCGCCAATCTTCCTTGGGTTTGCAACCCGATTCCAGGTATTCGGCCAGTTGTTCGTGGCGTTCGATCGGTCCGCCGCCGGACTGAGGGATGGACATGAGACCTGTGCTCCGATCCTGATGTGTCTGTCTTGGTGGTCAGTCGTGAGCGGAAACAGCGCCGGTGTCAATGCAACCGAAGATGCGCAGGGCGTGAGGGCGTGCGTTCCCAGATCACCACCGGATGGGCCGAGCGGCCGTTCAATTCCGTCAGCATTTGTTCGGTTTTCAGCCCCGGCAGCGCCGAGAAGACATCGAACAGCGCCTCAGCCCCTTCCGCATTCACAGGAATGTGAAGCGTCGGCTGCCCCGGTTGATCCAAAACCCAATGCGCAGGGGTCGAGGTGGGATCAAGCGCCAGCCTCTCAATCTCACGCGTTGCGACCATGCCACCATCGAGCGGGCCAAAATAGGTGATCTGACCCTCATCCACCGTCACGATGCCCTGCCCGCCAGATCCCGTGCGGAACCGGGCGCGCTGAATCCCGACCAAGGCCAGCGCTGCGGCGACCACGATCAATACCCATCCAAGCCACCCCAGCAAACCGCCCGGCCCATTGATCCAGCTGAGGCCGAGGATCAACACAAACACGGCGATGAGCACTTCGCGCCAGCGCCACAGGGCCAGTTTTGCTTCGGGTCGGATAAAGCTCATTTGGAAGATTTGCTTTCTATTCCGCTGTAAGGTGCCGGAATACTCTCAAACTGCATCCCTCCAAAGTCTCCTATCAATTTGTTGCCGTCTGCGGTCTTGCGAAATAGCTTTGCGCCTTCACAGTGATAACAATTCGCAAGCACAGAAGGTTTACCTCTTCTTTCGCTGTCCATTTTTCGCAATCTCGTGATTTCTTGTTCAGGCGTATTTTGCCATTCAGACCGAGGTCTCAAGTGCAACCACGGCCCTTTGGATCTATCTAATCTGAAACCAGATCTCAGAGTTTCAATGCCTTGGTCATCTGCGGAGTCCAGAAGTGAAATGGTCGTATTATCAACAAAGAACCCCCCGCACGAGTATGAGATCAGATTTGGAAAATACTCCAAAGCCGTAAAATAAGGAGGCCTGCTGATTGCCATAAAGAGGTCGGAGGAGTTTTTTGTCATCCCGCCGTACAAGAAGTGGCGACCGTCTGGGGAAAGTGCGCAATCGCTTTCGTAGATACGAGTCTTGATCCATTGTCCAAAGGTGAAAATGTCTCCATTGGTCTGCCAATGGATCAGCCGGTAAAGACTATTGCTCGCCCGATAGAGTATTACTGCATCACTGGACTCAGTTGAGAAGAATAGATGAAGTTCTTGTCTCGGCTGTTGTTTCACGACCAATCCCCCAACGCCTGTTGCCACATGGTCAGCGCCGCCACCGCCGCCGTATCGGCCCGCAGGATACGGGGCCCAAGGCTGACCACATGCGCGAACGGCAATGCAGTTAAACGCGCGCGTTCCTTATCAGAAAACCCACCCTCGGGGCCGATCAGAATGGCCCATGGCTGGCCTTTCTCATTGGCGGCCAATCGCAGGGCTGAGCCGACCTCGGCCTCGTCACAAAACATCAGCCCCCGACCTACGGGCCATGTGTCCAGTACTCGATCCAACCGCTGCAAATCAGCGACCTCGGGTACGTAGGTTCCACCGCATTGCTCGGCAGCCTCAACCGCATGGGCTTGCAGGCGGTCCTGCCGGATACGCTCGGAATTGGTGAATTCGGTCTGCACAGGCAAGATCCGCGCGGCACCCATTTCGGTTGCTTTTTCCACGATGAAATCCGTGCGCGCCTTTTTGATCGGAGCAAACAGGAGCCACAGATCAGGCGGTAACTGCAACGACTTTGTCTGTTCCAGGCAGTTGAGAACACCACCCCGTTTTCCGGCCTCGGCAACCTTGGCCAGCCATTCGCCGTCTTGTCCGTTGAACAGGGCCACAGCCCCACCCACTGACAGGCGCATGACACCGAACAGGTAATGGGCCTGCTCGCGCGTCAATTCAACCGATTGCCCCTGACCCAAAGGCTGATCTACATACAGTCTGATCTTCGCACTCATGAGGCCTTACATATGCAAGGCAATGCCCCAACACCAGATGGTCAGGTCGCTGACGCCGTAAGCGGTAACTGGGTTGACACATATGCCCCGGACTTCACCCGCCCCTATCTGCGCCTCAGCCGCGCGGACCGGCCTATCGGCACATGGCTGCTGCTGATTCCCTGTTGGTGGGGTTTGGCGCTCGCAATTTTGCATGACGGGCGACCCAGGCTTGAAGATTTGTGGATCGCCATCGGTTGTGCGCTGGGTGCCTTCCTGATGCGTGGTGCGGGCTGCACCTGGAATGACATCACGGATCGCGAGTTCGACGCACAGGTGGAACGCACGCGGTCGCGCCCTCTGCCATCCGGGCAGGTTACCGTTCGGCAAGCTGTGATCTGGATGATCCTGCAATGTGTGCTGGCTCTGGGCATCCTGCTCAGCTTCAACCAAGCCGCCATAGCGATGGGCGTTCTGTCGCTGTTGCCCGTGACGATCTATCCCTTTGCCAAACGGTTCACATGGTGGCCTCAGGTGTTCTTGGGCCTTGCATTCAACTGGGGCGCTTTGCTGGCCTGGGCAGCCCACACGGGCAGCGTGGGGTGGCCCGCAATCGCGCTGTATCTGGCGGGAATTGCGTGGACCTTGTTCTATGACACCATCTATGCACATCAGGATGCCGAAGATGATGAGCTTGTGGGGATCAAATCCACAGCGCGCCTGTTTGGTACCGATACGGCCAATTGGCTCAAGTATTTTCTGGTGATCACGGTGGCTTTGATGGGGCTGTCGATTGTTGATGCCATGGTGCCTCATGCATCCATTCTGGCACTGGTCGTTGCTCTTGGCGGCCCATGGGCCATGGGTTGGCACATGATGTGGCAATTGCGCGGGCTGGACATCGAGCACAATGATAAGCTGCTGCAGTTGTTCCATTCCAACCGCGACACCGGCCTTATTCCGCTGATCTTCCTCTGCGCCGCACTGCTGCTCTGATTGCACCTGCTGGCCGGGGTCTGTAAGAGTCCGCCAAACGCCCGAGGAGTTCAAAGCCCACACATGCGTCTGCCCTATATTCTGTCTGTTTCCCTGATCTTTGTTGTGTCTGCGGGGCTCTCACTGTTGGCGGCCAGTTTTGCCGTCACAAAGATCGAGGAAACGTCGGAGTTTGCCGTGCGCCGCGCGCTGGATCTGAGCGGCCATGATTGGGCCGAAGTGCACTCCGACGGGCTGCGCGTTGTGCTGACAGGGACCGCACCGGATGAGGCCAAACGCTTTAACGCCCTGACCGCCGCAGGCACTGAGGTCGATACCTCGCGCGTCATCGACGAGATGGATGTCACCCTGACAAGCGCGCTGGCTGCGCCCCGCTTTTCGACTGAGATTCTGCGCAATGACAGCGGTATCTCAATCATTGGCCTGATCCCGGCCAGTGAGGATCGGGAGGAACTTGTCGAGAGGTTAAACGACCTGGACCCGACCGTGGCAGTGTCGGATCTGATGGAAACCGCGGACTATCCCAAGCCAGATGGCTGGGACGATGCCATTACCTATGCCATCAACGCCTTGTCACGACTGCCCCGTGCCAAAATATCGGCCAGCCCGGGGCTGGTCCGGGTGACTGCGATTGCCGACAGTCTGGCCGAGAAAGAAAGGCTGGAGCAGGCGCTGACCCGCGCTGCCCCGCCCAGCTTGCGGATCGGTCTGTCGATCTCGGCCCCGCGCCCGGTGATCACACCCTTCACGTTGCGCTATCTCATGGGGGCTGATGGCGGGCAGTTTGATGCGTGCTCGGCTCAAGATGAAAAAGCCCGCGACCAGATCATGGCAGCGGCTCAGTCCGCGAGTTTAACCTCCCCTTTCAGCTGTACCATTGGGCTGGGCGTCCCTACGCCGCGCTGGCCCGAGGCGGCTTCGCTGGGGATCAAGGCCCTGGCAGAAATCGGTCAGGGGTCATTGACGATATCGGACGCAGATATGACCCTGATCGCCGCGCAGGGCACAAATCCGAACGTGTTTGACCGTGTGGTGGGCGAGTTGGAAAATGCCCTGCCCGAGGTCTTCGCCCTGCACGCCATTTTGCCGGAACCAGAGGCAGACGGAGCAAACGAACCCACCGAATTCTCAGCCACCCGCAGCCCCGAAGGGCTTGTGCAATTGCGCGGCCGGGTCGGCGATGAAACACTGCGCGACATGGTCGATAGCTATGCCCGCGCAACTTTCGGTTCGGAGCATGTGTACACGGCGACCCGAATTGTCCCCGACCTTCCGGGGGATTGGCCCGTGCGCGTTCTAGCCGGGCTTGAGGCACTGTCCCAGCTTCACAATGGCGCGCTGACGGTCACGACAGAGACGGTCGACCTGCATGGTACCAGCCATGACGAAGAGGCAAAGGCCCGGATCGCGCGCCTGTTGTCCGAGAAACTAGGCGACGCGCAAGAGTTCAGCCTGTCGATCACCTATGTGGAGCCACCCGAGCCCGAGGACGCCCTGCCCGACCCCGAGCAATGCGAAGAACAGATCGCCCAGATACAGTCCGCCAGCAAAATCGCGTTCGAACCCGGCTCAGCCACGATTGCAAGCGACTCGCGCGATACAGTGAATCAAATCGCCGACATCCTGCGCGACTGTGGCCCAATCCGGATGGAGATTCAGGGCCACACCGACAGTCAAGGCCGCGAAGAGATGAACCAGCAACTCAGCCAGGCGCGTGCGCAATCCATCCTGAACGAGTTGCGCGGACGGCGAATCCCAACCTCAAGCTACACAGCCGTTGGCTATGGTGAAACGCAGCCCATCGCCGACAATGACAGCGAAGAGGGCCGTGAGGAAAACCGCCGGATCGAGTTTCGTCTGATCCGCCCCGCGCCCACCGATAACACCGAGACAGGGCTCGAAGCGCTTGAATCCGAGACAGGCGCCGCAGAACAGACCGACACGACCGCATCGGAAACCGATGCGGATGCAGAGGACCAGTAAGTTGAACAGAATCGAATTCATCATCGCCACAGCCATCATCCTGTTCGCGGCCTTCTGCATGGGCTGGTTCGCCAACTGGCTGGCGCATCGCCTGTCGCGCGTCCGCCAAAGCGACGTCGCCGATCTGGACCGCATGAGCCAGGAACTGCACGAAGCCGAAGAAACCCGCGATCAGGCAATCACTTACCTGCAACAGCGCGAGGCCGAGTTGACAAACCAGCTGACCCAGACCGAGGCCGAACTGGCCGCCGCCATGGACGGCCTGCGCGCGGCAAGGCAAGAGGCTGAGGAGTTACGCGGACGGATCAACAACGCGGACTAGAGAGACCATCATCCCAGAGGTACCGGAGGCGATACACTTCTGTTGTGATATCCCCTTACCTTAAGAAATTGCTGCGAATGTAAGGGCGGCCATGTCAAATCAGCAAAAACAGTTTGAACGCTTCAAAGACCTGCACCTTGGGCCTGACGCTTTTGTAATCCCCAATGCCTGGGATGCAGGTTCGGCCAAGCTACTGGCCAGCTTGGGTTTTGAGGCACTTGCAACCACGAGCGCGGGTTATGCGTTTTCGAACGGAAAACGGGACTCTCACGCGACGCTGACCCGCGAAGAATTGTTGAGCAACGCTTCTGACATTGCCGCTGCTGTCGACCTACCTGTATCCGCTGATCTTGAAAGCGGTTTTGGTCACTCTCCCGAAATCTGCGCACAGACTGTAAGGATGGCGACCCGGATCGGTCTGATCGGTGGCTCAATAGAAGACGTGACGGGTGATCCCGACGCTCCAATCTACGACCTAAACGAAGCCGTGGATCGTATTCAGGCTGCAGCCGAGGCGTCGTCTAGCCTGCCTTTCCTGTTGACGGCACGGGCCGAGAACTATCTTTGGGGCCGCCCAGATCTAAAGGACACAATTCGACGACTACAACTGTTTTCCGAAGCCGGTGCAGATGTACTCTACGCACCTGGTCTACCCAACCTGGATGCAATCAGAACCGTGTGTTGTGAGGTCGACAAACCCGTGAACGTGGTGATGGGATTGAGTGGGCCACTATATTCCGTCTCGGAGCTTTCAGGTGCAGGAGTGCGGCGTATAAGTGTTGGTGGTTCCTTCGCCCGAGCGGCGTTCGGCGCGCTGAAGCGCGCGGCAGATGAAGTGAAATCCAAGGGAACATTCTATTATTCTGCCGATGCAATGCCCGGTGGCGAGCTTACACAGCTCATGGATTGAAATCGATGGGGTATTATGTGAGCCAGATACTCACCACCGTGTCAGCGCGTCCTCATCCTCATCCTTGGCGGCAACCCATTCGGCACCGGACTTAGTGATCTCTTTTTTCCAGAACGGCGCGCGGGACTTGAGATAGTCCATAAGGTACTCGGCTGCCTCAAACGCATCCTTGCGGTGTCGCGCTGCTGTGGCGACCATCATGATGCGGTCCCCTGGGGAGAGCCGTCCATAGCGATGAATCACGAGCACATCACCCAATGACCACCGCGCCTGAGCCTCTTGGGCGATCTGGGTCAGAGCGCGTTCTGTCATGCCGGGATAGTGTTCAATCTCCATCACATCCAGATCGCCCGAGGCCAGATCGCGCACGACGCCTGTAAAGGTCACAATGGCGCCATTGGCGTCGTCTCCGGCGGCGAAGGCATTGGCCTCGGCCCCCAGATCAAACGGCTCTTCCTGAACGGCGATACGCATGTCAGCCGCCGGTCATGGGTGGAAAAAACGCCACTTCGCGCACGCCGTCCAAGGGTGCGTCGAAATCCGAAAGCTCCTGATCCAGCGCCACGCGCAGGGCCGAGATATCAGCAAATGCAGCGGCATAGCGATCCTCGCGCGCGCTGAGTTCTGAAACCAGTTCCGACACGGTCGCGGCATCCGTCTCGACGGTTTCTTTCGGCAAGCCGATCCGCTCGCGCACCCAGGCGAAATACAGCACGTTCATCGCTTAGCTCTCCTTCAGATGAGGCATGGCTTTACGTAGGTAGTCATAACCGGTGATCAATGTGAGGGCCGCCGCGATCCATAGCAGCCACAGGCCGATCTGACCTGACCAGTACATACCCTCAAGCGTCCAACCTATGTTGTTCACATCTTCGATCTGGCGGGACAGAACCTGATCAATGGTGGTCGGGTCCATGCCAAACGTGGCCATCACAAAATAGTGCTCGAAGATGCCCTGCGAAAACAGGATTGCGATCGCCACCATTTGCGCGGTGGTCTTCCACTTGGCGAGCTTGGTGACTTTGAGCGTTCCTGCGACATCGCCCAGATACTCGCGCAGGCCCGAGACGAAGACCTCGCGAAACAGGATCACGGTGGCGGGCAGGACCAACCAGGGGGTCCAATGCTCGGTCGAATAACCGACAAGGATCATCAGCGCGACAACCACCATGGCCTTATCTGCAATCGGGTCCAGCATGGCCCCGATCTTGGTCTCCTGCTTCCACGCGCGGGCCAGATAGCCATCGAACCAGTCGGTGATCGCTGCCGACAGGAACAGGATCAGCGCAAACCAATCCGCATAGGGGCGGGTGAAATACAAAAACATTACGGCCAGACCGGGGGCAGCCAGCAGGCGCAACAGGGTCAGAATATTCGGCAGGTTCCACTTCATGGGCAGACACTACATCGCCGGGTCAGGACAGAAAAGACAAAGGGTTAAAAAACCGCACCAATCCCAGAGGCTTGGTCAAAGTGGCACAGCCGACCGAATGCGCCTTTATTCACCCTTGGCCCCGGACGGGAATGACGTCAGATTGCGAATAAATTCGCCAAAGGCACATCATGACCCCACATATCGAAACGGACGCGCGCGCCAACCTGATCGGCAGCGCCTGGATGATCGGCGCGATGGTGTGTTTCGCGCTTGAAGATGCACTGCTGAAAGCCACCGCCCTGGCCTTGCCCATCTGGCAAACACTCGTCCTGTTCGGGCTGGGTGGGTCTCTGATCTTTGCCAGTGTCGCCAAGGCGCGTGGCACACGGCTATGGCAGCCAGACGTCTTGTCGCCCGCAATGAAAATCCGTGCAGTGTTCGAGATTCTGGGGCGCCTGTTCTACATTCTGGCCTTCACATTGACTCCGCTATCCTCGGCCACTGTGATCCTGCAAGCCACGCCGCTGGTGGTTGTCGCCTGTGCGGCGCTGCTGTTTGGCGAAACCGTTGGATGGCGACGGTGGAGCGCCATTCTTGTGGGTCTGATCGGCGTCGTGATCATCATCCAACCAACAGGCGACAGCTTTAGCGTCCTGTCTTTGCTTGCCGTGTTCGGGATGCTGGGGTTTGCAGGGCGTGATCTGGCCAGTCGTGCGGCACCGGCCAGTTTGGGCACCGAGGTTCTGGGGTTTTATGGCTTCGTTTGCGTGACCATCGCCGGGCTCGCCTATAGCTTTTGGGAACAAGCAGCCATTGTATCGCTACCCCTCGATACAGGCCTGCATATGGCCGGCGCCGTGGTCCTTGGAACCATTGCCTACGCATCACTGATGAAGGCCATGCGGACCGGAGAGGTTTCGGCCGTGACCCCTTTCCGCTACTCGCGCCTACTGTTCGGGGTTGCGTTGGGCGTGGTCTTCTTCGGCGAGCATCTGGATCAGACCATGTGGATCGGCAGCGCGCTGATCGTGGCATCAGGGTTGTACATCCTATGGCGCGGGCGGCGGGTTTAACCCTTGTCGTGGAAGAAATCATAGACCTTTTGCGCCAGTCCCGCTGAGATCCCCTCGACCGCTTTTAGATCTGCCAGATTGGCGCGGCTGACCGCCTTGGCGCTGCCGAAATGCGCCAACAAGGCGCGTTTGCGCGCGGCCCCCACGCCTGGGATTTCATCCAATGGCGTTGCGCCCACAGCCTTGGCACGTTTCGCGCGATGGGTGCCGATGGCAAAGCGGTGCGCCTCATCCCTTAGTCGTTGAATGAAATACAACACGGGGTCGTTGCGTTTCAGGGCAAAGGGGCGCTGACCAATACGGTAGAATTCCTCTTTGCCGTGATCGCGGTCGACACCCTTGGCGACACCAACCATCGGGATGTCTTCGACCCCGTACTGCGCCATGATCTCATGCACCGCGCTCACCTGCCCGGCCCCACCGTCGATCAGCAACAGGTCCGGCCACATGCCCTTGTCGCGGTCAGGATCTTCCTTTTGCAGGCGCGTAAAGCGACGGGTCAGAACCTCTTTCATCATGCCGAAGTCATCACCGGGTGTCAGGTCATCGCCGCGTATGTTGAACTTGCGATAGGCGTTTTTCATATAGCCTTCAGGGCCAGCCACGATCATACCGCCGACAGCGTTGGTGCCTTGGATATGAGAGTTATCGTAGACCTCGATCCGAGCCGGAGGCGCGTCGAGATCAAATGCCTCGGCCACGCCACGCAGCAGCTTAGCCTGCGTCGCACTTTCGGACATGCGGCGGGCCAGCGACTCGCGTGCGTTGCGCAAGGCACCTGCGACCAGTTCCTGTTTCTCACCGCGCTGCGGGACAAGGATTTCAACCTTGCGCCCGGCCTTTTCAGTCAGCGCCTCCTGCATCAGGTCAGCGTTTTCGATCCCATCCGACAGGATCAACTGGCGCGGCGGTTCCTTGTTGTCGTAGAACTGGCCCAGGAAGGCCTCCATCACCTCAGCCGGGGACACATCGGCCCCAACCCGAGGATAAAAATCCTTGTTCCCCCAGTTCTGGTTGGCGCGGATGAAGAACACCTGAACACAGGCCTGCCCGCTGTCCATATAGAGGCCAATCACGTCCGCCTCGGTCACACCGCGCGGGTTGATACCCTGGCTGGTCTGCACCTGTGTCAGCGCACGGATACGATCACGCAATCCGGCGGCGCGCTCGAACTCCATCGCCTCAGACGCGGCCATCATCTGGTCGGCCAGATCTTCCTGCACCTTGGTGGACCGCCCCGACAGAAACCGTTCTGCATCTTTAACGCTTTCGGCGTAGTCGCCTTCGGAAATCAGCCCCACACAGGGCGCTGAACAGCGTTTGATCTGATAGAGTAGACAGGGTCGCGTGCGGCTGTCGAACATGGAATCCGAGCAATTGCGCAGCAGGAACGCTTTTTGCAGTTGGTTCAAAGTTCGGTTCACGGCACCGGCGCTGGCGAAAGGACCGAAATAGGCCCCTTTTTCCTTCTTCGCCCCGCGATGCTTTTTGATCTGCGGAAAGGCATGATCCTTGGCGACCAGAATATTCGGGAAACTCTTATCGTCCCGCAGCAGCACGTTGTACTTGGGTTTGAGCTGCTTGATCAGGTTCTGCTCCAGCAGCAGCGCCTCGGTCTCGGTCCGCGTGGTCAGAAACATCATCGATGCGGTCGCGGCGATCATTTTCTCAATCCGGCCCGAATGTCCCGGGCGGGTATAGTTCGATACCCGAGCCTTCAGGTTCCGCGCTTTGCCCACGTATAGAACCCGACTATCCGCATCCAGCATCCGATACACGCCCGGCGAACTGTCCAGTGTCTTCGCATAGCGCTGAATACAGGCATAGCCTGTGGGTTGAGTGTCCGGGATTGATTCGCTTGGGCCAGTCATAGCTCTGAGATATGATTCTCTGGCATTGGCTGCAATCTTGCGACGCTCAATTCAAGAGAAAACAAATCCACGGATTCTGTGGATAAGTGTGCAGATAAGTTTCGATCGGTCGGGAATCTTCCTTGTTTCATTACCAGTTCACCGATTTGCACAAAAAATAGGCACCGATCTAACACATTGTTTTTTATATATATTTTTTTGCACTTCTGGCAAGTATATGAAAAAAAAGACATTTTTGTAACGCGCAGGTAACAGAAAAGCGAGCGGTGCAAAACTTGCAGCAGATTTACCTATTCTACACCCAGAACATCTGGCGTTTGCCACCCCAAATGCTGCCCCCCATCCACGCATAGAAGCTGCCCGGTGACCGCATGAGCATCCAGAAAATAGCCCAAAGCCGCCGTGATATCGGCAGGATTCGCCCCGCGTTCCAGCACTGTGTTCGCGCGTTGGGTCTGAAAGTGCTCCTCAGACTGTCGATGGCCTTGCAGGGTCGGGCCGGGCCCGATTGCATTGACGCGGATCGCGGGTGTCAGCGCCTGTGCCGACGTCCGGGTCAGCGCCCAAAGACCCATTTTGGCAATGGTGTAGGTCATGAACTCGGGCGTCAGTTTGCGCACCCGCATGTCCACCATATTGACGATCAGCCCGGTTGCCACCGGCTCACCCAGTGCATCGGTTTCGGGCTGCAACCCTTGATCCGCCATCGCCTGTGTCAACACAAACGGCGCACGCAGATTGCTGTCGAGATGCCGGTCCCAGCTTTGACGCGTGGCGGTTTTGATGTTGTCGTATTCAAAGATCGAGGCGTTGTTCACCAAGCAGGTGATCGGCCCGCCCAGCGCCTCTGCCGCGCGCGGCAGCAGTGCAGCAACTTGCGCCTCGTCCAACAGATCCGCCTGCAGCGCGGCTGCCTTGCGACCCAGGGTTTCGATCTGTGCAACCGTCTCTGACGCGGGCCGTTGCGAACTTGCATAATGCACCGCCACATCATAC
Source organism: Ruegeria sp. YTSA075 (assembly GCF_059610245.1). Lineage (NCBI taxonomy): Bacteria > Pseudomonadati > Pseudomonadota > Alphaproteobacteria > Rhodobacterales > Roseobacteraceae > Ruegeria > Ruegeria sp. YTSA075. The sequence goes on along the minus strand of NZ_JBXWNG010000004.1, from coordinate 134,576 downwards.
CCGCGCCCGGCCAGATACAGCGCCATGGCCCGTCCCAAACGGATTCCGGCTCCGGTCACTAAGGCTCGGGACATGGGCTACCTCTCTTTGTCAGGTCACACCAGTAATGTGGTCAGATAAAGCGCATAAAGAAACGTCAAGACCAAACCCCAGATGCGCGAGATATCCTGTTTGAAAAACACAAACGGGGCCAGCAGCAGCGAGGCGCCCAACATCACCCACAGGTCAAAGCGCAGGAATTCCGGGTCGACGGGGATGTTACCGAACCAAGTGGCAATGCCAACAATGGCCAGCAGGTTGAACATGTTCGACCCGATCACATTGCCCAGCGCCACATCTGCCTGCCGCCGCAATGCCGCCATGACTGTTGTTGCCAACTCGGGCAGAGACGTCCCAATCGCGACCAGCGTGAGGCCGATCACGGTTTCGCTGATTCCATACATGCGCGCGATGATCGTGGCGTTGTCCACCAGCAAATGCGCGCCCATCGGCAGACCAATCAGACCCAGGATCAGATAGATCGAAATCTTCCAATACGGCATATCCGGATCGGCCTCTTCCAGCCCATCCAACTCAACATCAGCCGCACAGGCTTTGCGATGTGCCTTTGCATCCCGAAACGCGTTCCACAGCACCAGCCCAAGTGCGGCCAAAAGGATCGCCCCACTGAACAGGTTGAAGACACCGCAAAAGGCCAGGCCAATGAACAGAACACTGGCCAGCAACATGAAGACATAGCTTTTGCGGCTGTCGCATTCGCTTGTGTGCAGGGTTGCCAGCAATGCGGGCACACCCAGTACCAACAGGATGTTGGCCGTATTGGACCCAACGACATTGCCCAGCGCAAGACCAGGCGCACCTTCGTCAATCGCGCTGATGGCGATCAACAATTCAGGCGCCGAGGTGCCAAAGGCCACGATGGTCAGGCTGACGATCAGGGCAGGTACCCCCAATCGTAGGCTCAGGTTCACTGCTCCGCGTACCAGCGCATCGCCTGCCAACAGCAGGATCACCAAACCCAGGCCGGAGAGCAGCCATGCCGTCATGTCCGGCCTCCTTTTTCACAGGCACAAGGCCCCTTGCCGATCTGGAATCTGCCACAGCGCGGACATTTGGCCGAGCTCAAACGTTTTTGCCCGGGAAACCGCAGCTTGCCGAACATCGCCAAAACACCCATGGCAACCAGAAACAAGGTGACAATTTTGATGATCACGTCACAGACCGAAACGCGCGTAGGCCGCCCGCTCCTCTAGCCTGGCAATGGCGTCTTGCGCCAGCGACGCCCCGAAGCGCGACCAAATCGGTTTACGCACGCCGTAGCGCCGAAACTTAACCTTCTCGCCGAACCGTTCTTGCATCTTGGGTTTGAGATGGGCGATGCCTTCGATCAACCCCAACTCCTGCGCGCGTTTTCCAAGCCAGACTTCGCCGGTGAAAAGATCGGCACTTTCGTCCAGCTTGTCCCCACGGCGGGCTTTGACATGCGCAATGAAGTTTTCATGGATGTCGCCCAACAGGCCCTGCAGACGCTTGACGTCTTCCTTCTTTTCAGGCCGGAACGGGTCGAGCATTGATTTCGACTCGCCGGCCGTATGCACGCGCCGCTCGAACCCCTGCTTTGCCAAAAACTCATGCGCTCCAAATCCGGCCGAAATCACTCCGATCGACCCCAGAACCGAGCTTTCATCGGCCCAGATTTCGTCAGCCGCCGCTGCCAGCCAATAGCCGCCCGAGGCCGCGACGTCCTCGACAAAGGCAATCACCGGGATGTCGAGCTCATCAGACAGTCGCCGAATACGTGACCCGATCAGCGAACTTTGCACCGGTGAGCCACCCGGGGAGTTGATTTCCAGCGCAACGGCAACCGGCTTTCCCTTGCGAAACGCCTTTTCCAGAACCGGCGCGAGCGAGGTATCATTCAATGCTCCGCGCCCGGCCATTCCAATAGCTCCGGACAGGCGCACAACGGCGACGACGGGTTGCTTTTTGACAAAGGGCAGGCTGAGCTTCATGGGTGCCGATGTAGAGTGCCCCCAACCTGTAAACAAGGGACTCATCCGGCGTTAACCGCGACGTGAACCAAATTCGCACAGTCGATGGGCAAAAATGCAACGCCTAGCTGCGGATACGCCATCCGGTTTTGAAGATCCATCCGATCACGGCCAGGCAGATCAGGGTAAACGCAACGATGGCCAACAGGCTGAAAACAATCGGCACGTCTGCCAGCCCGTAAAACGACCACCTGAAACCCGAGATCAGATAGACGACCGGATTGAACAAGGTGATCGTCTGCCACAGAGGCGGCAGCATCGAAACAGAATAGAAAGTGCCGCCCAGAAAGATCAGCGGCGTCACCACAAGCTGTGGCACCAGAGACATCTGTTCAAAGTTGCTGGCCCAGATTCCGATAATGAAACCCAGCAGTGAAAAGCTGAGGCAGGACAGGATCAGAAACGCCGCCATAGCAAATGGGTGTTCTATTCGGATATCTACGAAGAACGTCGCCGTGATCAGGATCACCAGACCAACAAACAAGGCCTTGGTCGCCGCAGCCCCCACATAACCGATGACGATCTCGATAAAGTTCACCGGGGCCGAGAGCAGTTCGTAAATTGTACCCAGAAACTTGGGGAAATAGATGCCGAAGGACGCGTTCGAAATCGACAGCGTCACAATCGACAACATGATCAGCCCAGGCACGATGAAGGCACCATAAGACACCCCCTCGACCTCTTGAATGCGGCTGCCGATGGCGGTGCCAAAGACCACAAAATACAGCGAGGTGGACAGTACAGGCGACAGAAAACTTTGCGCCAATGTCCGAAAGAACCGGGTCATTTCAAATCGGTAGATCGCGGCGACAGCAGACCAGTTCATGCGGGCTCTCCCGATACCAGGTTGACGAATATCTCTTCCAGACTGGATTGCCGGGTCTGAACATCCCGCAAAACCAATCCGGCCTGCGCCACATCATTCAACAGAGTGGTGATCCCGGTCCGATCGGCATTGGTGTCATAGGTATAAACCAACGCATCTCCATTGCCGTTCAAGGCCAGATTATGCGCAGCCAGACTATCCGGTATCTCTGATATCGGAGCCGCCAGCATCACATCGATCTGCTTTTTACCCATCTGCGCCATCAGGGTGCCCTTGTCCTGCACCAGAAGCAACTCACCCTTGTCAATCACCCCGACCCGGTCCGCAATCGCCTCGGCCTCTTCGATGTAGTGCGTCGTCAGAATGATGGTGACACCGGCCTGTTTCAACTCGGCCACAATCTCCCACATGTCCTTGCGGAGTTCGACATCGACCCCGGCGGTGGGCTCATCCAAAAACAGAATACGGGGCTCATGCGCCAGTGCCTTGGCAATCAGCACCCGCCGCTTCATCCCGCCAGAAAGTTCCTTGATTGCGTTCCAGCGCTTGTCCCACAGCGACAGCTTTCGCAAGATCTCTTCGATCCGGCTGTCGTCGCGCCCATACCCGAAAAGACCGCGCGAAAACCGCACGGTGTTGTACACTTTCTCAAACGGCTCCAGCGCGATCTCCTGAGGCACCAATCCGATCATCCTGCGGGCAGCTCGAAACTCGGCCTGAATGTCGTGGCCGCCAACCGTGACTGATCCCGAACTTGGCGTGGTAATCCCACAGACGGTCGAGATCAGGGTGGTCTTGCCCGCCCCGTTCGGCCCAAGCAGCGCCAGAATCTCACCTTCTTCAATGTCCAGCGACACGCCTTTCAGCGCCTCAAACCCGTCAGCATAGGATTTACGCAACTCCTTGATGGACAAAATCGCAGTCATGGCTGGCCCTCGTTTATTGTCCGAACCATATCGCGCCTTGCCAGCATGCGACAGGTCAGTTCCGCACAGTGTTCTCCGCATTTTTGCGGAAAGATCAATCGCCGCCCCTGTAATCCCCCCTTGCAATCCCGCCAATCCACCGGAAACTTCTCTTAAGACAGGAGAAGGTCACATGCTGAACGGGGTACGTATCATAGAAATCGAAGGGCTTGGCCCGGCACCCTTTGCCGCCATGCTGCTGGCTGATCTGGGCGCAGATGTGATCACCATCCATCGCAAAACAGGCACGCCACCGCCCGGAATGCCAGATCGCGCGGTCTTGGATCGCGGCAAACGATCCATTGCGCTGGATCTGAAAGACGCAGACGATCTGGAAACCGCAAAACAGTTGATCGACACGGCCGACACCCTGATAGAAGGCTTCCGTCCCGGCGTGATGGAAAAGCTGGACCTCGGGCCAAATGAATGCCTGCGGCGCAATCCAAAACTGGTCTATGGGCGAATGACCGGATGGGGACAAGACAGCCCTCTGGCCCAGACGGCAGGCCATGATCTGAACTATATCGCTCTTTCGGGTGCGCTTTGGTACGCATCAGCACCCGATGCAGTTCCACAATCCCCGGCCACACTGGTGGGTGATATCGGCGGCGGTGCGATGTATCTGGTCGCAGGGCTGCTCGCAGGGCTCATCAACGCCCAAAACACAGGACAAGGCACTGTCGTTGACGCGGCGATCTATGACGGCTCAGCCCATATGATGAACCTGCTCATGACCATGCGCCAAACCGGCAACCTGCAACAGGCACGGGGCCAAAGCCTGCTGGACGGCCCCCATTGGAGCCGCACCTACACCTGCTCGGATGGGCGTTACATCACCGTTCAATGTCTCGAACCCAAATTCTATGCCGAGTTCCTGAAAATCTTGGGGCTGTCTGACGACGCCACCTTCGAACCCCAGTACAACTCGACACTCTGGCCCGACCAGACCCGCCACCTGGCCCGGCTTTTCTGCAAGCACCCACAAGATCACTGGACTGCCTTGTTTCAAGGCTCTGACGCCTGTGTCGCTCCGGTTCTCAGCCCGGATGAAGCCCTTACCCATCCCATGAATGAAACCCGTCAAACATGGCAGTTAATCGACGGCACCCTTCAAGCCGCGGCCGCGCCCCGCTTCTCAAACCACCGCTGGACCCCACAGCCCAGCCCGACCCGAGGCGAACACAGCGCCGAGATCAAAGCCGAACTCGACCGCTTACACCGATCCAATCCTTCATCTGGCTAAAAGTATCCCGGGGGATGAATTGGCCGCAGGCCAAGAAGGGGGCTGGCCCCCTTTCCCCTTACCGCCCACGCACCGTATCGATCATCAACTGCACATTCTCCGGGTCTGCATCCGGTGTGATTCCGTGCCCCAGATTGAAGATATGGGGGCCTTTTGAAAACGCCTCGACAATGCTCCGGGTTTCATCCACCAGCACCTGCCCACCCGTGACCATATGCGAGGACGCAAGATTGCCCTGAACACAGCCATCCACCTGCACATGTTTCGCCGCCCAATCGGGTGCAACCGAGTTGTCCAAAGCAACGCAATCCACGCCGGTTTCCCTTGCAAAGCCGACATAGCCATCGCCAGCTTCTCGCGGAAAACCAATGACCGGGATATCCGGATGGCGTGCCTTGATGGCTTGGGCAATCACTCGGCACGGCTCGACCGCGTATTTCCGGAATGCTTCACCCTTCAACGATCCGGCCCAGCTGTCGAAAATCTTGACCACTTCAGCACCCGCCTCAATCTGGGCCGAAAGGTATTCGATGGTTGCAAGCGTGATCCGGTCCAGCAAAGCTTCAAACAGCGCAGTGTTCCCCTCGCGCAGCGCATGCGCAGGCCCCTGATCCGGGGTGCCACGCCCGGCAATCATATAGGTCGCCACCGTCCAGGGGGCGCCCGCAAAGCCGATCAATGTGGTCTCGGATGGCAACTCGCGCGACAGAATCCGCACGGTTTCATAGACCGGAGACAGCGTCTCATGAATGTCCTCAACCGGCTTCAGAACATCGAAATCCGATTGCTGCGTGATCGTCGACAGGCGCGGGCCTTCACCGGTCACGAACCACAAATCCGCCCCCAGCGCCTGTGGCACCAACAGGATATCTGCAAACAAGATCGCCGCATCGAACCCGTATCGGCGGATCGGCTGCAACGTGACTTCTGCGGCTAGTTCCGGATTATAGCAGAGCGACAGGAAGTCCCCAGCCTGCGCTCGCGTCGCGCGATATTCGGGCAAATACCGGCCAGCCTGACGCATCATCCAGATCGGCGGTACATCCTGCACTTCACCCGCCAGCGCCCGCAACAGCTTTTTCGTCTCGGCCATCTTTGCCCCCAATATTTGCAATTTGGTTCACGGGGTCATCCTTTGGCGGCAATTTGTCAAGCGCAGCCCCCATTGTCAGGGCAATGTGACGCGACTAAAGCTGTGCCCATGACATTGACCCTGCCCACCCCCGCATCGCCGCTGAAGATCGGCACCCGAGGCTCGCCCCTGGCTTTGGCGCAAGCCTATGAAACCCGACAGCGCCTGTCTGGCGCGTTCGATCTATCTGAGGACGCGTTTGACATCGTGGTGATCAAAACCACCGGCGACAACCGCGCCATGATCGATGCGGACCGGCCGCTGAAAGAGATCGGCAACAAGGGCCTGTTCACCAAAGAGATCGAAGAGGCCATGCTGCGCGGTGACATCGACATCGCGGTGCACTCGACCAAAGACATGCCGGTTGCACAGCCCGTAGGTCTGGTGCTGGATACGTTCCTACCGCGCGAAGATGTGCGGGATGCTTTCATCTCTCCGCAGTTTCAGGCCATCCACGACCTGCCCCAGGGCGCTGTGGTTGGCACGTCCTCTCTGCGACGCAAGGCGCAACTGCTCAATCGTCGCCCCGATCTGAATGTTGTCGAGTTCCGGGGCAACGTTCAAACCCGTCTGAAGAAACTGGCAGATGGCGTGGCGGAATGCACATTCCTAGCCATGGCGGGCATTCGGCGTCTCGACATGAGCGATGTGCCGGCCAAGCCGATTTCACCTGACGAGATGCTGCCTGCCATCGCGCAAGGTGCCATCGGAATCGAACGCCGTGTTGATGACAATCGCGCCGCCGAGATGCTTGAAGCCATTCACCATGCGCAGACCAGCACACGACTGGCGGCCGAACGTTCGTTGCTGGCGGCGCTGGACGGCTCGTGCGAGACCCCGATCGCCGGTCTGGCAGAGATCGATGCAGGCCAGCTGCGACTGCGCGGCGAGGTTCTGCGCCCCGACGGGTCCGAAGCGATTGCCGAAGACACCACCGGAGCCATCGAAGACGGGGCTGAAATGGGCCGTGCTGTGGCTGATATCCTGCTTAAAAATGCGGGCCCCGGATTCTTTGAATGGAAAAAAATCTAAAAATTTTAACCAATGTGAACTTTTTCACAGCGCAGAGCCCGAATTAAGCTGATAGTGTGTTCATACCGGTTGGAAATCGGGACAGTCTCGAAAGTATCGAAAAGTTTCAAGTTGTTAGTGTTGTAATCAGTGTTCGAGGGGGCGAGATTGACCCCGACATTCAAAAGGTTCAGGGTCGCTGTTGGGGGTCAACAGCGGCCCGCCTTTTTTGGATCAAGGCGCATCTTCAGCTTATAGCGCTGACAGCTTGCTGAATCGCGTGGTGTGTCTGCTCCAGATCAGCCTCGGTGATCGCCAAAGACGGGTAGAGCTTACCTGGCGATTTGAATATGCCATGTGCGCGCAACACGTCGTTGAACAGGACATTGCGCTTAGGATCGTCATGCTTGGCGCTGCGATAGTCCCGGCAGTCATTTTTGGTAAAGTAGATATCAAACAGGGTCACGTCGCCGCAAATCTGGTGCGCGATCCCGGCCTCATTCAATGTATCGGTGAGCATGTTTTGCAGGCGCGCACCAATGTCGCGCAGGCGATCATAGGTGCCATCGCGGCGCAGAATCTCCATCGTTTTCAGCCCGGCGACTGAGGCAACGGGATTGCCTGACAAGGTGCCAAGCTGCATCAGCCATCCGCCCTCACCCACTTGCGATTTGTCGAAATGCTTCATGATATCGGCATTTGCGCCCAGCGCGGCCAGCGGGAAGCCACCACCGGTGATCTTGCCCATCGTACAGATGTCGGGTGTCACGCCATACCGCTCCTGCGCCCCACCATAGGCGAGACGGAAACCCGTGACGATTTCGTCGAAGATCAACAGGACATTATATTTGTCACACAGATTACGCAGGCCCTGCAGATAGCCGGGCATGGGCGGGATGATACGCTGTAAGGGTTCGACCATGATCGCGGCGATGTCGTCATGTTCGATCAGCAAAGTCTCAACCGCATCCAGATCATTGAACGGTGCGATCAGCATCTGGTCCGCAACACCTTGCGGGATACCCGCGCTGTCAGGGACGGCCTGTGGGAAATTGACCTGACGGCTGGGGGCCAGGCTCATCTGCGCTTCAGCGCTCATCCCGTGATAGCCGCCTTCGAATTTCAGAATTTTATCGCGCCCGGTATAGGCCCGCGCCAAGCGGATCGCGTACATATCCGCCTCACCACCCGACGCGACAAAGCGGACCTGTTCGCAACATGGCACCGCTTCAATGATGGCTTCAGCCAGTTCGATGCCCTTGGCGTTGTTGGCGAAAAAGGTCATGCCTTTGGGCAGTTGCTCCAGCACGGCCTCCATCACTTCGGGATGACCGTGGCCCAGCAACATCGGCCCCGACCCGATTAGATAGTCGATATATTCGTTGCCATCTTCATCCCAGACGCGGCTGCCTTCGCCGTGCGAAATGATGATGCCCGGATCGAAATTCCCGAACCCGCCTGCTGGCAAAACAGCCTTCGCGCGGTCGATCCATTCGGCTTGAGTGTTGATCTTCAACATGTCACGCGATCTCCATCATAATAAAATAAGCGACTATTCATAAATCGCGACCGGATCGCCCAGCGCGTCTTCGTCGGGGTGCACGCCAAGGCCCGGAGCTTCGGGCAAATGCAAGTGGCCGTTGATATTGCGGGGGCCGCGACCGCCAGCAATATCGAGGGTAATCATATCCTGACAGGCCCAGACGGCGTGACAGTTGTGATCCGGGATGGTCGCAGCCAGATGCAACGCCTCGGTATCGGCCAAAACCGTTCCGCCAGTCGCCATCACGAACATGTCGATCCCGTGGGCCAGCGCGATATCCCGCATCCGGGCGGCCTTGGTCAGACCGCCGACGCGGTTCAGCTTGATCCCAAAGACCTCGGCGATCCCGTCACGCGCGATGCGGGCCGCGTCCTGCAATGTCACAAGGCTTTCATCCACCGAAACGGGTGAGGCGTGCTGGCCCGAGATTGCGGCGATATCGTCCAGCGTTTCACCGGGTTGTTCGAACATCACGTGCAGGTCTTCGCAGACGCTCATCACGCGCAGGGCCTGTTGCCGCGTCCAGCCCCGGTTGACGTCATAAAGGACTATCTCACCCGGTCGCCGGATGCTTTCAACATCACGGACACGGGCGATGTCACGTTCCACATCGCCACCGATCTTCACCGAATGCGCCACATAGCCCCGGCTGCGATAGCGTTCGATCACCTCGCGAGTTTCCTTGACCGTCTTCGCCCCAACGGACGAGGCAATGGGGCGCGGTGTTCGGGACCCACCGCCCATCAGATCGGCAATCGGCAAACCCGCCGCCTGTCCGGCAATATCCCAGCAGGCCATATCAATCGGGCTTTTGGCGTAAAGATGGCCGGGCAAGGCCATATCCATCGCCCGTTCCACATCCAGAACCTTGCGTGGATCGAGGCCTAGGATGAAAGGCGCCATCGTTTCAATCCCGGCACGAATGCCCGGCCCGTGCGCAGGCACATAGGTATGGCCCCACGGGGTGCCTTCACCCCAGCCAGTCAGGCCAGCATCGGTTTCGATCTTCACCAGCGTCGCGTCCAGCATTTCGAACTTCAGCCGCCCACCGGACAGCCAGTAGGGATGCTCCAAAGGCAGATCAACGTGATAGACCGAGAGTCGGGTGATCTTCATTTCAATTCCACTTCCACAAAGGACATCGGGGCATCCCCGGCATTGATGACATTATGTTCGACCCCTTCATCCCGGCGATAAGCGGTTCCGGCGGGCACGGTCACCTCGTTGACCGTTCCGTCCGGCAGATCCAAACGCATGTGGCAATCGGTAATCGCCGTGATGACGTAATCCATCGCGTGGCGATGCCATCCGGTTTCTGCACCGGGCGCAAAGTCAAACCGCGTCACGCGCACGCGTTCATCGTCGATCATCTGAGTGGCAACGGCTTGTGGTTTCATAATGCGTACTCCGCTACAGGCGCGCCCAGGCTTTCGAAATCCGGTTTGACACCAAGGCCGGGTGTGTCGGGCGCGTATAGCTTGCCGTCACGGGCAATCGGGCCGCCGATGCCGGTGGATCGGGTGTTATAGTTCATAAGGTCAGTTGTGTTCTGCAGATACTCCGGCGGGGTTGAGGCGGCGAAATGGGCCACGACCGAGGATGTGATCTCGCCGCCCCATGTATCCTCGCTGACCACCGGGATGCGATTTTCGACCAGATAGTCCCGGACCCGCCGCGCCTTGCTGATCCCGCCGAGATTCGAGATTTTCAGACAGCAGATCTCGGCCCCGCGATCCGCGACAATCCGTTGGGCCATGTGGATACCGGTGACGCATTCATCCAGCTTCATCGGCTGTTCGGCAACGCGGCGCACCTGCTGGCATTCCTCATAGGTGCGGCAGGGCTGTTCCAGAATGAAATCCAGATCGCGCGTGGCGCGGGCCACCCGGACCGCATTGTCCACGCGCCAGCCCTGATTGGCATCGGCCATCGCCTTCTCACCCTGTTTCAGCAAGGGAACAATGGTGCGGATACGGTCAATGTCCGTGGCCCAGTCACCGCCCACCTTGACCTGAAACTGCCGGTATCCCTGATCGCGGTAACGATCCATCTCGGCCACGGTCTCATCCACCGCCTTCTGCGGCGCAACCCGGTACATTGGCGCACCATCAGTCAGTTTGCCGCCCAGCAGCATCCAGACCGGCTGATCGCAGGCTTGCCCCAGAATGTCCCAGCAGGCCGCGTCGAAGGGGGCCTTTGCATAGCCGTGCCCCTGCCCCAGATGATCCATCAACTGCTCGATCCGCGCTACCTGACGCGGGTCTTCGCCCAGCAGATGCGGAGCAACCAGCCGCGCCAGCGCAACCACGCCTTCGGAATGGGCGACCATGTAGTTTTCACCGCAAGGCGTGAACTCGCCGCAGCCTTGTAGCCCGGCATCGGTGTCGATGACCACGACCGAGGCGGTGGCGATTTCGATGGCGTTGCCAGCCCCCCATACGTAAGACCCGCCAACATACGGAAGCCCGGTTTGATAGATGCGGATGCGCGAGATCTTCATGCCGCATCCATTCTGGGCAGATCACACATACCCGCACCGCGCCACAGCACAAAGGTCAGGATCGGTTGATCGGTTGTGACCATGGCATGGCTTTCCCAACTGGAATGCATGCGGGTTTGATCGGGTCCGACGAAAACCGCATCCGCGTCGGTCTTGAACACAGCGCCGCCCGCCAAGGTTAGATAAAGCTCCTCAGCCTGATGGCTGTGCCGGTCATAGTTCAGCCCCGGCCCCCAATAGGCGATGTAGCCGCGCAATTGGGTCGAATGGAAATGGCCCGTGGGCCCGAACAGCTCGTAATACCCATAGCGTCGCAGGAAATCCGCGCCGACCTCCTCTTCGGTATAGGTCTGTTTCCAATGCGCCAGATGTGTGGTGCCCCGCACAGCCGCAACCAAGTTTTGGGTCAGTTCGCTGCCTTTGATTTCAAAATCCCGCACTTGGTCTGCGGCTGCAATGTGACTGGGTTGGGCTTGTATAAGGGACAGGTCCGAGGGCCACGTGCTAAACGCAGACAGCGCGGGGTGTGCCTGATGTACCTGCCGAGCGGCTTCGAGCACATCATCCAGTGTCATGGGATCACCACGATATTGCCGGTGTGTTGTTTGGCGATGAACGCGGCCTGTGCCTCTCGCAATTCCTCCAGCGGATAGGTCGCGGCGAGGGCGGGTTTGATCTCACCTGCTTCGATGTATTTCACGAGGTGCTGCATGACCTGAGGGTCAATCACGGTCGAGCCGGTGAAGGTCAGATCGCGCAGATAGAATGTACGCAGGTCGAACTCGACCATCGGCCCGGCGATAGCGCCCGAGCAGGTGTACCGCCCACCGCGTTCCATTATGTCAATCAGGTGCGGCCAATAGGGGCCACCCACCACATCGGCGACAACGGTGATTTTCTCTGACCCAAGAGCGGCGCGCAGATTTTCGGGCGCGCGGCGCAGTATTCTGTCGGGGCCCAGCTTGGCCACGTCTTCATGCTTCGCCTCAGATGCCATGGCGATGACACGGGCACCCCGGCGTTTGGCCAGCTGCACCAAAGCACCGCCAACACCACCCGACGCGCCCGGTACCAGAACCGTATCCGCGCGGGTCACATTGGCGCGGGTCAGCATCCCTTCGGCAGTTGAGTAGGAACAGGAGAATGTGGCCAGTTCAGCGTCCGAAAGGTCCGAGGTGACTGGCACGGCATTCACCGCCAATGTCGTCGCGTATTCAGCAAAGCCGCCATCCCGTTCGGACCCGTAGTAGCCCGTCTTATCCATGTTCTGCGGATCGTCCGGGTCACGCAGCCAGCCATCGGTGATCACCCGTTGTCCGACGCACGATGGGTCCACACCCTCGCCAACCGCAACGATACGACCACAAATGTCAGCGCCTTGAATGCGGGGAAAAGTGATGGGCGCACCGCCCCAAGTGGGATCATCTTCGCCAACCTCGGCAAACGCACCACCGGTTGTCGCGTCGGTCACGGTTTTCGAATACCAGCCCGACCGTGTGTTCACATCCGTATTATTCAGCCCGCATGCGGCCACACGGATCAACACCTCACCCGGCGCAGGATCGGGGCGCGGCCAGTTGTCGTGCAAAACCATCTGCTCGAGACCGCCATGTCCCATGGTCACCATGGCCTTCATTGTATCAGGCAGGGTCATCCTTTAGTCTCCGTAGTTGGGCCACGGGTTGATGCACGTTTCATGGCCTGCGATTCTGCTCGACAGGCTAATTTCACAACTGTACCATCGTCAATCATGAATGACACAAATGTATCATCAATCGTTCTGGATCGTCTGTCCGAGGAATGGGATGCCCTGACGCCCGAAGCCCAAAAGGCCGCACGGTATGTGCTGGAAAACCCTACGGATGTGGGCGTATCCACCGTGCGCGAGATAGCCGAGGCTGCCAAAGTCAAACCCAATACCTTTGTCCGCATGGCGCGGCAGGTCGGGTTCGAAGGCTACGAAGATTTCCGCGCGCCCTTCCGCGAAGCGATCCGCAAAGGTTCGGTTTCATTTCCCGACCGCGCCCGCTGGCTACAGGAAATCGGCAAATCGGGCGAGATGGGAGGGCTTTACGCCGACATGATCGGCGCGGCCATCCGCAATATTGAAGAGACATTTGCCGGCATCGATGTCGAACGACTGCGCGCAGCCGCCGAAGATATCTGGAACTGTCGCCAGATTTTCACGCTGGGCGTTGGTGTGAACAACTCGAACGCGCGCAACTTTACCTATCTGGCCTCGACAGGGATGAAGCAGTTTCACGCCATCCCCCGGTCAGGTTCGACCCCGGTGGATGATCTGGCCTGGGCGGATGAACAAGATGTCCTGATCGCCATCACCTGCCACCCCTACCGGACCGAAGTGATCGATGCGATCAAACTGGCCCGGCGGCAGGGGATGACAGTTGTTGGCATCTCGGACAGCCCCGCCAGCCCGGTGATCCTGAATGCTCAGCACGGGTTTGTCGTGGCCGCGGATACGCCGCAGTTTTTCCCCTCCTCGGTATCGACCATCGCCCTTTTGGAAACGCTGTTGTCCTTCGTCATCTCGGTTTCCAGCGATGAAATCGTGGAACGTGTCGAACGGTTTCACCAGCGCAGGCATCAGTTGGGTCTGTATGCGGCAGAGCCTGAATAGACCTACTATGCGGCTCTATCATCGCCCGGTTTCACATCCTCGATGTGGCCAATAGCAACAGGTTGTGGACGATGATCCTGACAAACGCGTCTAGGTTGTTGCCTGCCATTCGTCACTGATCTATCGATACCGCGATGAGATTTGTTTTGGCCTGTTTTTCTGCGTGTTTTCTGTGCGCCGTATCCTCTGCCTTCGCGCAGGAGGCGACGCTATCCCGACCGGACCTCAGCGCCTCGGGGCAGGACTATCTGAAAGCGGTCAGATATCGGGGGATCGACACGGATGTGCTGTATTTCGATCCCACCAAACCCGCGCCGCCGCTGGACACGGATTTCACGCCTCAGGCTGAAAACCAACCCGTTCAACTGTCTGCCGACAGTCGCTGGATCGTGGGTGCGATCTCGGCAATCGTTCTGATTTTTCTGGCGCTTTTCATCTACAATAGCGCGGGTAAAACATCTGTTTCGTTCCGCAAATCCTCGGACAATGCCCGACGCAAAGGTCGGCACAGCGGCTCAGAGACGACGGAGGACGGGGATGAAATACCTGATCTGGACGCGCTGCTCAGGCTGAAGGACCGCGATCTGGCCGTCACCGGATTGGCCCAACTGGCGCTTAGCCGGTGTCTGGCGGCAAACGAGGTTCTGTTCAAACGTAGTTGGACCCATCGCGAGGCTTTGCGCAGCATGCCGCAAAACCTGTGGTACATCCCTGATCTGCGCGCGCTGGTTCTGGAAAGCGAACGTGTGAATTTCGGTCATCACTCGATCAGTGAAGGTGATTTTGACGCACTGCTATCACGTATCCGACCCGTCCTGCGCGAGGTGCGGGCATGAGCGATACAACAGGGTTCCCATCGACAGATCGTATCCGTTTGGACTGGATCATCGTCGGCGTGGTGATTGCAATATGCGTTGGCATATTCCTCTACGTCATGGCAGGGCGCCAATACGCATTGCGCGAGTCGGCCAGTGGGTTTGATGGGCTGGACCGCTGGTTGAACAGCCAATCGCACGCCACCCAAAGCTTTACGGGCGGCTGGCCGTTGGATCGCAGCACAGTGGGCCTTCTGGTTCAGCCGCTATATGACACGCGCCTTGATGCGGATCGGACCACCGCCAAGACCAAAGAAGAGCTGTTGTTTCAACCCGATGAGTTCGATCAGAACATCGACGTCATCCGTGACAAGGCACAATCAGTGCGCAGCCTGATTATTCTGCCGAAGTGGCGCAGTGGCATGCGCCTGACAGGGTTCGGACATCCGTTTCTGATCGCGCAAAGGACCGACCTTGAAACGATCCTGCACGGGCTTGTCGGGCCCGAGGTCGGAAGCCTGCAATTCGCACGCAGACCATTTCTGGACTATGAGCTGGTCGCAGACCCGCAGTTGAAAGCCCGCATCTATGCCGCGCAAACCTTTGCCGGAAACGGGTGCGATCCCATCGTCGGACAACCGGGCGAGATGCTGCTTGGCCTGTGCCCGCTGCCGGGGTCTGAGGGCACGCAGCAAGTCTATGTCCTGTCGGACCCGGATCTGTTGAACAATCACGGCCTCACCCTGGGCGACAATGCATGGATAGCGGCGCGGGTCCTGCCTCAGATCGCCGGGGATCAACGCATCATCATCGATTACAGCGATCAGAACTGGCTGACGGCACCTGAAAACGTCGTCGCCCGTGAACGCACATGGGACGATCTGAAACGTCTATTCGAACCCCCGTTCCGAGTTTTGTGGATCGGGGCCGGCCTTTTGCTGGCGCTGTCGATATGGCGCGGTGGGTTGCGCAGTGGGCCTGTGTTGGGCCCTGCCCCGACGCTGGGCACTGGCAAACGGACCGCCAATCAGGCACGGGCACGGTTAATGCGCCTGACGGATCAGGATGGCGCGATGCTGTCGGACTATGTCGACACACGGTTGCGCGCCCGTGCGGCTACGCTGTTTGGAAATACGCAAATGGCAGTCGGCACACCTGAAGAGGCGTATCTGAAATACGTCCGCGCCAGAAAGCCTGATCTGGCCGCCCAGCTGGACACGCTGATCCAAACCATACGCGCCCTGCCCCCGCATCTGGGTGCAGATGACGCGATTTCCTACATTGACCAATTCGAACTGATACTGGAGCACCTTGCCAATGACGCTTGAAGAACTGTTCGCCCGGGCCGAGGCGCTGCGCGCCGAGATCGGCAAAGTTGTGCAAGGCCAGCAAGAGGCTGTCGATCTGCTGCTGACCGCCTTGTTCGCACGCGGGCACGTGCTGCTCGAGGGCCCTCCGGGCACGGCAAAAACCCTGTTGGCGCGCAGCTTTGCCGGGGCGCTGAACCTGCAATTCGGGCGCATCCAATTCACCCCCGATCTGATGCCGGGCGACGTGTTGGGCACCTCGATCTACAATTTTCAGACCAGCGAGTTTGTTCTAACCAAAGGCCCGGTCTTCAGCCAGATCCTGCTGGCGGATGAGATCAACCGCGCCCCGCCCAAGACCCAAGCCGCGCTGCTGCAAGCGATGAATGAGCGAATGGTGACGATTGACGGCACCGACCACATGCTGGGGTCGGAATTCATCGTCGTCGCCACCCAGAACCCGATTGAACAGCAAGGCACCTACCCCTTGCCCGAGGCGCAATTGGACCGGTTCCTGTTCAAGGTGAACCTGACCTTCCCGCCCGAAGATGTGGAACTGTCGATCCTGCGCCAGCATGCGAATGAGCCGCTGGATTTCCTGAGCGCCACGCAAACCGTGCAGCCGCTGCTGGATGCACCGACCATGTTGGCCGCGCGACGACTGATCGACGGGATCGTGCTGGATGATGACATTCTGGCCTATATCCTGCGGCTGGTTCGCGCCACGCGCGAAAGCGCGGACATTGCCTTTGGCGCCTCGACCCGAGCTGCGGATGCCATTGCCGGGGCCACCCGCGCAACGGCGGCCCTGAACGGACGTGACTTTGCGATCCCCGATGACGTCAAAACCCTGATCATCCATGCGCTTCAACACCGCATCGTGCTGTCCCCTTCGGCCGAGATCGAAGGGCGCGGCCCGCGGCAAGTGCTGGAAAACATCCTCAACCAGATCGAGGTCCCCCGCTGATCCGGCCATCCCGCATATTGCTGATCGCGGCCTGCGCGGCGCTGTGCCTGTCGCTGCTGGCGATTGTTCTGGGGGATGCAACCCGGCCCATCGCTGGCTTGCCCTGGGTTGTGCTGTGCGGTTTGGCACTTATCGATTTGCTGCTGTCCTGGCCACGTCGGCGGTCGGTGACGGTTGAACCGATGCCGGATGTCTTTGTGGGCGAGGCAGGTCAGATCGACTTGACCGTCTCCCCGACCGCGCCGGGGATGTTGGGCGAGATGGACTGGCCTGCAGGGCTGGATGGCCCGTCGGGTTTTGACCTGTCGAAAGGCTCGGTTCAAATCCCGTTTCGCGCGGGACAAAGGGGCACCTGGGATCTGTCTCACCTGTGGTTGTCATGGTCTTCGCGGCTAAGGCTGTTTGAGTTCGTCCCCAAACTGTCCTTTGGTCTGAAGATCCCTGTGGTCCCAAACATCCGCCGGGTCATGTCGGGTGAGATTTCGACAACCGTGCAGTCGCGCCTGTTTGGCGTGAAGGAAAACCGAGCCATTGGCGAAGGCACCGAGTTTCACCAGTTGCGCGATTTTGTGCGCGGAATGGATGCCAGCTCGATTGATTGGAAACGCTCGGCCCGGTATCGCTCGCTCGTGGCCAAAGAGGTGCGGGCCGAACGCAACCATCATGTGATCATCGCGTTGGATAACGGCTATCAGATGCGCGAAGAGGTCGCGGGATTGCCAAAGATCGATCACGCCATCACCGCCGCACTCGCCACCGCCTGGGCCGCAGCCATCGGAGGCGATCAGGTTGGGCTTTATGCCTATGATGCCAAACCGCGCATGTTCCTGCCCCCCGAACCGGGGCGCGCCGCGTTCAACCGGCTGCGTAGCCGCACATCTAAACTCAGCTATGAAAGCGTCGAAACCAATCATACGCTGGCCATGACCGAGTTAAACGGACGCACGCCAAAGCGCAGCCTGATCATCGTGTTCTCGGATTTCGTGGACACCACAACGGCCGAATTGATGGTCGAGAATGTCAGTGTTCTGGCAAAGCGGCATCTGATTGTCTTTGTCACGCTGCGCGACCCGATTTTGGAGGCACAGGTCAATGAGGCCCCATCAGATATGGATGGGGTGGCAGAAACGGTTTCAACCGGGCAACTGCTGCGCGAACGCCGCCTTGTGTTGGAACGGTTGCACCAACTGGGCGTCACTGTGATTGATGCGGAGCCAGGTGAGGTCTCGGCCCGCCTGATCTCGACCTATCTGGAAATCAAAGCGCGAGAGATGATCTGATGTCTGACCGTGACCTGATCCGCTCAGCCCGGTTTCGGCAGGAACGCGAAGGCGACTGGCGCAGATTGTCCGATCTGGTCGACAAGGCCGAGGGTCAGGGCCTGCATCGCATGAGCTTTCAGGAGGCGCGCGATCTGGCCGATCTGTATCGGCAGGCCACAACCTCCCTGTCCATCGCTCGCGAGATTTCGCTGGATCGCGGCTTGCTGGACTATCTCGAAGCCCTGACCAGCCGTGCCTATCTGAGCGTTTATGCCCCGCAGCAGCGGTTGGGCGGCACAATCCGCAGGTTCCTGACCAGCGGCGGGCCACGGGCGATGCGATCCTCATGGCGCGTCACACTGCTGGGGTTTCTTTGCATGGCCGCCGGGGCGCTGGCCGGATACTTCTTCTATTTCGACAACCCCGAATGGTTCTATGTTTTCATGCCATCGGACCTGGCCGGAGGGCGCGGGCCTGACGCCAGCACCGATTACCTTCGGGCGGCCATTTATGGGGAAGAGAACGCCTCGGGCCTTGGTGCTTTTGCGACCTATCTGTTTTCCCACAACACCCGGATCGCCATCTTTGTCTTTGGCCTCGGCGCGTTCTTGTGCGCGCCGACAATCATGCTGTTGTTTTACAACGGACTGATCCTTGGCGTCTTTTATGCCCTGCATATCGACCGCGGGTTGGGCTGGGACATGTTCGGATGGCTCTCGATCCACGGCGTGACCGAACTGTCGGCGATCTGCATCGCAGGCGCAGGGGGGTTGAAACTGGGTCTGGCTGTCCTGTTCCCAGGCTCTCAAACCCGGGCGGGAGCCCTCCGCGCGGCGGGCCATGATGCGGTCAAGCTGGCGCTGATCGCGGCGATGATGCTGGTGATTGCGGCCCTTTTGGAAGGATTCGGCAGGCAACTGGTACAGGACCGCTCCACTCGTATTGCCATCGGCTGGGCCATCGGGGCGCTTTGGCTGGTGTGGTTCTCGCTCGGCGGACGGAGGCGGTCATGAGCATTGCCACAATGAACCGATTGCTGCCACCCGAAGGCGTGCCGCTCTATTTCCGCGTCGCCGGTGTGGGGGTTCGAACCGCTGCGCAGCTGACCGACATTCTGATCACGGGGGCCGTGGCGGTTGCGCTGTTTCTTTTGGCGGTTTCCTTCGATCTGGTCGAACCCCTCACGGCTTCGGCCATCGGGGCGATGCTGTTCTTCGTCATCCGCATCCCCTACTACGCCGCGTCCGAGCTGATCTGGAACGGCCAAACCCTTGGCAAACGGCTGATGAAGATCAAGGTGGTTTCGGCAGACGGTCAGGCCCTGACAACGCAATCCCTGGTCGTGCGCAACCTGATGAAAGAGGCCGAGATCTTCCTGCCCGGCACGATGGTCCTGACGCTGACAACCGATGCTCTGGTTCCATCCCTTATCTCGCTGGCCTGGGTCTTGGGCGTTCTGGCGGTCCCTTTGTTCAACAAACGTCGGCAGCGGCTTGGAGACATCATCGCAGGCACCTACGTGATCCACCTACCGAAACCCGTTTTGCTGCCGGACATGTCAGAAACCAACCGGCCACTGACGGCTGCGCAATCCTCTTATCAATTCCTGTCACATCAATTGGAACATTATGGCGCATTCGAATTGCAAACCCTCGAAGGGGTTCTGCGCAGTGCCAACCGCACAAAAGGCCCCGCCGCATACAAACAGCAGAAAGAAACGCTGGCCGCTGTCTTTGCGCAGGTGCGCCGCAAGATCGACTATGCCGACCCGGTTCCAGATGCAGACCACCAAGCCTTCCTCGAAGCCTTCTACAAGGCACAGCGCGCTTTCCTCGAACAACGACAACTGTTCGGAGACAAACGGAAGGATAAGCACCACACCACCGAGAACGGCGAAGTCTAATAAGAAGCTGTTGCCGTTTTGCCTAAGGGCGAGACTTAACACGCAGTTTCCCCTTGCAGATGAATGGAAGTGCGCGGCTTTATCTCAGCCAAGAGCATATCGTTTAGTTTAGGATATACAGATGGCTGACACTGCAACTTCTGACCTCCACGCCCCCTTCGGAGTGGGCGCGGTTCTGAGTGATACATTTTCGATTTTCTTCCGAAAAATTCACATCGTGATCCTGTTGGGTTTTATCCCGGCTCTGATCGATGTCATTGTGAATACATATGCCTGGGATACGGATTTCGAGGCCGTCCCGGGGGTTGAGTTTGACTGGGCGACCTTCAGTTCCACCTTTGTCGTGGCCCTGTTGATCTCATCCGTCGCCATCTCACTAACCTCGGCCATGGTCATCCAACTGGCCTATGACGCCAAATCCGGGCGGCCCGCCCAGATTGGCCAATATTTCAAAAACGCCTTGGTCAACCTGCCAGCCTTGGTGGTTTTGTCCATCGTAAGCGGCATTCTGATCGTGATCGGGTTTGCGCTTGTGTTTGTACCCGGGCTTTGGCTCTACGCCGTATTCTCAGTCATTGTCCCGGCCATCGTCATCGACAAATCCGGTTTCGGAGCGCTCAATCGCAGTTCGCAGCTGACAAAGGGCTATCGCTGGCCGATCGTCGGCACATTGATCGTGCTTGTTCTATGCATTTTCTTGGTCTCATTTGTGGTTGGGTTTGTATTCGCCGTCGGGTTTGGCGACACCTCTGCCATCGGCTTCGAACCCACCCCTACTTGGATCGTAGCCGAGGCTGTCCTGAACGCTCTGGCCTATGGCTGGACAGGTGTCGTCATCGCGATGATCTTCGCCCGTCTGAAAGAAATCAAAGAAGGTGTCAGTGTCTCAGACCTGATCGACGTGTTCCGTTAGGCCGCGCGCAGCCCCGGCGGCGGCACATCCGCCGCCGGGGCTTTGGTCCGTCTTCAGAACCACGCTTGAGGTCAGAAAAAATGACACAAGCACCAAAATCGACCTTGTAACTCCGTGACATGCACGGATATACCCGTCGACGGAGACGTGGCCGAGTGGTCGAAGGCGCTCCCCTGCTAAGGGAGTAGGCGGGAAACCGTCTCGAGGGTTCGAATCCCTTCGTCTCCGCCACCACCCCAATTTTATACATGATTTCTGTGTCTTGCAGTATACATTGGGTTTTGAGCATTTGCCTTGCCCCATCAGAACTTCAACCTGCCGTAACTTCGAGACAATCTCTTCGGGCTTCGGTCTCTTGTTTGCCATTCGTGGTCCTCCGTTTCCTAAACATAACGGTGGAACAGTTCAGTTGGGGAGGCTCAGACTTCAGAACCGGATCGATTCATTGTAAACCCGATCCACCAGATGCCGAGACTAAACAACTAGGTCTTGAAAAAGCTGAAAGAGCGCGTGGAGGTAGGAGAGAAACGGCGAGGCGGTCCTGAGTGAAAGCCAAGCTGCGTACATGATCGGTAAAGCTCAGTCCGGAGGTGATCTCTGCCGCTACAGCGTGATCTCTTCGGTCAACGGAAGCTACGCAACAGAGCCCATGGTTAACATTTTCTTGCCGAAAGCTGCCCCACCAATAAAAGAACCATCTTGAAAAACTGCTGTTAAGTTGAGAATAGAAACCTCTATTTACTGGCAAAGGTTGTTTGATCGTGTCCATCACTCCTGTTCTTCTCTGCGGCGGCTCCGGTACCCGTCTTTGGCCGCTGTCTCGGAAATCCTATCCAAAGCAGTTTGCCGCCATTGCCGGGGAAGAGACCCTGTTTCAGGCCTCGGCCAGGCGCCTGTCCGGAGAGGGTTATGCTGCCCCCGTTGTGGTGACCGGGTCTGATTTCCGGTTTATCGTGACCGAACAGCTGCAGGCAGCGGGCATTGATCCAGGCGCGATTTTGATTGAGCCTGAAGGGCGCAATACTGCGCCTGCGGTTCTGGCTGCAGCCTTGCATGTGGCTATGTCCGACCCTGATGCCTTGCTGCTGGTCGCACCGTCTGATCATGTTGTGCCAGATGCAGACGCATTCCGCGCCGCTGTGGTTGCGGGTGTGCCAGCGGCTAAGGCCGGGCAACTGGTAACCTTTGGAATTACACCGGACCGGCCTGAGACCGGCTATGGGTATCTCAAACTGGCGACTGCACCTGAAGGCATCACACCCGTCAAGCTCGACAGCTTTGTCGAGAAACCTGATGTGGATACTGCCACGGCGATGGTGGCCGATGGCAAACATCTGTGGAATGGCGGTATCTTCCTGTTCCGGGCAAGCGATATCATCGCCGCCTTTGAAACCCACGCGCCAGCGCTGATGACGCCGGTCAAGGCAGCTTGCGAAGCGGCCAGGGCGGATCTGGGTTTCCTGCGGCTGGACCCGGAGGCCTGGAAGCAAGCCGAGGATATCTCGATCGACTATGCCGTGATGGAAAAAGCTGACAACCTGAGCGTTGTGCCGTTTTCCGCCGGCTGGTCCGACCTGGGGGATTGGGACTCGGTCTGGCGTGAGGCGGGTCCGGATGAAAACGGTGTTGTGGCGACAGGCGCCGTTACGGCAATTGAGTGCAGTGACACACTTTTGCGGTCCGAGGCGGACAATCTCGAGGTGGTGGGCATCGGCCTGAAAGACGTCATCACTGTGGCAATGCCTGATGCGGTTCTGGTGGCGGATAAATCCCGCGCGCAGGACGTGAAGAAGGCCGTCGAAGCGCTTAAGGCCAAGGGCGCCAGCCAGGCCACCATATTTCCCAAGGATTTCCGCCCTTGGGGCTGGTTTGAAAGCCTGGTCGTCGGCGGACGCTTTCAGGTCAAACGCATTCACGTCCACCCCGGCGCGGCACTGTCCCTGCAAAGCCATCACCACCGCTCCGAACACTGGATCGTGGTCGAGGGGACTGCGAAGGTCACGGTCGACGACGACGTTAAACTGGTGACCGAAAACCAGTCTGTATACATCCCGCTTGGTGCCGTGCACCGCATGGAAAACCCCGGAAAAGTACCCATGGTGCTGATCGAAGTGCAAACCGGAAGCTATCTGGGCGAGGATGACATCATCCGTTATGAGGATGTCTACGCACGCGGATAAAATCGGGGCTGCGTGTCGCCCCTTATCGGGTCGAAAACAGCGTAACCCGATCAGAGAGGGGCAGGCAGTTTGCCACTGGGAGATTTTGAGATGTCCGACATGCAGGCTGGGCAAGACAGGCGCACGTTCTTTTTCGATATATCAAGTTTGATCGGCTATGTGAGCAAGATCGACCGGTATTCCGGAATTCAGCGGGTCGTCGTGACGATGATCGTTGAGATGTCCAGGCTTGTAGATGCCGACCGGCTGTACCTGTCCTGGAGAGACAGGAAATCGGGACGCTATTTGTGTTTGCCCTTCTCAGAGATCGGAACTGAAGCATTCGCCTCACCTGAAAGCATGCGCCGGATCTTTCGCCCGTCCGTGGCCCGGCGTGACAACCTGCCTCCTTTGAAAAAATACCGCACCAAACCGGTGAAGTATTATCTTCAGCGGACCTGGTTGGATGTGGCGGCCCGTTTGGGGCATGATCGGCGTTTCCATAAATACAATATGTCCGCCAGGATGTGGCGCGACGCGCGAAAGGGCCGCAAGCAGGTAAAACAGCAGACCCTCAGCCCGGTGGAGTTCTCATCGCGCGCGCGTGCAGGTGATCACTTGGTGCTGCTAGACAGCGCATGGTTCTCGGAACAGATCGATATTTTTCTGCAAGCCCGCAGGGCAGAGCTTGTGGTGCATTCCATGGTCTATGATCTGATCCCCATTGTCGCCCCGCAAACGTGTGACGGAATGGGTCCGGCTAATTTTTACCAGTGGCTCATGCGATCCCGGGAATACACGAATCATTATCTGGCAATTTCACAGGCAACCCTCAGAGATCTGAAGGATTTCTTTTCCGCCCATGGTGTCGATGCCCCTGCCACCGTAGTGCCACTGGCCCAGGCCGCCTTACCATCGTGGGCAGACATGGGCCTGCAGCAGCAGGGGGTTGGACCCCTGTCGGCAAATATCGCCACCGCAGCCTATCCGGGATTGCGGGAATTGATCACGTTGGATGACAGCTTGCGCCATGTTGTTGCCAGCCCTTTTGTCCTGTGTGTCGGAACCATAGAGGCGCGCAAGAATGTCTGGCGCATTGCCTTGGCCTGGAAAGCCTTGCTGGACCAAGGATATGTGGATCTGCCCAAGCTTGTCTTTGCCGGGCGTCGGGGCTGGTTGCGGCAGGACTTTGAAGACCTGTTGGCAGCAACCGGGAATATCTACGGTTATGTCCGGGTTATTGAAGGGCCATCCGACGAAGAGCTCAACATGCTTTACGGCCATTGCCAGTTCTCCATCATGGCCAGCCTGTATGAAGGCTGGGGATTGCCGGTGGGTGAGGCGCTGGCTTACGGCAAGACGGCTGTGGTCGCGAACAATTCTTCGCTGCCAGAAGTCGGAGAGGACCTGGTGGAATATTGCGATGCGACCCAGGTCTCCAGCATCGCAGAAGCGGTCAAGCGTCTGCTGGATGTTGATCATCGTGCTGCGCTTGAGGCTAAAATCGCCGAGGCCGATCTGCGCGACTGGGCCGATGTGGCCCGCGATCTGCACACTGCCGTCACCACCGCTGTCCAGATCGAGCAACAGGGAAAAACCGGCTGAACCTGTCCTGGTTCAGCCAGCAGCCTGTACTGCGCAAGGTGGGTCAGAGCCCTTCCAGAACGCGTTGCAGATCATCCGCGACGCTGCTCCATGTACGCAAATTCGGATGTGCCGCAGTGATGCGGTCGCGCAGGTCGGTGGCAAAGGCGATGTCCTCCTGCAAGCGGCGTAAGTGCGCGGCCAGCTCTTCGGGACTGTCGGGGTCAAAGTAGAGCCCCAAATCACCGCACACTTCGCGCAGTACAGGAGCCGTTGAGCAGATTGCGGGTGTTCCAAACCAGAGCGCTTCACCTGCAGGCAATCCCCAGCCTTCCATCCGGGTGGCCATCACCACCGCAAGTGCATTGCGATACAGCGCCACCAGATCCTCTTGTGCCGGGCTGTCGATAAAGACGACCTTGTCGCGGATGGCCGCCATATCCTCTGAGGCCAGGTATTTCTGAGTGGTTTTGCGCAGGGCTCCGGCAATGACCAGGGTCGGCACTGTTGCGCCCTGAGCTTGCAGAATCTGAAGCGCTCCGAACGAGGCCTCGAGGTTTTTCCGACCCATCGTGGCGCCAACTGTCAGGATGTAGGGCGCGGGCGGCAGTGTCAGGGTCGCTTCGCGATCCCCTTCTGCACATTCATGAACAAGCGGGATCGATGTGACCACCGGTGGAACAGGGGGCAGAACACCCTGTTCCGAGAAGGACAGCAATTCGGATTTGGTGAACTCAGATATGGTCATGATCTCGGTGGAGTTTGAAATCACGATCCGGTTGTCGTCCAGGAATTTGCCCGGGAAATAAGCCGATTTATGTCCGAACTGAGAGTGCAGCGGGATCATGTCATATAGCAGCGGTACCAACCGCGGGCGCACACCGTGCCGCTCCAGTGAATCAATTGCATCCGTGATCAACTTGGGTCTGGCAGCAGAGACCAGGGTTTTGCCGGACATGTCCAAACGCGGCGGTGTCAAACCGGACTTCGCCCACATCTTCTTGTTGCGCCGTTTGAGAAGCGGATTCACCGCGCGCGTTGCCAGCTTGGTCAGAACCGTTTTGCGTTTGTAGGCTGGGCGAATGCGTATTTCCTGAATGCCCAAGGGAACGTTCAGATCGACGGTCCCATCCTCGTGAAGTTCCGGAAACACTTCCAAAAACCCGTCATGGGCATAGGAGAAGACACCATACCGCACCGGGGCCTTGCGCTGCACAAGCTGCAGGCCGAGTTCATGCACAACACGCATAATCCCGTAAAACCGCAGCTTGCCGGTGGAGGCGCTGAAGACCTCGGTGAGATCAAAGACAATTTCAGACATCTGACTGGCGTTACTCCGCGGCTTCATCTTTGGGGCATTGGTGTTCAAGCAGTCACCGATCTTACCATCAGCGCCTCTTGATGAAAGCGCGGACCAATATCCGAAGATTTCCTGGTTTGGTAAGGGATCACCCTATGGCGCGGCAGCTTTCTACAAGGCGTTTGGTGATATGCGGTGACATTCCGGTTGTCCGCCTTGTGCAGACAACAGACTTGAATGTATCTGTACATTCCCTGAACCGTAAAAAACGCAATGATGATACCCGCTGCTGTGGAGATCATGCCGATCATCGTAACAATCGAAATTCCATCGAGTTTCTGTTGTTCTATGGCCATCAAGGTTCAGTCTGATTGGGGTGGTTCTGCCCGGTCAATGAAGGAGCGATGCCTGAAAGGGTCATTAGTGTCAAGGCGAGCCCCGGACCCGTTTGAGACACACGCTTTATCAATTCGTTATTATGCAGTCCCAAAAAGGCTGTTGAGGTCTGCGGGAACACATTGGTTAATCGGCAAACTTACGCCGACAAGCGGTAGACGCATTAGGTTTGATCAGCTAAAGCCCAGCATAACAAAAGAGGGCTTAGAATGACCAAAACCGCAATTGTCACAGGTATTACCGGGCAAGATGGAGCCTATCTGGCAGAGCTTCTTCTTGAAAAGGGATATAAAGTTGTCGGCACGTTCCGCCGGGTGGTTTCCACCAATTTCTGGCGTATCGATGATTTGGGCATCCGTTCGCATCCCAACCTGTCACTGGAAGAGCTTGACCTGACCGATATGGGCGCAATGATCCGTCTGATTCAGAAGACGGAGCCCCATGAAGTTTACAATCTTGCGGCACAGAGTTTTGTAGGAATTTCGTTCGACCAGCCCGCCACGACATCCCAGATCACTGGCATTGGGGCGCTGCATTGGCTTGAAGCAATCCGAATTGTGAATCCTAAAATTCGTTTCTATCAGGCATCCACATCGGAAATGTTCGGCAAGGTTCAGGAGATTCCTCAACGGGAAGAAACACCTTTCTGGCCACGCAGCCCTTATGGCGTAGCCAAGCTTTACGCTCATTGGATGACCATAAACTATCGCGAAAGCTATGATATTTTTGGCACATCCGGGATTCTGTTCAATCACGAAAGCCCGCTCAGGGGGTTGGAGTTCGTGACCCGGAAAATCACCGATGGTGTGGCCAAGATCAAACTGGGACAGCTTGATTGCCTGGAACTTGGGAACATGGATGCCAAGCGTGATTGGGGATTTGCGAAGGATTACGTGGACGGGATGTGGCGTATGCTGCAGGCGGACACACCGGACACGTTTGTTCTGGCAACCGGGCGAACCGAAACTGTACGCGATTTTGTCACGATGGCGTTCAAGGGCGCAGGCATTGGCCTGCGATTTGAAGGGCAAGGGGAAGATGAAGTGGCGATTGACGCCGAATCAAACCGTGTTCTGGTGCGCATCAATCCAAAATACTATCGCCCCGCCGAGGTCGAGCTGCTGATTGGTGACGCAAGCAAGGCCAAGGACGTTCTGGGCTGGGAGGCCACGACCTCTCTTGAAGATCTCTGTGAGATGATGGTCGCAGCTGATCTGGCGCGCAACGAACGGGGCGTTTCGTTCTGATGTCAGGGGGCCGCGTCTTGATCACTGGCCGTTACGGGTTCACCGGGCGATACGTGGCTGCTGAACTGGAGGCAGCGGGATGGGAGGTCTGGGGCACTGGGATGACGATGCCCCCTGCGCAAGACCCGACCTATCTGCAGGCGGATCTTTCGGACAGCGCGGCAATTGCCCATGTTGTAGACAGGGTGAAACCTGATGCGGTGATCCATCTGGCTGCGATTGCGTTTGTCGCGCATGGAGCAGCTGAGGACTTCTACAAGGTAAACGTGATTGGAACCCGGGTTTTGCTGGAGGCATTGGCTCAGGCCGGCGTGGGCCAGTCCGGGGTCATTTTGGCAAGCAGCGCCAATATTTATGGCAACTCGAAACAGGCGCCGATTGCGGAAACAGCCTCTCCCGCGCCCGTGAACGATTACGCGGTTTCGAAACTGGCTATGGAATACATGGCTCAGCTGTTTACGGATCGCTTGCCGATCGTGATCGCGCGGCCTTTCAACTACACCGGACGCGGGCAGAATGCCCAATTCCTTGTCCCTAAAATCGTGGCCCATTTCCGGCAGCGCGCCCCGCAAATCGAACTGGGTAACCTTGATGTTGCCCGGGACTTTTCCGACGTTCGCGATGTGGCGCGGGCTTATCGGGAACTGCTGCGTCCGGATCTGCGAGGACAGCGGGTAAATATCTGCTCTGGAGTGGCGACCCCTTTGCAGCGCATTGTGGACATGTGCAGCGACATTACCGGGCACATTCTGAACGTGACCGTGAACCCCCAGTTTGTGCGCGCCAATGAGGTGAAGGAATTGATGGGAGATGTCACATTGTACCGTAGTCTGACTCAGACCGAGCCGAATTACAGCTTACAGGAGACACTTAAATGGATGTTGGCGTAAGAACCTAAAGTGAAGTGGTTTTCCGCAATGTTGTGAAAAAACAAGCACTTAACCTATAGTTGATGATTTAGGTTGCTTCGCAATCTGGGCATCTGTACGAAAGCAAAAATTCTAAAACCGAGTATGGGACATTCCGTGGCTTCTTCTACAAAAGACATTTTGCAGCGATTGGCAGGTCGGGCCCATCGGGGCGGGGCATTTAATTCAGACGTTTTGATTGCAATTTCCGAAGTTCTGCCAAGTGGCGACATCAAAACGCTTGAGACCGGTTGTGGGAAATCAACCATTATGTTCTCTAACCTGGCCGCCAAGCACGTTGTGTTTGCGTATGATGACAGGGATATGCCGGACAGTTCGGTTGGTTTGGTGCAGAAAGATCCGGAATTCAAAGCGGATTGCACTGAGTTTGTTTATGGCCCAACGCAGCAGACATTGCCTGTCCACCAGTTTACGGATGATGATATGTTTGATGTCATCCTTATTGACGGGCCGCATGGTTACCCCTTCCCGGATCTTGAATACGCCATTCTTTATGAGCGCCTTAAGGTCGGCGGAATTCTCATTATTGATGACGTCCACATTCCGTCGATCGGCAATATGTATGATCTTCTGCGTGAAGATCGCATGTATGAGGAAATTGGTGTCTTCGCGACAACCGGGCTTTTGAAGCGAACCGATGTGGAAGGTGTCCCGGCGGACGGTGATCATTGGTATGAACAAAGCTATAACTACGCCCGCTTCCCGCTTGGGATGGAAAAATACAATATTGACCGGACCTTGACGCCGGATGGGCGTATCGATCTGAAGAATGACGCGCACCTGTCTCAGTATGTCATCAAGTCCATCGAAAGTGCCCCTGCCAAAAAGGCCGCGCAAACGATTGATATCGGCGCATCTCTGGAAGTGTTTGTGCCCGAAAGCGTCGGTACATCGCTGACGGTCGAGTTGGAGTACAAATCCATTTACGCCGACGCCGCCAAAGATGCGGTTTTGATGATTGGCAACTATCGTGAGCCGTTACCCTATAGCAAGCGGTGGTCAAAGATCAAAACGGTTGTTCCACGTCCCGAAGGCGGCCGTTTGATTGCGACGATCCTCCATCCACATGCCATTCCGGAACATGACCGGGACGCAGCAGCAACACGCTATGAGTTCCGGCGCTTGGGGTCATATGTTCGGGCGTTTAAGGTTACGGGCTCAAAGAAGGGCGCGCAGCCTGTTGCCACACCGATGTCGGATACACAAAGCGCGGTGGCACAAGTGGCTTCCCACTCGGAAGATTTCAAAGCCACATTGGTCGAAATCGGCAAAGACTATCCCTATCAAGTTGCCGACAAGGCCGAGATCCTACCACGACCGATAGGGGCTTTGGGTGAATCTGTCACTCGCGTTCAACGGCTTTTGCAACGCAAGCTTTATTGGTCAGTCGCCGAGCTTCTTGCATTCGATGGCGCGGAATTCGCCGAGGCGATTGCCTATGCCTTGCAGGGGCGGGAGGCCACCGAGGCAGAGAGCCACGCGTTGGATCGCGACAATAGTGCCCCCGTTCGTCTTCGAATGATCCTTGAGCTCGACCATGCAAACCGCAAATCCGGAAACCCCGCTCGTGTGATGGGGATAAGAAAATTGCGCAACCTTTGGCGGTTGGAGCGCCTGTGTACACGCAAAAATATCAAGCCCCTCAAAAAGCTGTTTGCAAGCCGGGTGCGCAAGGAAGCACGACGTATATATCATCAACAAATCTCGCAGATTTCTACGATCCAGTATGTGCAAGCTGTCCTTGATAGAATGGACATGGATGCCGGACGGGCCAAAACTTTATGAAACGCATTGTTATCGCAAATTTCTATTCCACGTGGCCGGCTGTCGGTGGTGGGCAAAGACGCATATTTTACCTCGCACGCGAGCTTTCCAAACAGTTCGACGTCGAACTCATTGTTCCGGACAGGCACGGGCGCAACGAGACGGTTATTTTTGGCCCGAACCTGCGCGAGATACGGGTTGCTGTCGAAGGACGGTTCCGTGAGCTCGAGATCAAGCTGGATGCCGAAGTTCAAATGGCCGCTGATGTTGCGTATGCTCTGCATTGGGATGAGTGCGTCCTGTATAATGAAGTCCTTGCCAACCGGCTGGCTGTATCGGACGCATGTGTAACAGCACACCCTTATTCGATTTATGCGCTTCTGCAGGCGCGGGGCGACACGGACATCCCGATTGTCTTTGACTCTCAGAATGTCGAGCTTCAGCAGAAAACCTCTGTCCTTGAACGCTTCCCGCATCTGTTGAAAGTTGTTCGGGATGTGGAGGAAACGGCGCTGTTGAAGTCGCAACATGTGATTGCCTGCACACCCAACGATGCGACCACGTTCGCAAAGGAATACGGTGTAGACGCCGACCAGATAACGATCATCGAAAACGGTGTGGACGCGCTTGGGGTGCCCCACGTGCCTGAAGATGCGTTGCCCCGGATACGCACGCGTTTGGGTTTGAAAGATCAGCTGACAGCGGTCTTCGGCGGCTCTTTCCATCATCCGAATTTCTCGGCTGCCGACCGCATTCTCGATTTTGCAAAACAGATCCCGGACATGCAATTCATTGTGCTCGGCGGGGTGTGCAACTACGGCCCGTTGAGAGACTCGACTCTGGAAAACGTCATTCGTTTGGGAGAGGTCGATGAAACCACAAAATGGATGGCATTCCGTGTTGCGGATATCGGCCTCAACCCAATGGATATTGGGTCAGGTTCCAACATCAAGATGTTCGAGTATGCAGCTGCTGAGCTGGCTGTGGTCTCTTCACCGTTCGGTGCCCGCGGCCTGGGTCTGAAGGAAGAAAGCGAGTTTATCGTTTGCGCGTTGGACGAGATGCGAGAGACGCTCGGCGCCTTGACGATCGAGGATCGCGCAAGACTTGCGGACATAGGTGTTGCCGCCCGTCAGAGTGTCACCAGAACCGCTGATTGGTCAGTGATCGGCAAGAGATATAGTGCGTGTTTTTCGGCTTTGACCCTCTGAGGCAGCCGTAGCCCTGTGGTTTTTCGCGTTTAGATTTGCGGACAAAACAAAACGATTTCATGATGGCAAACATCATGTCTGGGACAAGGATGGCGTGATGAGTGGAGATACGAGCCCAGTGATGAAAGCAAGTGGCACCTTTTCGGTACACGTTCAGAAGTACCTAGAGTATTATTTGCAGAGTCATTTTCATGCGCTTCGCAAAGTGAAATCTGCTGCTTTCGGGGACAACCCGTTTGCGCAATGCATGCAAGCCTATTCCAAGTATTACGCTTTTGACTGGAAGCGCGTTCACGATTCCCCGAACCGCGCTCTCAAGTCGAGAAGCATCAATCTCCTCTACATAGGCGGCCCGTATCGCCTTCTGGACACGACGCGCGCGATCAAACAGGCGCTTGAGTGTTTGTCCGACACCGGGGTTCTGGTTTTGCCGTGCTTGAATGTTCCGGCGAATTATCTGTGTTTTCAGTTCTTAAAAGACCATCCGCAGTTCCAACTCCACCTTACGATGGAAAACACGGCGTTCTTCGGATTCCATCGTTTGCCGTCATCGGGGGAAACAGGATGGTGGTCCGAAGCCTTCAATGTCGAACATTTACCGGCCTTTGATTATCTTGCCTATTCGATCCGCCCCAAACTGCCGGTCCGCTTTGCATATGACGGGTATCTGAGCCAGTGCGGCCCAGAGTTTCAAACGGGTTTCATGACCCGATCCGGCCGGGTGGTTTCGCACGGTTATAGGTCACAGATGGCCTTCTCTCTTGAGGCACCTTCCACCAGACAGGTGGAGGTGAGCATTGAGCTGCGCGCGTTGGATCCTGCAAGCAGGCCAGAGGCGGGCCTTGTTCTGCGCGTGGCCGATGCGGACCCCGTTTCGGTTGATCTAAGTGCGGCAGCACCTGTCCGTCGGACGATAAGCGCGACATTGCCGGATGATAACGTTCTGCCAATTGTCTTTGAGCACAGCGGGCTTGTCGATGGATCGGAACTGAGCGAGCCGGAGATTGATCTTCCGGATGTGAGTTTGCCCAATATCCAACTGTTGTCAGTGGCGATTGCGGAATGTGGCGAAACCTCGCCTCCGGTAACGCTGTCGCAACATCAGGGCAGCGTGCGAACGTTCGACCATGCCGGGCAGACTTTTCGGT
The DNA here is from genome assembly GCF_059610245.1 of Ruegeria sp. YTSA075. Taxonomy (NCBI): domain Bacteria; kingdom Pseudomonadati; phylum Pseudomonadota; class Alphaproteobacteria; order Rhodobacterales; family Roseobacteraceae; genus Ruegeria; species Ruegeria sp. YTSA075. Next base: position 101,762 of record NZ_JBXWNG010000004.1, on the reverse strand, counting down.
TCTTCGTGGACAATCCGCATGACAGCATACAGGCGCATCACTGTGCCGGGGAATTCTACGAAATCGAAGAACTGGAACTGATTGGCGCACATGTTCCGGCAAGTGCCCGAATACTCGATATTGGCGCAAATATCGGGAACCATGCGGTCTATTTCGAGAAAATCCTGAAGGCGCAGAAAGTCACGGCAATTGAACTGCAGCAACGCGTTATCTCGGTTTTGCGTCTGAATGTTGCGCTGAACGAACTGAAAACCGTTGATTTGTCAAACCTGGGTATGGGATTTGGTGCATCTTCGCATTCTGCGCGCATCCAGATCTCGCAGGCTTTCAACGTAGCAGGGGCGCATTTCGACCCGGATCCGGTGGGCGGGTTTGAAATTCGAAAAGGCGATGACGTTGTTGGGAACGAGGATTTCGACTTCATCAAGATCGATGTCGAAGGTATGGAGTGCGAAGTCATCGAAGGCCTTTCCCAAACCATTGCCAGATGCCAGCCAATGCTGTTTGTGGAAGTATGGAACGAAAATCTGGACAGGTTCCATGCCTTGCTTGCCGATCTGGGATATGAAGTCAGCGCAGAATTCCAGCGCTACGATGTTGCAACCAACCTTCTGATGAAAGCACGCACCTATGAATGATAAAACAGATACTTCGTGTCGTCTGTGTGGTGGGGCGACCGATTACATTTTCGCAAAGACAATTCTGCGGCGTTATGACGTTCGCTATTATGCCTGCCAGGAATGCGGCAGTCAGCAGACGGATTATCCCTTCTGGCTGGACGAATCTTACGCAATTCCGGGCCTGACCATAGATGTTGGCGCAGCACCTCGTTGCATCAAGAACTGGTTGGCCGCGAAGGTCTTTCTGGACCTGCTTGAAATCCCTTTGACTGCAAAGGGTATGGATTTTGGAGCAGGCCCGGGGCTGTTTGCCAGCCTGATGAGGAGTGTCGGGCGGGATTTTCAAACCTTCGATGCATTTGCTCAGCCGCTCTTTTCCAGCTACTCCGCGCTTGAGAATATCGATGACATTTCAGCGGATGTTATCACTGCGTTTGAAGTGTTCGAACATCTTCCTGATCCGAAGGTCACACTGGATGACTTGCTGTCCCGGGGTGCCCCGATTTTCATTTTTACAACCTGGCCTGTTGATGATCAGCCGGAAGACTGGCTCTATTATCTGCCGGATTGCGGCCAACACGTCTTCTTCTATTCGGTGAAAGGGCTTGAGAATATTGGGCGCGCGCATGGCTATGAGATGATCGTGTCACAGTATTTCTACGTCTTCTATGCACCTGACAAACTGTCGGCCGAACAAGTTGAAAATGTTGGAAACTTCTCGCTCAATTCGATTGAAATGCTGGAATCCCAGGTTCAGGAAATCCTGCTGAGTGTGATTATGGGGAACGAGTATCTGGACAAAGATTTCAGCGCAGCAATGGACCGCTTTAGCACAGAGCTTCTGCCGCAATCTTCCTAGGATTCTCATGGGCTTTGGCCCCATCGCATGCGTCGGTCAGTGGCTGAACTTTTGCTGTCTTGGTTAGGAAAGATAGCTTCTAGCCCGACATACTCTGATGAATGGCCAAAGGAACGTCGGCGGAACCGCGAGATTCCTGACGAGATTGTGGACGTGTTTGCGAACTCTGAGTTGTTCAAAGGTATCGTAACGAATTCGGCCTGCGGTAATCGCATTTGGCTTGCTCTGTTGAAGGGGTGAGCAAACCCTACTTTAAGACGAGGGACGCTTTTGGGGGGTAGATCACCACTTCATCTTCAAATGCTTGATGTGGCGTCGTGAACTGGACTGTCATCCGGGCTGCTGATCTTTTGTTGCGGCCCAGCTTTCCTGCGCCGCCGGGTCGATCCGGTTGGTGATGAACAGAAAGACCGCGCCGATCCCTCCGACCGTGAACATGACGGCCTGCCAAACCTGCGGCGACGATCGCCGCAGCGTCGCCCCGACCGCTCCGCTGCCATTGTAGGGTCTGATCCGGTAATCCGCGCCCTGTCGGGTATCCCATTGGCGCGGAATTTCTATCTGGGTGAGCATTACATGATAGATCAGCGTGAATGGGGTTTCGGAAGGAAGGGTTTAGGACGCATCTTCTGCGCGTCGATCAGCCAGAAAAGATCGCTGATGTCACCGCTTCGTTTTCCGAGTCGTGAAACACGCAGCGCACTGGAAACTACTGCATCCTGACCCTAGCTGTGATCTTTCATCAATCGCTGCTTCTGGCGTGACCAGTCCCGCTTGGCCTGGGTCTCGCGCTTGTCGTGCAGCTTTTTGCCCTTGGCGATACCGATTTTCAGCTTGGCCCGGCCCTTGTGATTAAAATATAGAACCAACGGCACCAGTGTCATGCCCTTGCGTTGTGTCGCATTCCACAGGTTCGACAATTCCTTGCGCGAGACCAGCAGTTTACGGCGGCGGCGTTCTTCGTGCTTGAACACTTTGGCCTGCTCATACGGGGCGATGTAGCTGTTGATCAGCCACAGCTCTCCGTCGTCGACCGAGGCATAGCTTTCGGCAATATTGGATCCGCCCGCCCGCAGGGATTTGACCTCGGACCCTTCCAGCATGATGCCACACTCGATATCCTCTTCGATCGCGTAGTCGAAGCGGGCACGCCTATTTTCGGCGATCACTTTGTAGTTTGGGTCAGTCTTCTGCTTGGCCATGACGGGTTGATTTAGGCGGCTTGCACCTGCCATGCAAGGCCAGCGCAGGCTTTCACATCACGATTGTGCGGAAATGATCAGGTCCGGACCGAAAATCGTGTCGGAATGGTTGTGCAGATAAATCTTGAGCCAGGGTGTAAAGCGTTCCGGGTGGCGTCGCACCTCGGCCAGAAGATCGTGATAGTCGATCCAGCGAATATCCATCACTTCGTCCGGGTTCGGCTCGATCTTCAGCGGGCCACGTGCATGCGCTAAGAAAACGTCCACCACCTCATGCTCGATCAGGTTGTTGCCCACATCGGCGTGATACTCCAGACGGTGACGGTATTCAGGATACAGCCCCGTGATCCCGAGTTCTTCGCGCAAACGGCGCACTGCGCAGGCCGACGCACCTTCGTCCCAGTCAGGATGAGTGCAACAGGTGTTCGCCCACAGACCCGGCGTGTGGTACTTGCCCAACGCCCTGCGCTGCATCAGGATTTCAGTGCCACGCACCACAAAGACAGACACAGCCTTGTGCCTGAGGCCTTTTTCATGTGCCTCAAGTTTGTCCACGGGGGTCAACTCACCATCAACCCAAGCCGGGATCATGATTCCCATATGTCGTCTCCTGATGCCGATCCATCGGACTGGCGAACTTTGATGTGGTGCTATGGCCGGATCGGCTTGGCATCGGGGCCCATCCGCTCCGGATCGGGCCGCGTTGGGACAAAATGGCAATGATCGGTCGGATTATCAACCTTACGAAAAGCCGCAGGTAAGGCGGCTTTTCGATTTGTCATCGGGTCATCTGAAATCCTATTCGCCTGATACGCTGAGGATATAGGCATAGACATCTTCGCCACCGGATTTCAGTTTGAAACTCATCTTTGACTTGGCCGCAGTGTCATCCAGGTATTCTTTCAGGAAGGCTCTGGGATCTTGAGAATAGGCGACAAAGGTTTCTTCGTCCCAGACAAGTCCGTTTTCGCCGGCTTCGACAATGCTGTCACCATATTTGAACCCTTCCAGGGTCCCTGCGGTACGGCCTGCGACCCCGTAAAGGTTCGGTCCGGTTTTACCGCCTTTAACAATCACATCGCCCGCAGGGTCAGCGATCATGTGGCAGGATTTGCATCTGTTGAAAGCTTTCTTGCCCGCCTCTGCATCACCTTCTGCATAAACAGGCAGGGCAAGCAAGCCGACGATTGTGGTGGCGAGGAAACGATTCATATTCTTTGCTCCAGATTTGCGTGGCTGGCCTAAATGGAGCTTTGTAGCGCCGGTGAGTCAACGCGCAGATTGCCGCGCGTAGTCTGTGTCGCGGTAGCAAAACGCCGGGCCTAACCAGACATGTTGAGCTGTGACCAGCAGGGCAGCAGATCGCCCGTAGCGGGCGAGGCCAGATAGATCGCACGCGCGATAGCCCGCGCCAAACAGAGCGAAGCCGCATGGCCGATCATCCCAAGTTCGGCATCATTGGCCAACTCCACCGCCCCTGTGCTGACACCAAAGACCAAATCACCATCCCCCGGTGTGTGGGCAGGCAAGACCGCGCGCGCGATGCCATCATGCGCGGCCACGGCCAGTCTATGACATTGCGGCTTCGACAAGGCCGCATCGGTGGCGACAATGGCGATTGTGGTATTCGATCTCTCGGGATCGGCCCGCATTGCGCTGGCCTTGCGGCTCGCGCCCGGCTGGCCCAATCCGGCGCGCGGATCAGGGCCTAAACCACCGAATTCTTCGCCTTGTTCGAATGGGGCGGCCCAGAAATGCCGGTCACCGGGGGTTGTAACACTCCCCAGCGGATTGGCCGCAACAAGCGCGCCTACTGTGATCCCTGTGTCCAGTACTGCCGAAGCCGAGCCCAACCCGCCCTTCTGCATCGCGGCCAGGGCTCCGGTTCCTGCGCCAGCAGTACCCAGTGCGAAGTCTTCGCTGGCCCCCTCAAAGGCGCGCCGCCCGAGCGCACGATAGGGATTTTCGGACCAGTCTTTGTTGCCACCGTTCAACAGATCAAACAGGATCGCGCCGGGGACAATCGGAACCGCGGTGTTGCCAACCGGATATCCCCGGCCCAGCGCCCTTAGTGCATCTGACACGCCCGAGCATGCGTCCAGCCCAAAGGCTGAACCGCCAGACAGGGCAATCGCGTCGACATGGGCAACAGATTTATCAGGGGCCAACAGATCGGTTTCTCGCGTCCCCGGCGCGCCACCCATCACATGAACCGAGGCTGTGAAAGCAGCGTCCGCCGTAAGAATGGTTGTGCCAGATTTGAGATCGGCGTCCTGGGCGTTGCCAACCTTCAAGCCAGAAACATCGGTGATCAGATTTTTGGGTCCAGGGGTCATTGCAATCTGTGATGTTGGGGGTGGGAAGCGCGCAGGCGCGCTGCCTCCGGCGGGGATATTTTTGGCCAGATGAAGAGTGGATCAGATACAGCGGCCACCGTCGACCTCGAGCGCAGTGCCGGTGATCATGCTGGCCTCATCCGAACAAAGGAACAGAGCAGCGTTGGCCATGTCCTGAGGGGTTGAGAAGCGACCCAGTGGGATGGTGGACAGAAACTTGGCACGAATCTCGGGCGTGTCTTCGCCCATGAAGGATTTGAGCAACGGGGTTTCCCCAGCCACGGGGCAAATTGCGTTCACGCGGATACCGCTTGGGGCAAGTTCTACGGCCATCGTTTTGGTCGCAGTGATCATCCAGCCCTTGGAGGCGTTATACCAGTTCAGGTTCGGGCGCGGCGACAGGCCCGCCGTGGAGGCGACATTCAGGATGGCACCTGCTTTGCGCGTTTTCATGGCGGGCACAAAGGCGCGGGCGGTCAGATAGACGGATTTCATATTCACGTTGAAGACGCGATCGAAATCATCCTCTGAGACATCTTCCAGCGGAGTTGGCAGATGGGTGACGCCGGCGTTGTTGACCAGAATGTCGATGGTACCGAAGTGGTTTGTTGCAGCCTCGGTCATGGAGTGAACCGAGGCGCTGTTTGACACATCGACTTGTTGAGCGACGGCCTGCTTACCCAAAGTGTTGGCCATATCCTGTGCCGCATCACCGTTGATATCGGCGATCATCACCCGCGCGCCTTCAGACAGGAACCGCTGCACGATCCCGGCCCCAAAGCCTGAGGCACCGCCCGTTACAAGTGCGGTTTTACCTTCTAACCTCATGATCTGGCTCTCCCTTACCGGGTCAGACTAGCAAGGTGCCGCGAAACTGCCAGTTCAATCTTCTGAGACTTTGCCCCGCAGTACTTTGACGTCGCCACGAGCCTTTTTCGCGGCCAGACGGCGTTTGACCGAGCCGTAGGTAGGCTTGGTGGCAATACGGCGCTTGGGTTTGACCAGCGCCCGTGAGATCAGCTCAGCCAATCGGGAACGCGCGATCTCGCGGTTGCGGGCCTGGCTGCGGGTTTCCTCACATTGAATGATGATCGCCCCATCTTTGGTCCAGCGTCGCCCGGCCAGTCGTTTCAAGCGGTTCTTGACTGGGTCAGGCAAAGACGGTGAACGCACGGCTTCGAACCGCAATTCCACGGCGGTGGAGACCTTGTTGACATTCTGACCACCAGGACCCGAAGACCGTACAAAGCTTTCGGTCATTTCCCAGTCTTGCAGAGTGATATCGTCAGTAATGCGCAACATGGGTTGGACCTTACAAGGCGCGAGTGGAAACAGAAAGGGCCGCCCCGGTGGGACGGCCCTTCGAAAGTTCAGGAGGTCGGGTCGGTTAGATCGATCGACCAGCCGGAGCGAGCGCTCCGCCAAGGGCTGCCCTAGCAGGCTGTCCCCCCGGTTGTTCCGACACCTCTCTCCAATCTCTTTCTTGACACTGGATCACCTCCTTTTCTATCTGTTGCGGTTAGCTTTGAACCTGACACAAGATGCGCCATTCTCAAAGCACTTTTTTAGGCAGGCTGTGCAGCGGTCAGACGAGCGACGATCATCTTGAACGGGATCAGGGCAATCAGGGCCAGCGACAGTTTTACCAGCCAATCCGCGAAAGCCAGCGTCACCCAAAGCGGTGCCATTGGGCCGGACAGCATGAACGGCACTGGCTCCCACGCCCAGTTGATCGCGGCGTCAGCGTTTGCGCCGAAGAAGGTGACCGAGGCCGAGAAGGCAAGGGTGAAGAAAATCGCCGTGTCCAGCGCCGATCCGACCAGCGTCGAAACCAGCGGTGCGCGCCACCAACGGCCACCGCGCAACGAATTGAAGATGGTCACATCGGTCAGCTGCGCGATCAGGAAGGCGGTGCCTGACGCGACGGCGATCCGCAGTGGGACAGCGGCATAGGTGAAACCGTCGCCTTGCAGCATGATCTGACTGCCGATCAGCGAACAGATGATACCGGTGACAAACCCGGCAAACACGACCTTGCGGGCGGGACCCACGCCATAGACGCGGTTCATGATGTCAGTGACCAGGAAGGCCAGCGGATAGGTGAAAGCACCCCAGGTCAGCAACCCATCAAGGATCAGGAACTGGACCAGAATGTTCGACGCCACGACAATGGTGGCCATGGCAAGGATGCCGGGAATATAAGAGCGTTGCATTTTCAGATGCCCGTTTTGACAAGGTAGCGGCGACTTGGCCTCGGGCTCATCCCAAGGCAAGCCGTGCGTTTAGACCTTTGCTCTGCACCTGTCAATCGGGCAGCAGATATTCAACCAGTTCGGTCTGTTGCAACGCCAGAAAATTATCATCCGAAATCATCGTGGCGCGCAGTTGCCCCTGATCGCCGCGCCAGATTGACAAACCTTCCAGGTTGTCATGCGTGCCTTTGCTGGTCTCGAATAGGATTTCTTCGGCTTCTGGTGTATCGCCAGAGACATCCCACCGCCGCAGACGCGACCGAAAGCCGGTGATAGATGCCGTCCGCTCAAGCACATAGAAACGCCCATCGGGGCCGAAATCAGCGGCAACAGGTTGGAACTTACCCCTCTGAGGCAACACGAAGGGCGTTGACCATGTGTGCCCGTCCCAGCGATAGACCGGGATCTCGCCATCCACTGTACGGCTCTTCTCCGTGAGGGTGTAGAGGCGCCCCTGATCATCGATGGCCAGACCTTCGAAGGACCCGTTGCGCTCCAGATCATCAAAGGTTTTGGGGCGCGGCAGAACACGGGCGTTTGTCCCCGGCGCCGAATAATAGGCGACGCGGTGAACACCTTCAAAAGAAATATAAAAACCACCATCCGGGGCCATTGCGATCCCTTCGGAATCACCAGCATAGCCCAGCATGATACGCCCGGTACTGGATAAGACCGGCCAATGGCCCAAAATGCGAATGTCGGATACTTGATCCCCGTCGCGGTCGACCCGCGCAGTTATCAAGGTCGCCCGGTCGCTTAGAACCGTAAGATGACGCCCCTTATCCGAAACATGAATCGCCGAGAAACCACCGAACCAATCGGCGTTGTTCCTCCAGTTAAAGCTGCTTAGTTGGGATGCAGTTTTGACCTCAACCGCCCCAACCGAGCCGGTACACAGACATGCAGCGATCAGTTTGACGATAAAACGGCGGCGCATTGCTTGGGCAAATCAGCCAGAACATATTCCCGGCGTTTCTTGGGGGCAGGCGCATTCGGGTTGGGCGGCGGCGGGTTGAGAATGTTGTTCACCCATTCCTGCGCCTGAGCGCAGCCATCACCCTTGGGAATTGGGTCCTGATTGACGCAGCCTTTTGACCCCTTGGGACAGTTCAGACGCACGTGGAAATGATAGTGATGCCCCCACCAGGGCCTGATCTTGCGCAGGTATGCACGGTTGCCTTTCTCGTCCTTGCACATCTGAACCTTGGCTCCGGGGAATACAAAAATCCGCGCCACGCGTTTGTCCTTCGCCGCTGCACGCAGCACAGCGTGGTGCTGCTTGGTCCAATTGTTGTTCACAAAGGCCCCGTTCGAGCGGCGCAGAGAAATCGACGAAAGGTTCTCGCGTGCTTTGCGGCTTAGGCGCATGTCGCCGCCCGGCAGCATCCAGATATCGATATCCAGACCCAGTTGATGGGACCGATGGCCCGATGTCATCGGCCCACCCCTTGGCTGGCTGATATCCCCCACATAAAGGCCGTTCCACCCCGGTTGCTTTGCGGCAAATCGGCTGAGGTCCTGCACATAGTCAATCGCAACAGGATGACCCCAATTGCGGTTGCGCGACAGGCGCATGGCCTGCCAAGTCGGTCCGGTTTCAGGCAACTGCACCGAGCCGGCCGCGCATCCACGCGAATAACTGCCGAAAGCAGCCGGTTTTTGTTGTGAACTAACCCGTTTTGACCCGAACAACTGCTTGGCCAAGGGCTCGGCCGTTGCTGTGCTCGCCAAAGCAAGCGCGGCCAAAACGATAAGAAAACGTCGTAAAATCATCTGCTCTGATCCCCTTCAGGTTTCACCCAGCGCATCAGTATGAGACCCAGAATAAACAACAGAATGATGGGTGACACCCCCAGTCTTGCACTGCCGGTCACAGCTGTTGCAATCCCGATCAGAAGAGGTGCGGCAAAGGCCGTGGCGCGGCCCGACAGACCATAGAGCCCAAAGCTTTCGACCGGGGTTTTTGGATCGGTATGGCGCACCATCATCGACCGGCTGGCCGATTGCAGGATACCGCCCATGCCGCCGATCAGCACACCGCAACCAAAGAAGACCAGATCTGGCAGGCCGGACCCTTCGGGCAGCGAAATGCCGTAGATCTGCGTTCGATCCATTGACACAACGGTCACACACACAAAGATCAGAACCCAAATCGCCACGAGGATTACCGGTTTAGGGCCGAATTTCTTATCCATCTTGCCGCCGATCCAAGCGAAGATCGCCGAGGCCAAAACGCTGACAATGCCAAACACACCGATCTTGATCAGGTCCCATTCCAGCACCAAGCGGGCATAGACGCCGCCAAAGCTGTAAAGCCCGTTCAGCGCATCGCGGTAGAACATGGACGAGCCCAGATAGCTGGCCAGGCTCAGGCGATGGCGCAGGTTTGATATGGATTTGGCAAGCAGGCTCAGCGCTTCGCCCATACTGCCCTTTTTATCCGTCGGCGCGTCATCACGCACCCACAGAAAATACGGCACCATGAACAGGAGGAACCATCCAGCCGTGAACGGCCCGACAAAGCGTGTGCCCTGCTGTTGCGCCGCATCCAGCCCAAACAGCGGGTCCATCCCGATCAGCGTCTTGCCGTTGGGCTGTTCCACAAACAGCGCCAGCATGATCGCCAGAGAGATCAGACCGCCGAAATAGCCAAAGGCAAATCCCGAACCGGAAATCTCGCCCACTTCACTGTCGTCCCCCAGATCGGGCAGCTGAGAGTTGACGAAGATCAGCGCATATTCCGCGCCGACAAATCCCAAACCAAAGGCCGACAGCATCAGCCACATGTTCGACCCGTCCGGCATCGTGTACCACAGCGCAGCCGAGCCCACTGCATACATGACCGAGAAGCCGAAAATCCACGGGATGCGCCGCCCCGACACATCGGCCATTGCCCCCAGCAAGGGGGCGCCAAAGGCGATGATCAATCCGGTGATGGTCAGGCAATTGGCCCAGACGGTTTGTGCTTGCGCAGCGGCGGCCTCGGCATCCAGCCCTGTACCAGAGTAGTATCCGGCAGCCAGCCCGGCAAAATAGGGACCAAAAACAAAGGTCACCAACAAGGTGTGATAGGGCTGACTGGCCCAATCAAAGAACCACCAACCCCAAATGCGCTTACGCCTGGAAATCTCTGCCATCTCTGCCCCTGATGTTCTTTGATGTCATAAGACGGGCGTTTGACCCATTTCGCAAGCTTTCAGTTGGCCCGGTCTTGCTCTTTGCGGCAGGTGCGCTTAGGTCTCAGCCAGTCAAGAACGGAGTGCTTATGCTGTCGCTGATACAAATCCTGCTGCTGGTCCTGGACATTGTCTGGTTCATCATTCTTGCTCATGTGATCATGAGTTGGTTGATCAACTTCCAGGTTCTGAATCTGCACCAGCAGCTGGTGGCGCAAATCTGGTACGGGCTGAACCGCATCTTGGAGCCAATTTATGGCCCAATTCGCCGTTTCCTACCAAATATGGGCGGGCTTGATCTAACCCCTCTGGTTGTGCTGATCGGTGTCTATGCTCTGCGGATCATCCTGATCAACAATGCGGTCTATTTTTACTGACCTCTTGTTCACCGAATCTTAGTATGTGATTGTCCTGTCTTAAGAGCAGATAAACCTTAAAACAGGGCCACCCCGCAGATGTTCGACTCCGCACCCTTGCTGCGAGATGTCTTTGGATTTGACGCCTTCCGCCCCGGGCAGGAGGAGATCGTCGATGCCGTGACCGCAGGTGAAAACGTGCTGGCGATCATGCCTACGGGGGGCGGTAAATCCCTGTGCTTCCAACTGCCTGCCCTGCTGCGCGACGGGGTGACGGTGGTGATATCCCCACTCATCGCCCTGATGCGCGATCAGGTCCGTGGGTTGCAGGAAGCAGGGGTTGAGGCAGGCGCCCTGACCTCGGGCAACACCCCCGAAGAAACCGATGCGGTGTGGGAGGCGTTGGAGGCCGGACGGCTGAAACTCCTCTACATGGCCCCCGAACGCCTGGCGGCCGGATCCGCATTGGGGATGCTGCGCCGGATCAATGTCAGCCTGATCGCCGTGGATGAGGCGCATTGCGTCAGCCAATGGGGGCACGATTTCCGCCCTGACTATTTGCGGATCGGAGAGCTGCGGCGAGCGCTGAACGTGCCGCTGGCTGCCTTCACCGCCACCGCAGATGCCGAAACCCAAGATGAGATCGTCGAGAAGCTGTTCGACGGGACCGCCCCGCGCAAGTTCCTGCGTGGCTTCGACCGGCCCAACATCCATCTGGCCTTCGGTGCCAAGGACGGCCCCCGCAAACAGATCCTCGATTTCGCCGGGGCGCGAAAGGGTCAGTCCGGCATCGTCTATTGCGGCACCCGCAACAAGACCGAGGTGCTGGCGCAAGCGCTGCGCGCCGAGGGCCATGTGGCCTGTCACTACCATGGCGGCATGGATCCCGAAGACCGCCGCATTGTCGAAACCCGTTTCGCGCGCGAGGACGGTTTGATCGTGGTGGCCACCGTGGCCTTTGGGATGGGAATCGACAAACCCGATATCCGCTGGGTGGCCCATGCGGACCTGCCCAAATCCATCGAAGCCTACTATCAAGAAATCGGGCGCGCTGGTCGCGATGGCGGCCCGGCTGAAACCCTCACTCTGTTCGGCCCTGATGATATCCGCCTGCGCCGGTCGCAGATCGATGAAGGGCTCGCCCCGCCTGAAAGGCGCATGGCCGACCACGCCCGCCTGAACGCGCTGCTGGGTCTGGCCGAGGCGCTGAAATGCCGCCGTCAGACCCTGTTGGGCTATTTCGGCGAACAGGCCGAACCCTGCGGCAAATGCGATCTGTGCGATACTCCGCCCGAGGTTTTCGATGGCACCACCCCGGTCCGCATGGCCCTATCTGCGATCTTGCGCACCGAGGAATGGTTCGGTGCAGGCCATCTGATCGACATTCTTTTGGGCAATGAGACAGATAAAACTCGCGCCCGCCGTCATGACGCGCTGTCCACCTGGGGGATCGGCAAGGAGTGGTCCCGCCCGCAATGGCAAGCGATCTTCCGACAGATGATGGGGCATGATCTGGTGCGCCCCGACCCCGAGCGCCACGGCGCGCTGCGTATGACCGAGGCAGCGAAACCGATCCTGAAGGGTGAGGCGCAGATTGAGCTGCGCAAAGACACGATCCGCAAGGCCACGCGCCGCCCTGCGGTCAAAGCGATGGTATGCGAGGAAGACGCGCCGCTGCTGAGCGCGCTCAAAGCCAAGCGCCGGGCCTTGGCGGAATCCGCCCGTGTTCCGGCCTATGTCATCTTCCCGGATCGGACCCTGATCGAAATGGCCGAAAAGCGCCCGATGACGCTGGATGATATGGCCCGGATTGGCGGAGTCGGTGCGAAGAAGCTGGAACGCTATGGCGATACTTTTCTTGAGGTAATCGCAGGCGAGGCCGCTGCAGTTCACCCCGCGCGCCGTAAACTGGCGGGCCGCGATCAGGGTGAGATTTATGACCGTTTGCTGGAGGTACAGTCCCTATTGTCACGTGGTCCGGATGGAATCGACAAACCACTGACTTGCTCTGCCTCGCAACTGGCGAAGGTGGCGCAGCTACGCCCGGATGATCCGCGCGGGATCGAACAGGTGTTGGGCGATCGCCGTCACGAAAGGTTTGGCGCGGCCTTTCTGGACGTGCTGCGGGATGCGGGTTAGGTCGCTTTGCGTTGCAATGGTGTCGAAAGACGCGGCCTCTCCCTGCGGTCCACCGCGCCTTTCGACAAAAGCTCTTTTGGTAAAACGCAAAACGACCTAGATACCGCAGGACAGGCAAAGAAAGAGGGCGGATATGCTGGTAGTGATTTCCCCGGCCAAGCGGCTGGACTGGGCAGAGCGGGATGTTGAGGTGACGGCACCCGATTTTCAGGATGACGCAATCCGCCTATCGAAAACAGCGCGCAACCTGACCCTTAGCGAACTGAAAAAGCTGATGGACCTCAGCGATGATCTGGCGCGTCTGAACCGAGACCGCTATCGCGCTTTTGCCGATGCGCCCGAACTTGAGGCCACCCGCCCCGCAGCGTTGGCCTTTGCCGGGGATACATATCAAGGGCTTGAAGCGGCCTCACTGGATACAGATGAGATGGCCTGGGCACAGGATCACCTGCGCATTCTGTCAGGCCTCTATGGCGTGTTGCGCCCCTTGGATGCAATTCAACCTTATCGATTGGAGATGGGCAGCAAACTGAAGACGCGCCGTGGCAAAAACCTTTATGAATATTGGCGCGACCAGCTTAGCAAAGCGTTGAATGCGCAGGCCGAAGAGGTTGGTCGCGATATTCTGGTGAATTGCGCCAGTCAGGAGTATTTTGGCGCAGTGGACCTGAAAGCCCTGAAACTACGCGTCATCACGCCGGTCTTTATGGAAGACAAGGCGGGCAGCCCGAAAATCGTGAGCTTCTTTGCAAAGAAAGCCCGCGGTGCGATGGCGCGATACATTGTTCAACACCGCCTGACCGATCCGCAGGCGTTGCTGGAGTTTGACAGCGGTGGATATGCCTATCGTGCGGATTTGTCGGAGGCGGACAAACCGGTTTTTGTACGGCCTTATCAGGCCTGATACGTCGGGCAAGCGGTTGGAGCGAGGGGCCAGCCCCTCGCGCTCCCCGAGGTATTTTTGAACAGAAGAAGGCGGGGCAATTTCAGTCCGTTTCAGGTGTGATCGGAGCAATGCCATCGGGGAGATGATCCAGGATCATCTGATGGATCAACTTTTTATGCAGCGGTTTGGTCAGGTAGTGATCAAGCCCCGCTGACAGAATACCTTGATCATCCCCTGCCATGGCATGGGCAGTCAGCGCGACGATAGGCACATGCCGCCCGGTTTCAATCTCTTGCCTGCGGATCTCAGCGGTGGCCTGTTTGCCATCCATTTTCGGCATCGAAATATCCATGAAGATCAAGTCGGGGGTAAAATCGTGATAGGCCTCAACCGCCTCGATCCCGTTTCCGGCAAAGCGCAATTCGATATTCAGATCTTTTACCATCTTCTTCAGGATCAGTTGGTTGGTGCGATTGTCCTCGGCTGCCAGAACACGCATCAACCTGCCCCCTTCGACGCGGAGTTCGGTGTCTGGCTCGGCTGAGGGGTCGGGGCTGAGCGCCGCGCTGCCCAGTGCGATCAGGCGGCTATACAGTTCGGAGCGAGGGATGGGTTTTTGCAAAACGCCTTCGATCAGCTGCCGGGCGGGACTGGCGTGGATGACACCCGGATTGCCTGACATGATCACCAGAGGCAGATCGGCCCAACCGCGATCTTTCAGCGTTGTTGCCAGTTCCAGCCCGTCCATATCTGGTAGATCGTGATCGCAAAGGATCAGATCGATCGATCGATCCAGTTTTGACAGCGCTTCGCTACCTGATGCGCAGACGGTGACCTTAGCGCCCATCCGGCTGAGTTGTTTTTCAAGGATCGCCCGGTTCACGGCCAGATCTTCGACCACCATGACGTTCTTCAGACGTCCGTCCAGATCAGGCGGCACGGGTTGCGGACCTTCCGCCGTAGGCAGAGAGATACGGAACCCAAAGCACGAGCCCTGCCCCAGTTCACTTTCCACCCAGACCGCACCGCCCATCATCGTGATCAGACGTTTGGTGATGGCCAGGCCCAGACCTGTACCCTCAAACTGGCGGTTGCGTTCGTCTTCGACCTGATTGAACTCTCCAAAGATGTGCCCGATCTTGTCGGCCTCGATCCCGATCCCGGTATCTTCGATCGCAATATGGATATCGCAGTGCTGCTGATCGGGATAGGGCACGCCGGTAACGCGGATCAGCACATGCCCTTCGATGGTAAATTTGACCGCATTGCCCACCAGGTTGGTCAGAACCTGCCGCACCCGCCCCGGATCACCAACAAAAAGCGTTGGCAGGAACAGGTCGTAATCCACCAGCAGGGTCAGGCCTTTGTCGCGCACGCTGGGCTGCAACAGCATCGCAACCTCAAGAATACAGCGTTCCAGGTCGAACTTTTCGGGATGCAGGATCAGCTTGTCGGCTTCGATCTTCGAATAGTCCAGCACATCATTGATAATGACCAGCAAAGCCTCTCCCGAGTTGCGGATCGTGTTGACGTAAAGGCGCTGTTCTTCGTCCATCGGCGTCTCGGACAGCAGCTCGGTCATGCCAACGATACCGTTCATCGGCGTGCGAATCTCATGGCTCATATTCGCAAGGAAAGCCGATTTGGCACGGTTCGCGGTTTCGGCCCTGTCGCGGGCGGCCTGTAGCTCGGTCTCATGCCGGACCGAGGCGGTGATGTTCAGCGCCAGGCTGACCACATCGCCCCCGCTGCCACGCTGGTCGATCAGACGAATAAACTGACCGTTCCACAGCTGGACAACCTCGGGCGGAGGGTTGGAACGGGTCCAGCGTCTCTGCATACGTGCGCACCATTCAGGCGCGCTTTCCTGCCCGATATCCACGATCCCTTCGCTGGTCAGCAATTCGAGAATTCGCAGATAAGAAACACCCGGCGCGACCTCATCCAATCCTTCGAACACGCTGAGATACGCGGTGTTTGCGCTGATCAACCGGCTGTCGCCGTCAAAAAAGGCAAACCCGTCCTGAATGGTCTGGATCGAATGCCAAAGGCGTCGTTCTGCCACTTCGATTTTTGCATTGGCAACGGTGAGGTCTGATTTGACCTTCTCATTTTCATCCCGGACCGTCTCAACCTCGGCCTGGGTTTCGCCAATGCGTTTGGTCAGGGCCATGGCATGGCGGCCCAACTTGCGGTTGGCCGAGGACAATTCCGCCTGTTTCAGCTCCAGCATCCGTTCGGCCGCAAGACGCGCGCGTCGCTCTTGTGCCAGTTTCTGTGCAAGACTCATTGCTTTCGATCCCGTTCGTTCCACGCTCAGCATCCCGTCAACCGGTGAAAAAGTGTTTAAGCCGTTGCGTGACAGGCAGGCTGCGTGCGAGGCTGTGCTGGAATAGGAGGTCGTCATGCACCGCTTTGTATTTATTTCAATTGCTTACATCATTTCTTGCCTGATCCTGCCGATAGCGTCCCTGGCCCAGACTGCGATCCCCGAATTTCGCTATGTCACCACGCGGGATGCGGATTTCTATGGCTCGGATCTGGATGCACTATTCGATACAGACCTGGCGTCCTGCATTCGGGCCTGCTCGGCCAATCAACGTTGTACGGCCTTTACCTATAACACCCGGTCGAGCGCCTGTTTCCCCAAAAGCGGTGTGAACCGGCAAGAAGTGTATCAGGGCGCTTTGTCAGCGCAAAAGGTTTCAACCTCGGATCAGACCCTAATATTGGGGAAAACGCGGGCTGAGGTGCTGGACTTCCTTAGTCAGAAAGACCTTAACCGAGCGGCAAAACAGGCCCGGGACCTGGGGTTTACTCACAACGCGGGGGGCCGCGATCTGCAGACTTTGCTGGAGGCCGCGCGAACCGCCGAAAGTAATCGCTTGGCGATGCTGTGGACGGGGGCCGCTGTATCGCTTAGCGACGCGCCGGATCTGTGGGTCGAATATGCCCGGTTGCTGCAGGTCGCCAAACCGCCCGCAAATGGCAGTCGATTTGAACAGCGCCAACGCGCGGTCGATGCCGCAATCAACGGGTATCTTCGGGCCGATGCACCGGGCACCCAGATTGCCGCCTTGATGACACTCGCTGACGCGCTGGAAGCCGTGGATCGCGGGCGCGACATGGTCTCGGCCTTGCGGCTGGCTGAACAGGTGCAACCGCGCGAGGATGTGCTGGCCGCCCTGGACGACGCCATCGGCAAATATGGCTTCCGTGTCATCGACAGCACCGTTGAAAGCAACGCCGCCTCACCCCGCATCTGCGTTGAGTTCTCGGAGCCGCTGGTCAAGGCCGGGGTCGATTATGACCCCTATGTGCAGCGCAACGATGAGGGGCTGGTGGTTCAGCTGGACAGCAAATCCCTATGCGTCGATGGGGTGGCGCATGGTCAGCGCTATCGCCTTGCACTGCGCGAGGGGCTTCCGGCTGCGTCCGGAGAGGTTCTGAACCGCACCGTTGAACTGACGCACTACGTACGCGACCGCGCGCCATCGGTTCGGTTTCCGGGACGCAGCTACGTTCTGCCAAAGGCCGCAGATGCCGCGTTGCCGGTTGAAACAGTCAACACACCGACACTGGACCTGACCCTGCGGCGCGTCAGTGACCGCAACCTGATCCGTGCCGTTCAGCAGGATTTCTTTGGTCGCCCACTCAACGAATGGCAGGAACGGGCGTTCTCGGATGAAATTGCCGAGGATATCTGGAGCGGAACGGCCGACGTTGCGAATGAGCTGAACCAAACCATGACCACCCGCCTGCCTATGGCCGAGGCGATTTCCGATCAACCCGCCGGTATCTATGCGCTAACGGCACGTGTGCCGGGCTCCGACCCTTATGACGATCCCGGCGCGACCCAATGGTTTGTTCTGACCGATCTGGGGATCAGTACCGCGCTGGGCACCGATGGGCTGCATGTCACCGTGCGTGGGTTGGCAGACGCCATGCCGCAAGAGGGGATCGACGTCTCGTTGATCTCAAACGCCAATGCGGTGATTTCCAAAGGTCAGACCGATGACAGCGGCTATATCCGCTTTGATGCGGGCCTGACACGCGGCAGGGGCGGCAGCGCACCTGCGCTGGTTATGGCATCCAATGGCGATACGGATTTCAGCTTCTTGTCTCTGACCGACCCGGCCTTTGACCTATCGGATCGCGGGGTCGAAGGGCGCGCGCCCGCCGGACCGGTTGATGTGTTTCTGACCACCGACCGAGGGGCCTATCGCGCGGGTGAGGTGATCCATCTCACAGCCCTGTCGCGTGACAGCACCGCCCAGGCGATTGATGGTCTGCCGCTGACCGTGATCCTGTCACGCCCAGATGGGGTTGAATATCGTCGTGCTGTTTCCGATGGCGGGGTCGCTGGCGGACATGTCTTTGCTCTGCCTGTCGCCGCAGATGTGCCGCGCGGGGCGTGGAAGATCGAGGTCAAATCCGACCCCAAAGGCGATGCACTGGCCAGCCAAACCGTGCTGGTCGAGGATTTTCTGCCCGAACGCATCGACTTTGACCTGTCGCTACCGGATGCGCCTTTGCGCCCCGGTGACACGCCGCCCCTGCAGATTGACGCGCGGTACTTGTTCGGCGCACCGGGGTCAGATCTGAGCATTGATGGTCAGGTCATCACACGCCGCGCCGACTCTGTCCCCGGCTTTGAAGCCTATCGCTTTGGCCGCTACGATTCCGAAATATCGACCCGCAGCACCTACTTCGGCGACGCCCGCACGGATGCCGCCGGGCAAGCCACGATTGCTGTGGAGATCCCTGTGTTAGAGACTGACGGCGCACCGATCGAAGCTGTAGTTATCGCCCGCCTTGCCGATGGATCGGGCCGTCCGGTGGAACGCCGCCTGACCGCACCTGTGCAGCCAGCGCAGGCCATGATCGGGGTGCGCCCGCTCTTTGAGGATGTTCTTCAACAAGGCACCGAGGCCGCTTTCCAAATCATCGGTCTGTCACCCGACCTGACACCGGAACCCATGCGCCTGCGCTGGACACTGAACAAGGTCGAGACCCGCTATCAATGGTATCAGCTTTATGGCAACTGGAATTGGGAACCAACCACGCGCCGCACCCGCATCGCGACGGGCGAGATTGAAACGACAACAGACCCGATAAACCTGACGCAACCCGTCGATTGGGGTCAGTATGAGTTGGTCGTTCAGCGCCTCGACGGCGCCTACGCGGAAACAGCGGTCGAGTTCTCTGCGGGCTGGTATCAGGCAGCCGACGCCTCGGTCTCGCCCGACCGGCTGGACATGTCGCTGGATCTCGTGAGCTATCAGCCGGGTGATACCGCGCAGCTGCGCATCGTCCCGCGCATGGCCGGAGTGGCGCAGATTGAAGTTCTCTCAAACCGAGTGATCCATCGCCAGATGGTCAAGGTGCCTGAAGGCGAAACCGTGATCCCGCTTGAGGTAACTGAGGACTGGGGCGCGGGAGCTTATGTCACCGCAACAGTGATCCGCCCGATGGATGTCGCCGCCGGCCAGAACCCTGCGCGCGCCATGGGCGTGGCCCATGCGACCGTCGAACCAGTGGGTCGTACACTGGATGTGGCGGTTGACGTACCCGAGGTGACCTCACCCCGACAATCACAAAAAGCCCTTGTTAGGGTCGAAAATGCGCACAGGGATGATCCTGTCTGGCTGACTTTGGCTGCCGTGGACGTTGGTATCTTGAACCTCACTGGGTTCGAAAGCCCGGACCCGCAGGGCTACTATTTTGGCCGGCGACGTCTGGGCGTTGATCTGCGAGATGTTTATGGTCGATTGATCGATGGTATGAACGGCGCAATGGGAACTGTGCGTTCCGGCGGGGACAGTTCGGGCCTGCGGCGGCAATCCCCGCCGCCGACGCAGGACCTGATGGCTGTTTTCAGCGGGCCGGTTCAGGTCGACGAAAATGGAGAGGTCGAAATCGACATCCCCCTGCCCGCCTTCAACGGCACCGTGCGAATAATGGCGGTGGCCTGGTCCAATGCCGCCGTAGGTCAGGCCGAGGCCGAGATGATCGTCCGCGACCCGGTTGTTGTCACCGCCAGCCTGCCGCGTTTTCTGGCCCCCGGCGACCAGAGCCGGATGTTGTTGGAGATCGTGCATGCCGATGGACCCTCGGGAGAGATGGGTTTGGGGCTGACATCTTCTGCCGGGCTGGAACTGGGCGATGCTCCCACCAGCTTTGTGCTGGACGACGGCGGCAAGGCGACATTCGAAATCCCCATCCGCGCTCTTGCGGTCGGAGACCCGGAGATCAGCGTAGCCATCTCAACTCCGGATGGCCGTGATCTGTCTCAAACCCTACGGATGCCAATCCGTGCGAATGACCCTGTTGTGGCTCAGACACGGCAGTTTTCGATGGGCGAAGGTGATAGCTTCCTGTTCACGCAGGATGTCTTTGACGGCTTCCAACCGGGATCGGCCAAGGCGATCCTGTCCGCAGGCGCTTTGGCGAAGTTCGACACGCCCGGCCTGTTGGATCAGTTGAATCGCTACCCCTATGGCTGCACCGAGCAGATCACCAGCAAGGCACTGCCGCTGCTCTATCTGTCATCGGTCGCGCAGGCGACCGGGCTGGGCGATGGCCCGCTGGTGGACCAGCGCATCAATGACTCGATCCGCAGCATCCTGACGCGGCAATCGTCGAACGGTGCCTTCGGCCTCTGGCGAGCAAACAGCGGCGATTTCTGGCTGGATGCCTATGTCACTGACTTCCTGTCGCGCGCCCGAGCACAAGGTCACGCAGTACCCGACCGGGCCTTTGCACAGGCCATGGATAACCTGCGCAACCGCATCAACTATGCCCCCGATTTCGACAAGGGTGGTCAGGACATTGCCTACGCTCTGATGGTGCTCGCGCGTGAAAGAGCCGCCTCGATGGGAGACCTGCGGTATTATGCCGACGCCAAGGGGGACGCGTTCGACACTCCGCTGGCCGCAGCGCAATTGGGGGCGGCTCTGGCGTCATACGGAGATCAGGCCCGCGCCGATGCAATGTTCACCCGCGCGGCCCAAATGCTGGACCAACGACCTGAACAAGGGCAATCCCGCTGGCGCGCCGATTATGGCACCACTCTGCGGGATGCCGCCGGTCTGCTGACGCTTGCGGTGAATACGGGCAGTCAGGCGGTGGACCGCGACGCCCTGATCCAGCGTGTCAGCGCTGGTCGGCAGTATCTGTCCACTCAAGAGGCCTCTTGGTCTTTGCTGGCCGCCCATGCGCTGGTCACTGATCCGACCGGGTCTGGGTTGAGGGTGAATGGCGCTCCGGTATCGGGCCCCTTTATTCAGGTTCTGGAAAGCGGGTTGGCGGATGAGTTGAACATCACCGCCACCGACGCGAACCCAACAGACATCACCCTGACCGTCACGGGCATCCCGACCACCCCGCCGCAAGCGGGCGGCACCGGCTATGCAATCAACCGGTCCTATTATTCGATGGATGGCGATCCGCTTGACCCGTCCTCGTTCGCCACTGGCGACCGGTTCGTCACCGTTCTGACCGTCACACCCTTTGAAAACGGCGGGGCGCGGCTGATGGTAGATGATCCGCTGGCCGCCGGGATCGAGATCGACAATCCAAGCCTGCTGCGTTCGGGCGATGTGCGGGCGCTGGACTGGATGGACCTGTCAGAGGCCAGACATACCGAATTCCGCTCGGATCGGTTCCTGGCGGCGGTTGACTTGTCCGGCGACGAGACTGTGACGCTGGCCTATGTGGCCCGCGCAGTCACGCCCGGCACCTTCCACCACCCGGCAGCATCGGTCGAGGACATGTATCGCCCGCAAAACCGTGCACGTACCGAAACGGGGCAAGTAGAGGTTCGGTGATCCGCCGTCCGGCATATCAAAAAGCAGGGTACCGGGATGCCTAGACGCGCCACATTGCTAATGGCGCTGGCCAGTGCGCTCTACCTGACCGCTTTTGCACGGGACCGCGCCGAGGAGTGGGTCGACGCGACCATCCTGCCTCCGGTTCTGGCCGAAACCTCGGTTGAGATGCGGGACCGCAATGGTGCTTTGCTGCGGGCTTTTCCGGTCGAGGATGGCATCTGGCGGATGCAGCCCGGCCCGGTTGACCCTCGCTTTGTCGATATGCTGATCCGGTATGAGGATAAGCGGTTCTGGTCTCACAATGGTATCGATCCTGCTGCGATGATCCGCGCTGCGGGTCAAGCACTCTGGAATGGCCGCGCAGTCTCGGGCGGATCGACCCTGACCATGCAGGTTGCGCGGCTGATCGAGGATGGCCCCACTGGACGATGGAGCGGCAAACTCCGCCAGGTTAGGGTCGCATTGGCGCTGGAGCAACGGCTGAGCAAGCAGCAGATTCTGGACCTCTATCTGATCCACGCGCCCTACGGCGGCAATCTGGAAGGCACTCGCGCAGGCGCGCGGGCGTGGTTCGGGAAAGACCCGACGCGATTGACGGCTGCGCAAGCAGCGTTGCTGGTGGCCCTGCCGCAAGCGCCCGAATCCCGCCGGCCGGATCGGGCAAATACGAATGCGGAAAAAGCCCGCAATCGCGTTTTGCGTCGGATGCAGCGGCATGGAGTGTTGTCGTCAGACGACATGCAGGCGGCGCTGATTGAAGCGGTTCCCACGCAGATGCGCCCCTTCCCACGCCATGCGCCGCATCTGACCGATCACGCGTTACGCGCGCGCCCCGAGGCCCAGACCCACGATCTGACCCTGGATGCGCGCCTTCAATCCCGGCTAGAGGTATTGGTGGCCCAAGCAGCCTCCGAAGCGGGTCCGCGTATTTCGGGCGCTCTGATCGTGGCCGATCATCACAGCGGTGACGTACTCGCCTCGGTCGGATCAGCAGGCTATCAGGACGCGCGGCAGGGATTTGTCGATATGACCCGCGCGGTGCGTTCGCCCGGGTCGACGCTCAAGCCCTTGATCTATGGCATGGCCTTCGATCAGGGACTGGCCCATCCTGAAACCCTGATCAGCGACAGCCCGGTGATGTTTGGCCGCTACGCCCCGCGCAATTTCAACGGTATGTTTCGTGGCGATGTCCGGGTGCGCGACGCGCTGCAACTGTCATTGAACATCCCCGTCGTGCGATTAACGAATGAACTCGGCCCAGCCCGTGTCATGGCCGCCCTGCGCGATGCCGGAACGCAGCCGAAACTAAGTGGCGGCGCACCCGGTTTGGCGATCTCGCTGGGCGGCGTCGGGCTCAGCCTGCGGGATCTGGTGCAACTTTATGCGACGCTCGCAGCAGGGGGTCAGGGGCCAGTTCTATATCACGATGCTTTGGCTGGCCGGACACAGACCACGCGCACCCTTTCAGATGTCGCCGCGTGGCAGGTGGCCGACATCCTGTCTGGGCTAGCACCCCCTTCGGGTGCTGCTGGGCAGGGGTTGGCTTATAAAACCGGCACGTCTTATGGGCATCGTGACGCTTGGGCGATTGGCTTTGACGGGCAGCATGTCATCGGGGTTTGGTTGGGCCGTGCTGATGGCACCCCAGTGCCCGGCGCCTTTGGAGGAGAGCTGGCCGCCCCCCTGTTGTTTGAAGCCTTCGGGCATCTGAAACCCGCCCCCACACCCTTGCGCCCGCCGCCCCCATCCACTTTGATCCTTGGCGCGGCTGAATTGCCCCAGCCTTTGCAACGGTTCCAACCGCGCAGCGCCGCGTTTGAGAAAGACCCAAGCGCGCCCGACCTGGTATTTCCACCAAACAACGCCGTGTTAGAGACGAACGGAGCCCCCCTGACCGTCAAACTGCGCGGCGGGGTTGGGCCGTTTTCCCTGTTGGCTGATGGGGTTCCGGTGCTGACAGATCAACGGCAACGAGAGTTTGATATCCCAAATCCCGGTCGTGGTTTTTCACACTTGGTGGTGGTAGATGCACGCGGCGCGTCTGATCAGGTCTCGATCCAGGTCGATTAAGGTGTGAACCCTTAACGGCGACCTTCGCGCAGCCAGCCGCCCAACAGGAACCCACCCGCAAGCAGCAGCACCAACCAGGGGGGCAGCAGCCCGGCCTGGGTAACATCACGCGTTTCATACGCCTCGCGCGGCGTCAGACCAATCCAGCCGCGCCCGGCCGCCGGTCGCCCGGCCCGGACGTTGCGGACCGCAGGCACACCATCCTCCAAGCGGATGACGCCGCCACGCATCTGATCAATCACCGGTTCCAGAACGTCGCCCGTTGCGATGGTCTGCTCAAACTCCTTTGGTGCGGCGGGGCCCAGCCCGATCACAGCCATCAGGTCGCCCTCCTGCAAGCGATAAAGACCAATCTCAGGCCCGAAATACTGCGCTTCAAACCGACCGGGCGTGACCTCATCAAGTGTCATCTCAAGCGTTTCGCCATTAGGGCTGGTGATCGTCACCGGGCCAACCTCTTCTTCGAGGGTCTGACGGATGATGCGCATCGACTGGCCATTGGCCTCGGCCCACAGCGCCTCTTCCTCCAGCTCCGGCTCTTTCATCATCCAATGGGCAAGACGGCGCAGCAGTTCCAGCTGCGGCCCGCCGCCCTCGAACCCCCGACTCCAGAGCCAGGCGTGATCCGAAGCCAGCATGGCAACGCGCCCTTCACCCACCCGGTTCAGAACCAACAGCGGGCGGTCCTCGACCCCCGTCATCAAAACCTGACCCTCGCGATGTTTCACGTCGATCTGACGAAGCCATGCGCCCCAATCCTCGGAATCACCCAGATTGGTGGTGACTGGATGCCGGTGGCCCAGATCGCTGACCATAGGCACATAGCGTTCTTCGATCACGCGCGCGGTTGGCTGCGCCGGTAAGATCGACGCGAGCGGTGAGCGAAAAATACTGTCCGCAGTGGCAAAATCAGGACCCGCTGCAATCAGCACTGCGCCGCCATCGTTGATATAGTCGGTCACGTTGTCCAGATAGATCGCGGGCAAGATGCCGCGTCGTTTGTAACGATCAAAGATGATCAGGTCGAAGTCGTTGATCTTTTCCAGAAACAGCTCTCGGGTCGGGAAGGCGATCAGTGACAGTTCATCGACCGGCACGCCATCCTGCTTTTCCGGTGGGCGCAGGATTGTAAAGTGAACGAGATCAACGGAACTATCTGATTTCAAAAGGTTGCGCCACGTGCGACCGCCCGGATGCGGCTCGCCTGAGACCAGAAGAACGCGCAACCGATCACGGACACCATTCATCTGGATCAGCGCAGTGTTATTGCGATCCGTCAGCTCACCCTCGGCCTCTGGGACCGTGAACTGGATGACATTGCGCCCGCCATGAGGCAGCGTGATGGGCAATTCCACGTCCATGCCAATCGGGATGGTGAACTGCTGCGGCTCACCGCCGTCAACGGAAATCTCAAGGGGTGCATTTGCGGCACCAACAGGTGCGGCGCCACTGTCTTCGACCCGCAAAGTCAATGTTACAGGTTCGCCGATAATAGCAAAGGCAGGCGCGTTGCGGACGATCAGCCTGCGGTCCCAATCGCTTTCGCGCCCGGTTTCCAGCAGATGCATCGGTGCAGGCAGGTCGGGGGCCTGATCGACGTCGTGGACGATCCCGTCCGAGACCACAAGGATACCGGCAATCCGCGCACGTGGTTCTTCGGCCAGCGCAGCGTTTACGGCGGCCATCACCTGCGTGCCTTCATCCCCATCCCCGTCGCCAACGCGAATGCGGCGCAGTTCGGTATTGTCGCGCGAGTCGATCTCGGCGGCCAGCGCCTCAGCGGCCTCGGCGGTCTGATCCGCGCGATCCGAAAGGGACTGGCTGGCGCTTTCATCCTCGATCATCAGAACGATATCGGTCAGCGGCGCGCGATCTTCGACCTGATACACCGGACCGGCCAGAGCAGCGATCACGACCAAAGCAGCCAAGCCGCGCAGCGCCCAACCGGACAGACCTCGCCAGAGGGCCAGAACGATCCCGCAAACCGCAATTGCGGCAACGACGGCCAGCATGGGCCATGGAATTAGCGGATCAAAGATGACAGTTCCGGTCATTGTCCCAACCTGTCCAGCAGAGCAGGCACGTGGACCTGATCGGATTTATAGTTCCCGGTCAGGACATGCATCACCAGATTGACACCAAAGCGGTTGGCCAGCTCGCGCTGCCGCTCGCCCGCATAACCGCGTCCCACCGGCAGCAACGCCTGCCCGTTGCGGTCCACTGCCCAAGCCCCGGCCCAGTCGTTGCCGCCAATCACCACTGGCGTCACGTTGTCATTGAGGTTGCGGAAGGGCATCCCCTCGATCTGCTCGGCATCCAGCGGCGCAGCTTCAACCCAGACCTCGGTGCCCGCATAGCGGCCCGGAAAATCCTGTAACAGATAAAAGGTCCGGGTCAGGACATGATCACGCGGAATAGGCTCTAACGCGGGGATATTCAGCGGGGCGGCCAGCTGTTGCAGCTTGCGCCCATTTGGGCTGGAAGCGCCGAACCCGGCAATATCCGCATCGCGCGTATCGAACAGGATCATGCCGCCTGACCGCAGATAAGCGTTCAGCTTGGCATAGGCCTGCGCTGATGGTTGCGACTGATCGGGTGTGATCGGCCAATAAAGCAATGGGAAAAAGGCCAATTCATCGCGTTCCAGATCCACACCAAACGGCTCTGCCGGTTCTACAGATGTGCGGAAGAACAGCGTCTGCCCCAAGCCACGTAGGCCTGCCTGCGCGATATCGTCCACCCGCGCATCGCCGGTCAGAACATGTGCCAGAACCAACTCTTGTGTGGCGGCGAGAGCGAAATCCGTATCATCCGGCGTTTGCGCCTGCGCCTCAGGCACCAAAAGCAGGCCCCCCAGCGCAACAGCCGTTGCTTTGGCCAGACCCAACCGGCCTGACAACGCAAGCGACGCGATCACATCCACGGTCAAAAGGATCAGCGCGAGGCTGAGCAGCAAACCACCCAATGGCGTCTCGGTCGTTACTTCCTGTCCTTTGATTGGAACACCAGCGGGCCAGACAACCGGGCGCAGGGTTGCCTCTTCGGCCAACACGTTGCGTGCCAGCTTTTGCTTACCGCTTTCGTAAAGACCGGGGCGGATATCGGGACCAATATGGCCAGAGACCAGTTCGACGCCATCCACACCCGCCAGAGTGCCCGCGTCGGACAACGTACCAAAGCCGTCCATGATCTGCACAGGTTCCCACGTGGTGCCTTGCAACTGATCCACTTGGCGCGATTTCGCAGCCGAGGCCACGGCCAGACGATCCAGCATTTCCACAAACAGGCCCGAGAGTGGCAGGCTGGACCATTCCGCATCCGCAGTCACATGAAACAGGACCACCTGACCCAATCCCAATGCCTTGCGGGTGACCAGAGGCGTGCCATCCGACAACGACGCAATCACCCGATCCGCCAGATTGGGATCCGGTTGAGCCATGACTTGGGTTGAGACGACAACATCACCGGGTATCTGCAGCCCGTAAAAGGGCGACGCTTCAGCGAACGGGGCCAGTGTCTTGGCCTCGCCCCAACTCATCGCTCCACCGACAGTACGCCCACCGCTGCGCAGGCGCACGGGCAGCAACGTGTCTTCTTCGTCCCGGCCCAGATCGCTGGCGGCCATGCGGGGCCCGGCAAAGCGCAGCAACAGGCCGCCCTGTTCGACCCATTCGATCAGACCCGCCTGTTCCGTGTCAGACATTTGCGCCACGTCCGACAGAACGATCACATCCGGGTTTGCAGGCAGAACCTCAAGCAACCCACCTTCGACGAAATCCGCTGTGGGGATCAGAACCTGAGTCAGATAGTGCAGCGGCGACAGCAGCTCCAACCCTTCGCGGTTCACCGTCCCCGCGATCAGCGCAACCTCGCGCCGGCGCAGGCTGTCATCGGTCAGCGTTACGGCCCCGGCTGATTTTTGGCCCTGAATCTCGAACCGAGTGATCCGGGCGCGCAGTTCCGATGGCAGGGCAAGTTCGATATGCGCCTCGGTCGCGCCTGCCTCAAAAGCCAGTTCAGCAGATTGCAGAACGCGCGCGGTACCCGCAGGATCACGGCCCTGCGCCAGAATGGTCACGGTTTCCTCAGGGCCAGGTTCGGCCCGCAACACCGTCACCTGAATGACGCCATCCTGATAGGCTGCCGGAAGGATGGCCAATGCATCCGAAGGGGATTGATAAACCGTCACTTCGCCGCGAGATTGCAGCGCTGACACTAAACCTTCATGGCCGTCATAGCTCAACCGATCACTGAACCAATGCGTATCAAACCCGCCTTCTACCTGATCCAGCGCTGCTATGATCTGTTCGATCTGCGCCTCCGCAGGCTGCCACGGATTTGGAACCAGACCGGGCAGACGATTGCGCCACGCCTCTGCCGCCTGAAACACCGGCGGTTCCGGTTCGGTCAATCGCAGGATCGAGACAGGGCGGCTTGAGCGGCCCGCCTCGGTCAATTGCGCATCGATCTGGTCCAGCGTCGAGGACCACCGTGTAGCACCACCCCAGCTGGCATCCAGCACCAGCAGCAAAGGCCCGGTGCCCGTTTCATCGCGCGAGGGGTTCAAAACCGGACCCGCCAAGCCAATGATGATCGCTGCCGCTGCCAGCATACGCAGCAAGAGCAGCCACCACGGTGTGCGGTCCGAAACGCTCTCGTCATCTTTCAACCCCAGCAGCAATGTCACCGCCGGGAACAAGCGCCGGATCGGCGCGGGGGGCACGGCACGCAGAATCAACCACAGGATCGGCAAGGTCAGCAGACCCAACAGCACCCATGGGGCGGTAAAGCCTATGCCCGCCAGAACCGTCATCGCGTGCCCCCGTCCAACGCGCGATAGAGCCAAAGCAGCGCCGCCTGCGCGCTATCGCCGGTGCGATGCAGACCCAGCTGCCATCCGGTTACGCGACACAGTTGTGTCAGCGCGTCCTTGCGCTGCGCCAATCGGTCCAGATAGCGATCGCGCAGGTCTCCGGCTTTGAGGGTTTCATGGCGGGTGGTCCCGCCAACGCTTTCGAAAATGGTACGACCGCGATAGGGGAACGATTCCTCGCTTGGGTCCAACACCTGTAAGATCACACCGCGCACGCCGCGGTCAGCGGCTTTGGTCAGTGCCAGTTCAACCTCATCCATTGGGCCTAGGAAATCGGATATGAACACAGCACGCGCATGCGGGATCATGGCGCGGTGTTCAGGTGGGGCATAGTCCGACTGATCATCCTCGGACCAGGCCTGCGCCAATCGGATGATCTGCGCATTGCCGCGCCGGGGCGGCAAGGTTGTGCCCGTCAGGCCAACACGTTCACCGCCGCGCACAAGTAGAATGGCCGTAGCCAGACCCAACAACCGCGCCCTGTCCGATTTCGTAGGCAGGCCTTTGTCCGAAGCAAAGCGCATAGACGCGCCCTGATCGACCCACAGCATCACCGATTGCGCAATTTGCCATTCGCGTTCGCGCACAAATTGCTGGTCCCCTCGCGCTGATCGACGATGGTCGATCATCCGGCGACTATCTCCGATCTGAGCAGGGCGATATTGCCAGAAATCATCGCCCATACCGGATCGCCGCCGACCATGGTCGCCCAACAAAACGGTTCCGGCCAGGTGTTCGGCGCGCGCCAACAGGGGCGGCAGCCGCGATGCCTCGGCCTCGGATCGTTCTCGAAGGGTCAGCGCAGCATTCACGCCGCAGCCTCGGTTCGGATCAGTCCAGCGGCGGTGGATTCGATGAGGTCTGACAAGCTGTCGCCCCGCGCCCGTGCCGCGAAGTTCAGCGCCATCCGATGACTCAGCACCGGGCGAGCCATATCCAGCACATCTTCGGCATTCGGCGCCAAACGCCCTTGAAGCATGGCACGCGCCCGAACCGTCATCATCAACGCCTGTGCCGCACGGGGACCGGGCCCCCAGGCGACGGTTTCCTTGACCCGCTCGGACACGCCCGCTTCATCCGGGCGGAAGGCGCGAACGAGATCGAGGATCAGTTCGACAACCGAATCCCCTACCGGCATCCGGCGCAACAGGACTTGCGCGGCGAGCAATTCCTCTTTGGTGAAAATCTGATGCGCGTCATCTTCTTCGACGCCTGTGGTGGCCAGCAGAATGTCCCGCTCAGTCTGACGATCCGGGTATTCAACATCGATCTGAACAAGGAACCGGTCCAGCTGCGCCTCGGGCAAGGGATAGGTGCCTTCCTGCTCAATTGGGTTCTGGGTGGCCAGCACGTGGAAGGGTACACCCAGCGAGCGATCCTCGCCCGCCACGGTCACCGTGCGTTCCTGCATCGCCTGCAGCAGCGCCGATTGGGTCCTTGGGCTGGCGCGGT
Source organism: Ruegeria sp. YTSA075 (assembly GCF_059610245.1). Lineage (NCBI taxonomy): Bacteria > Pseudomonadati > Pseudomonadota > Alphaproteobacteria > Rhodobacterales > Roseobacteraceae > Ruegeria > Ruegeria sp. YTSA075. The sequence continues at coordinate 71,709 of NZ_JBXWNG010000004.1, read as the reverse complement.
TGATCTCATCCGCCATCAGCAATTGACAAAAGATCGGGCCTGAGATGAACCGGAAATGACGGCTGCCGTCATCCGCCGTGTCCAGAACTTCGGACCCCAGAATATCGGCAGGCATCAGGTCGGGCGTGAACTGAATTCGGTTTCCATGCAGGCCCATCACGGTCGACAGCGTCTCGACCAGTCGCGTCTTCCCAAGACCCGGCAGACCAATCAACAAAGCGTGCCCGCCACACAAAAGCGCTGTCAGGGTCAGGTCCACAACCCTCTCCTGCCCGATGAAGCGGCGGGTGATCGAGGCCTTGGCCTCCTGCAACTTGGTTTCCAGCGCTTCGATCTCGGATACGAGGTCGGCAGGTTCGGTCATGACTTTCCCTTCCGTGGACTATTATAGATGAAGTGTATCGCGCTAAGAGGAAATGGCAAAAGCAATGAGCGGACAAAAACCCGTGAAACCTTCGCCGGATGGTTTGGCTGCATCAGTCAAAGCGGCCAAAACCAAGGGTCTACCGCCCGTTCACCTGTGGAATCCTCCGTTTTGCGGCGATCTGGACATCAAGATCGCCAAAGATGGTTCTTGGAGTTATTTAGGGTCGCCGATCAACAGGTTCGAGTTGGTGAAGCTTTTTTCCTCAATTCTTAAGAAAGAAGACGGCAAGTATTACCTCGTGACCCCGGTCGAGAAGGTGGGAATCACCGTCGAGGATGCGCCGTTTCTTGCCGTCGACTTCGACCAGACGGGAGATGGCGTGTCACAAGACCTGACATTTTCCACCCATGTGGGCGATACGGCTATTGCCGGGCCGGATCATCCGATCCGTATTGTCATCGATACGGAAACAGAAGAACCTGCGCCCTACGTATTGATCCGAAACAACCTTGAAGCACGCATTGACCGCAAAAGCTTCTACCGACTCGTGGATATTGGCACCAAGCATGATGATTGGTTTGGTGTCTGGTCGGGCGGCCAGTTCTTTCCGCTAATCTCAGCGTCAGACCTACCGGGCTAAGCGATACGCGCGACCTTGCGGTCCTGCGCCAGAATCACAGCCATGGCGACAATTCCTGCACCCAGCGCGCGGGTCCAGTTCCAATTGTCCCCCAGCATCAGCATGATCAGCATCACATAGAACGGTGCGATATTGACGTGGAACGAGGCCAGCGCCACGCCCAACCTTTCGATCGAGGCGACAAAGAACACCTGGCTCAGCCCCATCGACACAAGCGCATAGATCGCCAGCATCCCCGCCTGCGACGCATCAAACGGGGTGGTTGGCACGACCGGCATCCCAATCTGCACAGCCACGGCGTACAGCACCAGCGACGTGACCAGCGCACCTGTGAAGGTAATCGTGCTGCGCCCGGTCTGGCTCAGGTCCCGGAAGTCGCGTGCCGTTGCCATACAGGCCCAGCAGAACAATCCGGTGGCCAGTATGGCGCAGGTTGCCCCCAATCCCAGTTGGGCCGGGGCCACAGCGTTCGTCGCAATCAGGCCACCGATGATCGAGATGATCACGGCCACGGCGAATCTCCACCGTAACCGCCGTGTGCCGGTCGCCAGTTCGATCAGGGTCGCAAACAAGGGCGCACAGGAGGCGATCAGCGCCACGGTCACCGGGTCGGTCAGTTTCTGCGCGACAATAAGCAGGAACATGCCCGTACCCAGAACACCACCCACAAACAGCGCGTGCCCCCATCTGGCGCGCAACACGCGGCCGGGGCCGTCAATCAGAATCCAGATCGGCACCATCACGGCCACCGCCATCAGCAACCGTGCCGCGAACAACGCCACCGGCGGCCAGCTTTGCAACAGGATCTCAGCCGCCGGAAATCCGGCAGCCCATGTCAGCATGGATGCTACAGCCAGCCCATTGCCGGGCAAGGCCGAGCCGCGCCCACCAGGCACAGATAAAGATGTCCCGCGCACGGGGTCTGGGCTCATCGCCATAGGATCGGACCTTCATAAGGAACGGCGCATGAAAATGATTCGCCGTGTGGCTTTGAAGATTGATACTTTGCCTGTCGTGTTCTGGTCGATTTTCGACAATCTGTCGTTTTCAGTCTCTTTCCTGAAGTTCGCCCGCCCGTTAGGGTCAGCCCACCGAACCACGGGACCACTCATGCCCAGATTTGCTGCCAATCTTTCGCTGCTCTTTACCGAGCTGCCGTATCTTGATCGTTTCGAAGCCGCCACGCGCGCCGGGTTCAAGGCCGTCGAGATTCTGTTTCCTTACGATCTGGCGGCAAAGGAAACCCGCCGCGCCTTGCTGGCCAACGGGCTGGAGCTGGTTCTGATCAACGCCCCTCCGCCTAACTACACGGGCGGCCAGCCGGGTTATGCGGCTGTGCCAGGCGGCGAGGCGCGGTTCCAATCCGATATCCGGCGCGTCCTGCGCTATGCTGAACTGCTGCGCCCGCAGACGATACATATCATGTCAGGCTACACCTCCGGGCCGCAGGCGATGACGTGTTTTGTGCAAAACCTGCAATGGGCGGCAGACTTTGCGCCAAATCAGCAGTTCACCATAGAACCGCTGAACCCTGTGTCGCAGCCCGACTATTTCCTGAACGACTACGCGCTTGCGGCTGAGGTTCTGGATCAGGTGGACCGCCTCAATATCGGCCTGCAATTTGACAGCTTCCACGCGCAGATGATCCACGGGGATGCGCTTGCCATATGGCAGCGATATCAGGGCCGCGTGACCCATGCCCAGATCGGAGCCGCCCCGGACCGGTCCGAGCCGGGCGATGGCCCGATCGACTTTCCCGCCCTGTTCGACGCCATCGACAACAGCGGATACGACGGATGGGTCAGCGCCGAATACAACCCAACGACGCCACACACTGTCGATTCACTGGGCTGGATGGCGCGCTAACGCGCCCGACACTGGTATTTACTGCGAAAATATCGCACAGCTTGGCGCGGTAAAGGAACGGATGATACTGATGACCCATGCCCGATTGTCACATGTTGTGTTCTGCCTGATCATGTCAGGGCTGATGTCCTGCATCGTGACCGGGATCGCCACGGTCAAGGCCATCGGATTTGGGCCGGGCACGTTTGGGGATTGGATGGCCGCCTGGGCCTTTTGCTGGCCCATAGCCTTCACGGTCATTGTGACCCTAGGGCCGAGTGTCAAACGGCTGGTCGACCGACTGGTCAGGCCCAAGGCCTGACCCGCCGCGAAGAGGGCCCATCGGGCGTGATGAGCGGCGCGCCTTAGTGTGCCTCGGCCCAGTTTGCACCGCGCCCGGCGTCAACATCCAGCTTCACGTCCAGCTTCACCGCCGGGTCCGAGGCCCCCTCCATCACATCGCGCGCCGCGTCGATCAACTGGTCCACCCCTTCCTCGGCCACCTCGAACAGTAATTCGTCATGCACCTGCAACAGCATCTTGGCGGGCAGCCCTTGAATCGCGTCGGGCATACGCACCATCGCGCGCCGGATCACATCCGCAGCGGTGCCCTGAATCGGAGCGTTGATCGCCGCCCGGCGCGAGAACCCCGCATGCGGCCCCTTGGCATTGATCTCAGGCGTGTGGATTTTGCGCCCAAACAAGGTCTGCACATAGCCCTGCTCTTTCGCAAATGCGATGGTGTCGTCCATGTAGGCGCGAATACCGGGGAAGCGTTCGAAATAGCGGTCGATAAACCCCTGCGCCTCGGCCCGCGGAATGCGCAGATTGCGCGCCAGCCCAAAGCCCGAAATGCCGTAGATCACACCAAAGTTGATCGCTTTGGCCTGACGGCGAATATCCGGCGTCATCTCATCCAGCGGGACATCGAACATTTCGGACGCGGTCATGGCGTGAATGTCCAGCCCGTCGGCAAACGCCTGTTTCAACGCATCAATCCCAGCGATATGCGCGAGAATCCGCAGTTCGATCTGGCTGTAGTCGAGACTGACCAGTACATTGCCGGGTTCCGCAATGAACGCCTCGCGAATGCGCCGCCCTTCCTCTGTGCGCACCGGAATGTTCTGCAGGTTCGGATCGGTTGAGGCCAGACGACCGGTATTCGCCCCGGTAATCGAATAAGACGTATGCACGCGGCCCGTGTCCGGATTGATATGGGTTTGCAACGCGTCTGTGTATGTCGATTTCAGCTTGGACAGCTGCCGCCAGTCCAAAACACGGCGCGGCAATTCATGCTCGGTCGCCAGATCCTCAAGAATATCGGCCCCGGTTGAATATTTCCCAGTCTTGCCTTTCTTGCCGCCTTCGAGCCCCATCTTGTCGAACAGGATTTCTCCCAACTGCGCCGGCGAGCCGACATTGAAGTTCTCACCGGCCAATTCGTGAATTTCAGCCTCTAACCCGGCCATTTTTTGCGCAAAGGCATTCGACATCCGGCTCAGCACATCGCGGTCCACCTTGATGCCATGCATCTCCATTTCAGCCAGAACCGGAACCAGAGGGCGTTCCAGGGTTTCATAAACCGTCGTCACCTGAACCTGATGCAGTTGCGGCTTGAACAATTGCCACAGGCGCAGCGTGATATCCGCATCCTCGGCCGCATAGGCCGTGGCCTCATCAATTGGCACCTTGTCGAAGGTGATCGCCGATTTGCCCGAGCCCAGAAGCGGTTTAATCGGGATCGGCGTGTGGTTCAGATAACGCTCGGACAGAGTATCCATCCCGTGCCCATGCTCACCGCCATGCATGGCGTAGGACATCAGCATCGTGTCATCGATGAGGGCTATCTCGATACCATAGCGCGCAAAGATCTTGGCATCGTATTTCATGTTCTGCCCGATCTTGAGGATCGACGGGTCCTCGAACATGGGCTTCAGCATCGCCAGAGCGTCATCCAACGCCATTTGCCCTTCGGCCAGATCGTCCGATCCAAACAGATCATCGGTTGCATTGGCGCGATGGGTCAGCGGGATATAGCAGGCCTCACCCGCTTCGACACATAAGGATATGCCAACCAGATCGGCGATCATCTCGTTCAGGCCGGTGGTTTCCGTATCAACGGCGATCCAGCCGGTTTCATAGGCCCGGTCGACCCAGATTTGCAGCGCCGCCGTATCCCGCACACATTCGTACTTCGAGGCGTCGAATGGAGTATCCTCAACCTCAGACACAAGTTCGGGCGCAGGTGCATCTGCGATGGTCGGGGCCTCAGCCCCCAGCTTGTCAGCAATGCGCTTGGTGAGGGTGCGGAACTCCATATCCGCCAGAAAGCCCAACAGGGTTTCGGGCTCGGGGTCCTTTACCTCAAGGTCATCAAGGGTGAAATCCAGTGGGGTTTGCTCATCCAGCTGCACCAGCTTCTTCGACAGCTCAATCTGGTCGCGCTTGTCGATCAGCGTTTGGCGACGCTTGGGTTGCTTGATCTCTTCCGCGCGGTCCAGCAGGGTTTCCAGATCGCCATATTCATTGATCAGCAGCGCTGCGGTCTTGACCCCGATCCCCGGCGCGCCCGGCACGTTGTCAACGGAATCCCCGGCCAGCGCCTGTACATCGACCACGCGTTCAGGGCCGACACCAAATTTCTCGATCACCCCATCGCGGTCGATGCGCTTGTTCTTCATCGCATCCAGCATTTCCACACCATCGCCAACCAGCTGCATCAGGTCCTTGTCGGAACTGACAATGGTCACCCTGCCCCCAGCCTCGCGTGCCTGAACAGCAAGGGTGGCGATGATGTCGTCGGCCTCATACCCCTCCAACTCTTTACAGGCGATGTTGAAGGCCTTTGTTGCTTCACGGGTCAGCGGCATCTGTGGACGCAGGTCCTCGGGCATCGCCTCGCGGTTGGCCTTGTAGAGGTCATACATGTCATTGCGGAACGTATGAGAGCCCTTGTCGAAGATCACCGCCACATGGGTCGGTGCATCCGGGCCATCATTCCCTTCGACATATTTCTGCAGCATGTTGCAAAAGCCCGAAACCGCGCCAATCGGCAGTCCGTCGGATTTCCGTGTCAGCGGTGGCAGAGCGTGATAGGCCCTGAAAATAAAGGCCGATCCGTCGATCAGATGCAGGTGACACCCTTTTCCGAAATTGCCCTTGCTCATGGTGTCGCGCCCCCTAAAGTGCTGATCATGTTCATTCAGCGCTTTTTATCCGCCATCCCGCTTGTGACCGCAATCACTGTTCTGGCAGCACCGGCATATTCTGGCCCCAAACTGCCAATCGATTGTGTAGCTGACCAGTCAACTGGTGCGAATTGCGTACCGATCCTTGCCTGCCTCGGTCAGGACGGTATCTACTTTACCGGTCGGGCTATTGGATGGAGTACGGGAACCTTTGCCGGACAAAGCAGTGCCGACTTCGCATGTTACGGAGAATGGGTATCGCAAGGATCTTTCGGATTGGGCGAAGCCAACATCACCTGCGACAACGCGCTGTCAGGGCGAGCTTTTTTACCTACCAACATCCAGAGACCGGCACCGCCACTGGCCTCGGTGCGCTGAGCAATGGCGAACCCTTTCGCGTATGGACCGGTTTCAACGTCGAGCAATTCCTGCTTAATGAGTATGGCGATATCGACGCGGCGGAAATGTGCAAAGTAGCCTCCAAACCCATTAGTTAGAGACGTTTTGCTACCCGAAACGCTTTCAGACTACCCGCCAAACAAGCCGCTGAAAACGTCCGAAAAGCTGTTGAGCAAAGCCATAATGACCAACACGCCGAGGAAGGCAAAAAACGCGAAGGCGAAGAACTGAAACAGGATTGCGCCGATACCAACGGCAATCCCGGCGATAGCAGGGCGCCGCCTTTCGTGACGCAGGATACCAACGACCGACAGAACAACCGCCAAACCACCCAACATCGCCACACCGATCTGCAGGAAATCATCCAGATCGCGTGCGCGGGCAACAGGCTCGGGCTGTTCCAATCCCGCCGCAGATCGCAGGGTGGATTTGCCGATTTCAGCCGCCAGTTCACCCAGCGACACGCCTGTGGATTGCTGCGGCGCGAAGGGTCCAGCCCAGAAGACGAACAAGGCAGCAAACAGCGCCAAGGAGGCGATGCAAAAGCCAATCCAACCGAAAATCGGGTTGGCAGAGTCATTGGGTGCAATGTCGGTCATCACGCTCGCCTACGCTGTTTGCACCAATGCAATAGCACAACAAACACGGCGAGATTTGGGCGAAACCCGATTGGGCCAGCAATCAGCCCTGCTCTGTGCCTTTCAGAACATATTTGCAGTCGCAATAGGGGCACTCGACCCAGCCGGTATCTTCGGGGATTTGAAGCCAGACGCGCGGATGGCCCAGCGCACCTTCGCCGCCGTCACAGGCGACACGGGTGGTTTCGACGATCTTGGTTTCCGGCGCTTCGATGGTCACGGCTGGCGATCCTTCACTGGTTGTCGGCCTCGCGGGCATGCATTAGGTGCGTTTATGAGCGATGAGCAATCCGGGGGCAAGAGCCACATGAGCGATGCGGCAATCAGGATCGAAGGTCTGCGCAAGACCTATCGGGCAAGCAAGGGTCAGCCCGAGAAGCACGCATTGAAGGGGATTGACCTGTCCATCCCAAGCGGTTCGGTCTTTGGGCTTTTGGGCCCGAACGGCGCGGGTAAATCGACCCTGATCAATATTCTGGCCGGGCTGGTGATCAAAACCTCCGGCAAGGTTTCGATCTGGGGCTTCGATCAGGATCAGAACCCACGCCAGTCCCGCGCCGCCATCGGCGTGATGCCGCAAGAGCTGAACCTGGACCCGTTCTTCACCCCGCGCGGCGCATTGGAGGTGCAGGCCGGTCTGTATGGCGTACCCAAGGCCCAGCGCCGCAGCGACGAGATTCTGGAACTCGTCGGCCTCAGCGACAAGGCCGAGGCTTATGCGCGCACGCTGTCGGGCGGGATGCGGCGGCGGTTGCTGCTGGCCAAGGCGCTGGTGCATCACCCCAGGATTCTGGTTCTGGATGAACCCACGGCCGGTGTCGATATCGAGTTGCGCCAGATGCTTTGGACCAACGTGCGCAAGCTGAACGAACAGGGAATGACGATCATCCTGACCACGCATTACCTCGAAGAAGCGCAGGAAATGTGTGATCAGATCGCCATCATCAACCATGGTGAGAAGATCACCCAGGACAGCACCGCCAATTTGCTGGGCCGCATGGACCGGCGCACCATGGTGATCATACCCGATAGCTCGGTTGCGGATCTGCCCTCGGCTGACGGGGTCGAGGCCTCGCTTCGCGATGATGGCAGCCTGCTATTGCAGTATCGCAGCGCCCAGACCAGCGCCGAGCAGGTTTTGGAATCCGTTCGTGCCGCGGGTATCCGCATCCGTGATGTGCGCACAGAGGAGGCTGACCTTGAGGATGTGTTCCTTGCCCTGACCTCGTCTCAGGCTCGAACGTCCTAAGCGCGGCTTAGAACCCGCCCTTAGCCCCGGTCTATCCGCGCTTGATAGCAGTTGTTGCGCGCAGATCGGACGTGGATATAGGCCACATCGGGACGGTCAAAGATATCTTTGACCTTTGCACCAATCTGATCCGTGGGGGTGATCGCTCCGGTGCCATAAACGATCCGGTCATCCTGCCCGTATCCCTTGATCAGATAGTCAGGAGAGCTGGTCAGAATCTCGGGCAATTCATCCCCTTCATAGCGCTCGCAGGGTTCGGCACACAAAAATATCGGCCCGGTTTCCGCATAAGGATGCGTTGCGGCAAAGGGCCTGTGCGCCAGAACCAGCATCGGCGCGCCTTCGGGTATGTTTTGCAGACAATGACGGCAGGGATTGCCTGCGCCGGTTGAAACAGCGTGCTCTGACGTGGCTCCATAGGCATCCGGACCACCCTGCTGCAGGGTGCGGACTTCGTCAGTGGGCAATGCAGTGATTTTGAACATATCAATCCTCCAGTTTTCCGGACCATGCCCAATCATGACCACGCCGCGCGACCCGATTCCTGCGCAAATCGCCTGTCGCCATTGGCCGTAAGGATAAGCGCGACAAAACCACGCCTGTAGAACCGCCGGGATTCTGGTTAGGACCAAAACACTATGACCCGACCCGTCCTGCCGCCGCGTTTTCCGGCCACGCCTGATCAGATCAATGTGCAAGTCCGCGCCTTCTATGCCCGTGTCCGAATCGACCCGGTGCTGGGTCCCGTTTTTGCGCAACATGTCGATGACTGGCCCGCGCATGAGGAAAAGATCGCCTCATTCTGGCGCAACGCAATCTTGTTTGAGCGCGGGTATGATGGCAATCCGCAGCGGGTTCATATCGAAAGGCCGGCAGTTCAGCCCGACATGTTCGCCCATTGGCTGGATCTGTTCGAAGAGGTCGCAACCCAGACGCTGCCATCCGAAACCGCAACGCCCTGGGTCGCTCTGGCGCGACGCATCGGGGTGGGGATGAAGGCAGGGGTGCAATCGGCGCGTCAGCCCAAGGATGCGCCGCCGATCCTGCGTTGATCCCTCGGCATGGCGGCTTTGCACTGTTAGCGGTAAAATAGGGACTATGCGGGCTGGCCAATTGGGTTTACTTAGGGGCAGACAGCCCACATTGCGCTGCGCGGCATTGTGCCACCACACCAACATCACCCGAGGCCACAGTGATGAGCACTCAGAACACCACCCTTCGGGGACTTGGTTACGCGTTTCTTGGATTCGCGGTATTTGCTACGCATGACGCACTGATCAAGGTGCTGGGCGGAACCTATTCGGTGATGCAGATCATCTTTTTCGCCACTCTGTTCTCCTTTGTCCCCATGGCGGTGACGATCCTGACCGACCGAACCACCGGGAACTTCTTACCGCACCACCCCTGGCTGGTGCTGTTGCGGTCAACTCTGATGGTCACGGCCATGGTCTGTGCCTTCTACGCCTTTTCGGTGCTTCCACTGGCCGAGGTCTATTCGCTGCTGTTTTCCTTCCCACTGATCGTCACCGTTCTGTCGATCCCGATATTGGGAGAGGTCGTCCGCGCCCAGCGCTGGGCCGCCGTAGGCGTCGGCCTGATTGGGGTTCTGATCGTTCTACGCCCCGGTTCAACGGACATCACTCTGGGCCACCTGGCCGCGCTGACCGCCGCGTTTTGTAGCGCGTTTGGGTCTGTTCTGGTGCGTAAGATCGGGAATGAGGAACGATCCGCTGTCCTGATCCTGTATCCCATGCTGCTGGCCATTGTGGTCATGAGCCTGATGCAACCCGCTGTCTATCAACCGCCTTCGCTGCTGCATCTTGCGATGATGGCGCTGGTCGGCGTGTTCTCGGTCATCGCCCAGCACCTGATCATACTCGCCTACCGTGCCGCGCCTGCCGGAGTGGTTGCACCCAGCCAGTACAGCCAGATCATCTGGGCCACTTTGTTCGGTATGCTCTTCTTTGGCGAGCGCCCAGACGGCTGGGTCGCCGTCGGCGCAAGTATCATCATCGCGTCTGGTGTTTTTGTGGTTTGGCGGGAAAGCCGATCCAACACCACGTCCGTGAACACTCCGGTTCTGCGGGTTCGCTCACCTCGGTCGGATACGGGTGCGTCACGACCGGGGGAATGAAGAACGGCGCGCCAACCCGCGCGCCGTTGTCAAGATTAATAAGCGTGGTGTCTTAGTAAACCACCACCGACCGGATGCTCTCACCCTTATGCATCAGGTCGAAGCCGTGGTTGATGTCATCCAGACCCATGGTGTGGGTGATCATCGGGTCGATCTCGATCTTGCCATCCATGTACCAGTCAACGATCTTGGGCACATCTGTCCGGCCCCGCGCGCCGCCAAAGGCCGTGCCGCGCCACGAGCGGCCGGTGACCAGTTGGAACGGACGAGTCGAGATCTCGGCACCCGCAGGGGCCACGCCGATGATGATCGATTCACCCCAGCCCTTATGCGCAGATTCCAGCGCGTCGCGCATCACGCCCACATTACCTGTGGCGTCGAATGTGTAATCCGCACCGCCCTTGGTCAGATTGACCAGATAGGGCACCAGATCGCCTTCGACCTCTTTCGGGTTGACGAAATCGGTCATGCCGAACTTGGTGGCCATTTCCACCTTCGATGGGTTCAGATCGACACCGACGATCTGATCGGCACCGGCCAGACGCAGGCCCTGGATCACGTTCAGACCGATGCCCCCCAGTCCGAACACAATGGCACGGCTGCCCAGTTCGACCTTGGCAGTGTTGATCACCGCTCCGATGCCGGTGGTCACGCCGCAACCGATATAGCAAATCTTGTCGAACGGCGCGTCCTCGCGCACTTTGGCCAGCGCGATTTCCGGCAGAACCGTGTGGTTCGCGAAGGTCGAGCAGCCCATGTAGTGCAGGATCGGATCGCCATCCAGGGTCGAGAACCGTGAGGTTCCGTCGGGCATCAGCCCTTTACCTTGAGTTTCGCGGATCGCCTGACACAGGTTAGTCTTGGGATGCAGACAGTACTCGCATTCGCGGCATTCCGGGGTGTAGAGCGGGATCACATGATCACCGGGCTTCAGACTGGTCACACCGGGGCCGACCTCGACCACCACGCCTGCGCCTTCATGACCCAGGATGGCCGGAAACAAGCCCTCGGGATCCGCACCCGACAGGGTGAACTCATCGGTGTGGCAAATGCCGGTGGCCTTGATCTCAACCAGAACCTCGCCCGCCTTGGGGCCTTCGAGGTTCACATCCATAACTTCTAAAGGCTTACCAGCCTGAACAGCAACGGCTGCACGGGTGCGCATAGTAATGTTCTCCCTGTTCTATTTGCCTCGACCCTGCGTCAAGTCCGGGGTTTTTTCAACCGTGCATTCATGCCAGACTGTTCAAATAATTGAAAATACAGAAACGACATTGCCGAACGGGGAACGCCAATGCACCGATTTATTCCAATCCTGTTCCTTCTCGCCGCCTGTTCCGAGCCGCCGGTCTCCGAAGAACCTCCAATCGAGCCAGAGGCGGCACCGGTCGATCTGGCTTTTTGCCAGGGCGATCCCTTTACCGAAACGATTGGCCAGCAGGTTTCAACCATTCAGGCCGATCTGCCCGAACGCAGCCGCGTGCTGGGGCCCAACGACATTGCAACGCAGGATTATCGCATCGACAGACTGAATGTGTTTGTGGATGAAACCGGGGTAATCCTACGCCTGACGTGCGGCTGACCGTGGATTAACGCTATTTACCGCGGTAGATCAACCAATCCGGCAGATAGTCCAGCAACCGGATGACCCACGAAAACGGGGCCGGGAAATCGGTACGGAAACGACGACGCGACATCGCTTTGATCACACGATCTGCCGCGTCCTCAGCCGTCATCAACATCGGCATCTTGAAATTGTTCTTCTCGGTCAGGCGGGTCTTGATGAAACCTGGATTGACGATACGCACCGTGACCCCTGTGCCCGCCAGATCAAAGCGCATGGTTTCTGCCAGCGACACCAAAGCCGCCTTGCTGGCCGCATAGCCCACAGCCGCAGGCAATCCGCGATAGCCTGACAGAGACCCGATCAGAGTGATATCGCCGCGACCGGCGCGCACGAAGGACGGCACCGTCTCACCCAGAACCCGCAACGCTCCGGTATAGTTCACATCGGTCATGGCCAGTACCGCCTCGGTCTCCCAATCGGCGCTACGCATCGGCTCATAGGCTCCGGCATTGTAAACCAGCCCGTCGACCTCTCCGGCATCGCCCACAGCACGGCGCACCGCATCCAGATCGGTGACATCAAAAGGCACCGCGCGTGCGTTGGGCAGGCTTGCGCAAATATCGTCCAGCCGATCCGCATTGCGCGCCGACAGGACCAGATGTGCGCCTTTACGGCTGAGCCCCTCGGCCAACGCACGGCCGAGCCCCTCGCTAGCGCCCACGATCCAATAGGTTTTTCCGTCAAAGCTGCTCATGTCTGGGCCGTATTGTGTTCTGATAGTGCTTTTACGGGCGGGCACGGATGCTGGATCACGCCGCCATACAGGAAATTCGACGCAGACGTCACAATATAGAGCAGCATCGAAAATAATCTAATCTGATTGATCCGACATGAAACCTGCTACGTATCCCCTTGTAAAATGTCGCACTAAGGGGATCACATGTTCGACGAAACGCGAGGCGAGCGCAAGAAAATCGCAATCGTAGGTGCAGGCATTTCCGGTCTATCCGCAGCCTATTATCTGTCAGAAGACCACGACATCACTATTTATGAGGCCGAGCCCCGGCTGGGCGGGCATGCCCGCACCGTCATGGCGGGAAAAAACGGCGATCAACCGGTCGATACCGGGTTCATCGTTTTTAACTACGCGACTTATCCGTACCTGACCAAGCTGTTCGACGAGTTGAACGTGCCGGTCACCAAATCAGAGATGAGCTTTGGCGCAACCATCGATAATGGTCGCATCGAATACGGTCTGAACAACCTGCGCACACTGACTGCGCAAAAGCGCAATCTGGCGCGCCCTGCCTACTACAAGATGATCGCCGACATCCTGCGCTTTGGCAAAGAGGCCCCTGAGGTCGCCAAAGATGATGACACAACAATCGGAGAGCTGGTGGATCAACTGCGTTTGGGCCACTGGTTCCGCCACAACTATCTGATGCCGATGTGCGGCGCGATCTGGTCAACCCCGGTGGAGTTCGTGGATCAGTTCCCGGCGCGCTCGCTGGTACAATTCTTCCGCAATCATGCTTTGCTGGCCAGTGGCCGGGCCAATCAGCATCAGTGGTATACGGTCAAAGGTGGCAGCATCGAATATGTGCGTCGCATCGACGCCGCGCTGCGCGAACGGGGCTGCGAAATCCGGCTGGGTTCTCCGGTCGATCACGTTGAGCGCGGCGACATGGGCGTTACGGTGGCAAGCCAGGGACTCACCGACCAGTTTGATGAGATCATTCTAGCCACCCATTCTGACCAGTCCCGCGCCATTCTGGGCGCAAACGCCACCACGGCTGAGGCTGCTGCGCTTGAGGCGATCCGGTATCAGCCGAACAACGCCATTCTGCATTGCGATCCCGGCCAAATGCCGAAACGCCGTGCTTGCTGGTCCAGCTGGACCTATCGCTCGCAAGCCGGGAATGTTGGTGTCACCTACTGGATGAACCGGCTGCAGAACATTCCGGACAGCGATCCGCTGTTCGTGACGCTGAACGCGTCGTCAGAGATTCACGCGGATAAAATCTATGACCGGGTCGAATTTGCCCACCCGGTGTTCGACAAGGCCGCCCTGAAAGCACAAGGGCAAATCCGCGAGATGCAGGGACAGAACCGGACCTGGTTCGCCGGAGCCTATAACCGGCACGGGTTTCACGAAGACGGGATTGCCAGCGCGATGCATGTTGTGGATCGCATCAAAGGCACCCCGCAAACGATCGGAGCTGACCATGGCACTTTGGAACAAGACCCAGCCATCCCTGCTGTTGCGGCTGAATAGGCGTCTCTGGCGCGCTGGGCTTCTGTCCTTGACGCTGCTGGCCCCCGGTGGGCTGGCGGCTGATCCGCTGTCGAGCGAGTTGCAAGACCCAAAGCAGATCGGCAGCGGGACCTTTCGGTTTCTCGGCCTGCCTCTCTATGACGCGAAACTCTACACACCAGGCGGGGCTGCGTTCAACTGGAGCGAGGATTTTGGCCTGCAACTGACTTACCGCAAAAACCTGAAACAAAAAGCGCTGGTCGAGTCGACGCTGGAAGAAATGGCCCGTCAGGGCAATCCGCAGCCCACGCAGGCGCAGCTTGAAACCTGCTTTCAGGCTGTCAGCAAAGGCGACAGCTATCTGGCGATCTCGGAAGGGCCCAATAAAGTCGGTTTCTGGCGGAATGGCACCCAGACCTGCACATTGGCGAGCAACGACATCAAGAAGTCCTTCATGTCGATCTTTCTGGGCAACGACACGCGCTCGGCCAGCTTTACACAAAGCTTGAAGGGCCAGTGATGCTGTATCCCCGTGTCAGCCTGTACGCGCTGATGCTCGCCGCGGCGGGTATCCCGCTTTACATTCACCTGCCGCGCTTTGCGGCGGTGAACCTGGGCATTGGTCTTGGGGTGATCGGCACGGTCCTTCTGGTCATTCGGCTGGTCGATCTGGTTCAGGACCCGCTGATAGGCTGGGCCATCGACCGCTGGCCGGACGGGCAGCTTTTGTTCGCCGCCTTGGCCGCGCTGGGTCTGGCCATCGGCTTCCCCCTGCTGTTTGGCCTGCCCGCAGGCGCCAGTATTGCCACTTTGGTGGCGGTCCTGATCTTGCTGTTCTCGGCCTACAGCCTCGGTACGATCCTTTTATATGGTCGCAGCGCGACGCTTGCAAAAAAGGCCGATGCCAAAGAGCTGATGACACTCGCCGCCTACCGTGAAGGTGGGCAATTGACAGGCGTCGTTATCGCCGCCAGCGCCCCGGCGCTGTTCGTGGCCTTGGGTGCATCCGCACAAGGATATCCCGCCTTTGGCCTGTTTCTGGGCCTGTTGGCACTGTTAACCCTAATCCTGACCATTCCAATCTGGCGGCGTACGCCGATCACTGGTCAGGGACTTTCCTTCGCCGGGCTCGGGCAGGCAGGAGCCCTGAGATTGCTGGCGTTGGCACTGGTCAATAGCCTGCCGGTCGCCATCACATCCACCTTGTTCCTGTTCTTTGTCGAAGATCGCCTGCAACTGCCCGGAAAAGCAGGGCCGCTTTTGATCCTGTTCTTCCTCAGCGCAGGCGCAAGCGTGCCGCTTTGGGCCAAACTCAGCAACCGGATCGGCCCGAAAAAGACCCTGATGATCGCCATGCCCCTGTCCATCGCAGGGTTTATAGGAGCGGCCAGCCTGGACGCCGGCGCTTTGGTCGGCTTCGCCATCATCTGCGTCGCGTCCGGTGCCGCGCTTGGGGCGGATATGGTCGTCCTGCCCGCCATGTTTTCCGTTGTGCTGACGCGCGCGGGGCTGAACGCCTCGGCCGCGTTTGGCATCTGGTCTTTTGCCGGCAAGCTGGGCCTCGCGCTCGCTGCCTTCTTCACTCTGCCGCTGCTGGAACGCAGCGGCTTTACACCCGGTCAAACCAATAGTGTCGAGGCGTTGAACACCCTCAACCTCGCCTATGCCGTGCTGCCCTGCATCCTAAAGCTTGGGGCATTCGGGATGGTTCTGACCCTGCCCACGGAGGTTACAGCCAAATGAACACAGTTTTCGTGTTTCTACTCGCCATCCTCGCTGTTCTAGCGGCCAAGGGGCGATTTCTCAGCTTCCGCTCACAATCGCCAGCCGATTATGCGGGGACGGGTCCCAACTTCTCGCTAAAAAAGCACTTGAATGGCGAAATCCTATCCGAAGGCCTGATCTATGGCCCGAATGGCAAGATGTCGAACAGCTTCGTGGCGCGCATGGTCGGCGAATGGGATGGCAACTCGGGCACTTTGGCCGAGTGGTTCACCTATTCCAACGGCAAACAAATGACCCGCAAATGGTATCTGACGCTGGGCACTGGCAACACGTTCATTGCCACGGCGGATGACATCGTCGGTGAAGGTAAGGGAGAAATCTCCGGCTCGACCGTCAAACTGACCTATCGGATTATCCTGCCCGAAGACGCGGGTGGGCACACACTGGATGTAACCGACTGGATGTACCTGACCGAAAATGGCGCGATCATGAACCGCTCAGAG
Organism: Ruegeria sp. YTSA075; assembly: GCF_059610245.1. Taxonomy (NCBI): domain Bacteria; kingdom Pseudomonadati; phylum Pseudomonadota; class Alphaproteobacteria; order Rhodobacterales; family Roseobacteraceae; genus Ruegeria; species Ruegeria sp. YTSA075. Next base: position 55,200 of record NZ_JBXWNG010000004.1, on the reverse strand, counting down.
ATGCGCAAATTCGGCATCAAAGTGGCCGAGCTGGTCGCAACCATGCGCCCCGCACCCGAGGTCAAGACTGCGCATTTGAACGGCGTAAACGGCTATGATGCCAAAGCTGCGGAAAGACCACTGCAATGATCCGCGCCCGCTTTGTCATCACCTTTGCCGCCATCACTTGCCTTTTGGTTCTGGCCGCCTGCTCGGCCAAGCCCCGCACGCCAAAGACCTTCCTGTCGGGCCGTGAATTGAACCTAGAGGAGTTTTTCGAAGGCAAAACCGTCGCTTATGGTCAGTTTCAGGACATCCTCGGCAATGTCCCGCGTCGTTTCACCGTTGACATCGACGGCACCTGGGACGGAGAAACGCTGACCTTGGTCGAAGACTTCCTCTATGACGACGGCGCAACCGAGCAGCGTATCTGGACCCTGACCAAAACCGGCAAGGATACATGGACCGGAACAGCGCCCGGTGTGCTTGGCACTGCCGAAGGGATCGAGCGGGGCGATACGTTCAACTGGAAATACAAGATCGATCTGCCCATCAAAGATGGCACCATGCGCGTCAAGTTCGATGACTGGATGTGGCTGCTGGAGGATGACCGCCTGCTGAACCGCGCCTATGTTTCGCGCTTTGGAGTCCGCATCGGCGAGGTGATCCTGTTTTTTGAGAAAATGTAGGCTCTAAACAGGGCCTTCTACACCTCGCGCATCAGCGCGGCCAGCTGATCAGTTTCAGCGCCAAAACCGGTCCCCACCTGGTCCGCCGCAGCGCGCCGCACCTCATCGGGCTTGTTCTGACCCAGTTTCCATGTGCCTTGAATATCTTCAACCTGCATCTGGCAAGGCACAATCATCCGCATCATCCGGGCCAAAGCAACCTCTGACATCTTACCCGTGACCCAAGGGGGTTTCGGCAGCAGCTTCTGTTCGTAAAACGCAGATTGCCGGTTCAGCAGATCCAACAATTCCTCCTGCGGGCGCAACTCAAGACGCCCAATCAGATGAACCGCCACATAGTTCCAGGTGGGCACTTGATCATCCACCTCATACCAGTCGGGCGAGATATACGCATCCGGGCCCGTCACAGCGATCCGCACCGCGCGTGATTGCTTCAAAAGCCTGACAATCGGATTCGAACGCACCAGATGCAACTCGACCAGCTCACCCGTCTTATCCAGCAAAAACGGGACATGACTCATGATCGGCGCGGCATCGCCTGACACAGCCAAAACGCCAAAGCCACGGTCACGGGCAAAGGTGATATGTCGGGCTCGGTCTTCGGCACGAAATGCGGGATTGGGATGCATGGAACTCCTCCTGTCAAATCTCTTGCAGATCAGGTGGGTTCTATGCAAGGTCCTGCATGTTCTCAGGGCGGGGCGAAATTCCCCACCGGCGGTATGCGGGCAATGATCCGTAAGCCCGCGAGCGGCCCCGCAGTGTCCACGATCCGAAAAGTGGGAACCGGTTTTCGGACAAATTGTGGAACCACGAAAAGGGTGTCAGCAGATCTGGTGAGAGGCCAGAGCCGACGGTTACAGTCCGGATGAAAGAGAACGTGCATCGTGCCGCTCAGCGGCGCGCCTGCTCGTGATCGCCTTGGGTGACGTGTCTGTAACTCAGGAGGTCCGAATGACACACACCCGATATGCTTTCATCAAAGCCAACTGGCACTCCGATATTGTCGACCGTGCGCTGGATGGGTTTGTGCAACTCATCCCTGTCGACCAAGTCGATGTCTTCGACGCGCCCGGCGCGTTCGAAATGCCCCTGCTGGCCCGCGATCTAGCCCAAACCGGACGCTACGCTGCAATCGCCTGCGCGGCCTTTGTGGTGGATGGAGGCATCTACCGGCACGATTTCGTAGCCCAAGCCGTGGTTGATGGCCTGATGCGCGCCGGGCTGGATACCGGCATCCCCGTCCTGTCGGTCTCATTGACACCCCATCAGTATCAGGAAACCGATCACCACAACGCCATCTATCGTGACCACTTCGTGCAAAAAGGCCGCGAGGCGGCTCAGGCCGCGCTTGAGATCACCAAAACCCGCCAATCCCTGAAAGCGGAAACCTGATCCCTTCTTCTGTTCAAAAATACCTCGGGGGTGAATTGAGCCAGAGGCTCAAGAGGGGGCTGGCCCCCTCCCCGTTTCCCTAAATCCGCTTGAGGCCAAAGGCTCACCCCGCTAATCACAACCCACAAAGGAGCACGCCCCATGTCGATGAACAGCTTTGGACACCTTTTCCGCGTCACCACCTGGGGTGAAAGCCACGGGCCCGCATTGGGTGCCACTGTCGATGGCTGCCCTCCGGGTGTGACAATCGACGAAGCGATGATCCAACTCTGGCTCGACAAGCGCAAACCGGGGCAGAACAAATTTACAACCCAGCGGCGCGAACCCGATCAGGTCAAGATCCTGTCGGGCGTTTTCGAAGGCCAGACCACCGGAACGCCGGTGCAGCTGATGATCGAGAACACCGATCAACGCTCGAAGGATTACGGCGATATCATCGACAAGTTTCGCCCAGGCCATGCCGATATCACCTATTGGCAAAAATACGGCATCCGCGACTATCGCGGCGGCGGGCGCAGCTCGGCGCGCGAAACCGCCTCGCGCGTCGCCGCCGGAGGGCTGGCGCGTGAAGCTATCAAACAGATCGCACCGAATGTTCAGATCACCGGCTACATGACCCAGATCGGACCGAATAAGATCGACCGTGACAATTTCGACTGGTCGCAGATCGAACAGAACCCGTTCTGGACCCCCGACGCGCAAGCTGCTGAGGATTGGGCAACCTATCTGGACGACCTGCGCAGATCCGGCAACTCGGTCGGTGCAGTGGTCGAAGTCGTGGCACGCGGTGTCCCTGCCGGGCTGGGCGCACCGATTTATGCAAAGTTAGACACGGATCTGGCCGCTGCGATGATGTCGATCAACGCGGTCAAAGGTGTTGAGATCGGCGAAGGCATGGCTGCTGCCGAACTGACCGGTGAAGCCAATGCCGATGAGATTTTCATGGGCCAGAACGGCCCGCAATACAGCACCAACCATGCGGGCGGCATTCTGGGTGGCATCTCGACCGGTCAGGACATCGTGGTGCGCTTTGCGGTCAAACCAACGTCGTCGATCCTGACCACCCGCAAGACCATCACCAAAACAGGCGATGAGACCGAGATTATCACCAAGGGTCGCCACGACCCCTGCGTCGGCATTCGCGCGGTCCCGGTGGGTGAGGCAATGATGGCCTGCGTGATCTTGGATCACCTGCTGCTGCATCGCGGCCAGATCGGCCAGAACCGTGGCCATATTGGCTGATCTCCGCACCCGGTTACGCGGCATAGTCGCGCAGCGTATGCAGGCTGACCCAGCCCATGATCTGGCGCATCTGGATCGGGTCTGGCGCAACGCACAGGCCATCGCAGATGATCAGGCCAATATGCAGGTTCTCATGGCCGCGTGCTATCTGCACGATCTGGTCAACCTGCCGAAAAACGATCCGAACCGGCATCTCGCATCTCGTAAATCAGCACAAATATCAGAGTCTATATTGGACGATTTGGGCTTTGACGACCCGTCGGTCCATGCCACGCAACATGCCATCGAAGCTCATAGCTACTCGGCCAATATCCCGCCTCGCTCGCCCGAGGCCCGCATCCTGCGCGATGCGGATCGCCTCGATGCGCTAGGGGCAATTGGAATTGCCCGGTGTTTCACTGTGACCGGTGCCTTAGACCGGACGCTCTACAACCCGGACGATCCATTTGCTGAAAGCCGCGATCTGGACGATCTGACATTCGCAATCGACCATTGGAAGATCAAGTTGCTGGACCTGCCGTCCGGCATGCTTACGCTGGGCGGACGGGATCTGGCAACAAAACGCGTTTCAGTGATGCTCGGGTATCTTGATGCTCTGGCAGAGGAAATCGGCCACCCCGTTCCCGATCACTGGAAATCTGCATAATTGGTACAATCCCGTCGTTGATCTTTCTACGCCAAAGGCGCAGGTTCGCGGCACATGACACAATCCTTAACATCGCATCGGCCCATGCTTGCCGTGGGTCTGAAACTGGCCGCGCTGATGCTATTCACAGCGATGTCGGCACTGGTCAAAGCGCTGTCCGAGGATTTCCCTCCGGGTGAACTGGTGTTTTTCCGCTCGCTCTTTGCTATTCCCGTGATCATTGCCTGGCTGATCTGGCGTGGAGAGTTGGCGCAAGGCTTTGTTGTCAAGAAACCCATGGGTCATTTCTGGCGCGGCGTGTTGGGCACCAGCGCTATGGGCCTGACCTTTACGGGCCTCAGCCTGTTGCCCCTGCCCGAGGTCACGGCCATCGGCTACGCCACCCCGATCTTCACCCTGATTCTAGCCGCTGTCATGTTGGGGGAGCGCATTCGCATGATCCGAATTGGCGCGGTGGCGATTGGCTTGCTGGGTGTTCTGATCATGGTCTGGCCCCGGCTGGGCAGTACCCAGATGGAGATGGCGGCCACCATCGGCGCGCTTTGCGTACTGGGCGCAACCTTGGCTCGTGCCTTTGTTCAGATCCATATCAGGCAATTGGTCAAGGTCGACCATCCCGCCGCCATCGTGTTCTATTTCTCGATGACCGCCACGTTACTGTCTTCGCTCACCGCCTTTTGGGGATGGACGATGCCAACGCTGAATCAGGCTCTAATCTTGGTTACAACGGGCCTTATTGGTGGAGTAGCGCAGATTCTGGTCACCTCATCCTATCGGTTCGGGCAAGCCTCGATGCTCGCCCCTTACGACTATACCACGATGTTGTTTGCCATCTTCATTGGCTACGTTTGGTTCGATGAACTGCCAACACTGGCCATTCTGCTGGGGGCTACGCTGGTGATTGCGGGCAATGTGGTCGTGATCTGGCGTGAGCATCAGCTGGGCCTGGAACGCGGCAAGGCCCGTTCGGTCACGGACCCCAAATCCTGATCTTTACCTTTCGCAAACTTCGCCTAGGTTGGGCGCGACAGTCAAAGAGGGTTTCCCATGAGCGACGCGCAGGATCACAAGGAAAAAATGCAGAAGGTGCAGGCCAAGCACCGCAAGAAAGTATCCGAGGCGGTTGATCCCGGGCGGGGCCTGGTTCTGATCAACACCGGCAAGGGCAAGGGCAAATCCTCGGCCGCCTTTGGTGTTGTGATCCGCGCGCTTGGTTGGGGGCAAAAAGTTGCCGTGGTTCAGTTCATCAAAGGCAAATGGAAGACGGGCGAGCGCCGGTTCTTTGAAGACCGCGATCTGGTCACCTGGCACACGATGGGCGAAGGTTTTACTTGGGATACGCAAGACCGCGAGCGTGACATAGCCGCCGCCACTGCAGCGTTTGAAAAAGCCTGTGAGCTGATGGCCAGCGGCGACTATGATCTGGTCGTGCTGGACGAGATTAATATCGCCCTACGCTATGAATACCTGTCGGATGAACGCGTATTGGACGGCCTCAAGGCGCGGTCGGATAAGACCAGCGTTTTCCTGACGGGCCGCGACGCACCACAAGCATTGCGCGACTATGCTGATCTGGTCACCGAAATGACCGAAGAGAAACATCCGTTTCAGGCTGGCATCAAGGCGCGGCGCGGTGTCGACTACTGATTGTGTACAGGATTGGCGGGCTGGCTGAGACCCATACCCGCCTTATCCGACGCGCTTTTGTAATAGGTTTTCAAAAAAGTCGCGTACCGACCCGCTGCGACACACGGCGCTTTCGGGCAATGACGGATCTACGGTCAGTTCAGAAATCACACGATCGCGTTTCTTGCACTCAACATAAGCCGAAAAGTCAGTATCACAGCAGCTGCAGCCACATGCGATGGCGGCGTCATGCCGTGTTATGATCTCTTCAAACGGAACGCTCATACCGAAACCTTATATACGGTCGTTTCCGGGGCGGCGGCATGCCCTCACCAAGTTGCGCGCTAAGCCTGCAAACCGCCCCGAAACCTATGGCCAGATAAGGAAAAAGCTGGCGTTGACTTTTATCTGACTATTTTTGTCGATTATTTCAAGTAAAAAACGCCCTCGAAAAACAACGAGGGCGCAAGTTACGGGGAAACAAAATCAGATAGACTGACCCTGCGGATCCAGTGTCACCGACCAAAGCTCGGTATCGGCGCGATCCATCAGGCGCACCGTCATCTGTTGCGTGGCGCCATCAATGTCGACCAGACCAAAGAACTGCAGGCCGGCGCTTGGGGGAAGGTTGACGCCCTGCCCTTCGGCCGGGGCTTTGACGAACTTCACCTCGGGACCGAAGGTGCCATCCAGCGCATTCGGGCCAAAGGTTCCGGCGTGCAATGGGCCAGACACAAACTCCCAAAACGGCTCAAAATCCTGGAATTGAGCTTTGTTAGGGTCGTAGTAGTGCGCCGCAGTATAGTGTACGTCTGCGGTGAACCAGACAGTGTTGGTGACGCCTGCGGTTTTGATGAACCGCAGCAGATCGGCAATCTCTAACTCGCGACCCTTGGCCGGTCCACTATCACCGTTCGAGATCGCCTCTGCCCCGGCCTGTTCTTTCCAGTTGTCCCAGACAATCAAGCCAATCGGCATGTCCGAGGCGATGACTTTCCAGGTCGCTTGTGATGCTGCAAGCTCGCGCTTTAGCCAATCCAACTGTGCCGCGCCCAGAATGCGGGACTGGTCCGTGATCTCATCTTCCATCGCCGGGCCGTTCGGGCCGCGATAGCTGCGAAGATCTAGGAAGAACACGTCCAGCATAGGACCGTATGATATCTTGCGATAAACCCGACCGGGTTCAGCCGGTGTGATCCGCAGCGGCGTCATCTCATGAAAGGCACGACCCGCGCGGGATTGCAGAACATGCACTGATTTCTCGGAATACCGGTCATCGGAAATCAGGTTTTTGGCATCCGACCAGTTGTTCACCACCTCATGGTCATCCCACTGGAAAAAGGTCGGGCATACCGCATTCATCGCCCGCACATGTTCGTCCATCATGTTGTATTTCCACTGAGCGCGGAATTCATCCAGTGTTTCCGCAACCTTGCGTTTCTCATCGATCAGAGTGGCGTTCTTCCAGATCACCTGCCCGTCTTTTTCAACCTCGTCCTGCATTGGGCCATCGGCATAGACCGTATCGCCAGAATGGATGAAGAAATCGGGCCGGTGTTGGCTCATGGTCGCATAGGTGCGCATTCCATCGTCATCGATGCCCCAGCCCTGACCGGCGGTATCCCCCGACCAGGCAAACCGAATATTGCGCCGTGCGGTCGGCGCGGTGCGGAATTGGCCAATAATAGGCTCTGATATGGTGTTGATATCGCTCAGATCAGCGGCCACAAAACGATAGAAGATATCCTGATCCGAGGGCAGCCCATCAATGAGACGCTTAACCGCAAAATCGCTGTTTGGGATCGCATCCATTGGCGGTAATTGGCGGGCATCAGCAAAGCTCTCGGTGGTCGAAACCTCCATCATCACGCGCGCCGGGCGATCTGTACGGGTCCAGATCATGCCAGAGCTTGTGTCCACATCGCCCGACTGAACGCCATGGGTAAACACCGGGCGCGAAGCGGCGCGGCTGATCGCTGGCATCGACAGCGAGGCTGCAACGGCGGTGCTGCCAGCCAGAAACATGCGGCGGTTGGGGCGAAGGAATTTGGTCATGGGGGCTCTCCTGTCTGGACACCTGTTCGAAGGCGCGCGATTGGTAAGCCGCAGTGAGCCGCCCATTTGTAAAACGGGCGGCTCAGTTTCTTGAAACTATCACGATGATATTATGAAGCCCTGTGGATAAATGCTCAGGCGGCTACGCGTTGCTCGGGCGCGTTGAGCGAGATAACCGCGACAACTGCAGCCCCGTTCAGCCAGTAAAATGCTGCGTCCAGACCCGAAAACCCAAACATGCTGGGTGCAAACAGGAATGTAATGCCGACCAGCAGATCGACAGCCAGATGAAATTTGTAGGGCAACACACGCCAGATGCCGAGGTGGTGATCCGTCAGGACAGTCAGCACGAAGGCGGCCGCCCCGGTGACGACAGACAGCCACAAAGCCAGTGGATTGGATTGACCCAGTCCAAGCGCGAAGGGCAGCACCATCAGGGCGATAGCGACAGGATAGTCCAGATATGCGTGGACGGAGCGGGTGACAAAGCGAACAGACATTGCGATTTCCTTTTCCTGGGTTGGTATGGCCCCAAGTTAGGTGCAGGTATTCGGTCGCAGAATTCCGGATCGTACGCGAAATCGTGCAGATCGTTCAGAAACCTGATCAATCAGTGCATCGATCGATAGGCCGCCGGGGACAAGCCGATCTGTTTTTTGAACACACGGGAAAAGGCGGCTTCAGAAGCATATCCAACCTCTGCCGCCGCATCAGCCACATTCCAGCGCGCCTCGGTCAGGCCATGGCAAGCGATTTGCATGCGCCAATCGGTCAGATATTGCATTGGTGTGGTCGCCATCTTCTCAGCAAAAAGCTGCGCGAAGGCCGTGCGTGACATCCCCGCCTCACGCGCCAGAGACTCAACGCTCCACTCTTGCGCGGGCGCTTGATGAAATGCAGTCAAAGCGCGCGAGATACGAGGGTCAGCAAACCCCGCAAGGGCCGAATCCGTAGGGCTTTGATGTTCAAGATGGGCGCGGATCGCCTGCGCAAACAGAACTTCCGAAAGCTTCAGTGCGATCAAGTCACCGCCAATCCGCGCACCGCTAACCTCAGACCCGATCATGCGAAGGGTGGCTTCGATCCAGGCCCCGGCCTCTTCGCCATAATTCTCGATCAGGATGTAAGGTGGCAGACGGTCGATCAGCATATGGCCGGTACCTTGGCGCCCCGGCGGACCTGTAAATGAGAAGTGACCGCAGATCAGCTGAGTGTCACGCCCGGTCTCTTCACCGCCATAAACCAGCACACCGTCCCCCTGGTAGCCCGACTCCTCTAGCACCTGTTCAAGCGGCAACGCATCGACCGGTTGGACCTGGTTGCATAGCAGTGCATGGGCAGAACCGTGGGGGATCAGGATTAGATCGCCTTGCGTAAGACGCACAGTTTCGCCTGTGTTAGAGACGAATACTTTCAACTCACCCCGTTGCACGAAGTGGAAGCGCGCCACATTCTGATAGGATGGCACCTGGACACCGAAGGGTGGCGTGAAAGAGGTTCGGAAGTAGAACGTTCCCCTTAGGGACAGGCGTGTCAGGATATCGCTCAGCAGGTCTAGCATGGGTGTAACCTACAACGGCTCATGCATTCGTCCAGCTGTCTGAACGATCTGCACAAGAACTTGAACGATGCGCAACGAAAAACCCCCGCTTAACGCGAGGGTTCAGAGCTGATGCTTCAACATCGCTTAGGCGCGCACCAGTTTCTCATAGTCTTCGGCGATCTCACGCGTGATGTCGCCCACCTCAAACGTGTAGTCACCGATTTGGCCTACAGGCGTGACCTCGGCCGCTGTGCCGGTCAGCCAACACTGTTCGAAATCCGCCATTTCTTCGGGCTTGATGCGGCGCTCATGTACGGTCAGGCCCTTGTCTTTCAGCATCTGAATCACGGTCTGACGTGTGATGCCGTTCAGAAAGCAATCGGCCAGTGGGGTGTGGATCTCACCATCTTTGACAAAGAACACGTTCGCGCCGGTTGCCTCGGCCACATAGCCACGCCAGTCCATGAACAGCGCGTCGGAACACCCCTTGGCTTCGGCCTTGTGCTTTGAGATCGTGCAGATCATGTACAGGCCCGCCGCTTTGGCGTGCACCGGGATGGTTTCAGGGCTGGGGCGCTTCCATTCCGCGATGTCCAGCTTGGCACCCTGCATCTTGGCATCGCCATAGTAGGCACCCCAAGGCCAGACCGCGATGGCCATGCGCACCGGGTTCTTGGCTGAGGCGACACCCATATCCTCGCCCGAGCCGCGCCAGACCAGGGCCCGCACATAAGCGTCCGTCAGACCGCTGGCTTTCAGGGTTTCTTCCTTGGCGTCTTCGATATCTTCGACCGAGTAGTGCATCGGCATATCCAAAGCCTCAGCCGAGGCGATCAGACGCTCAGAATGTTCGCGGCTTTTGAAAATCTTGCCGTTATAGGCGCGTTCACCCTCGAACACGGACGAGGCATAGTGCATAGCATGGGTCAGAATGTGCACGTTCGCCTCACGCCAGGGCACCAGTTTGCCATCCATCCAGATGGTGCCATCACGATCATCATAACCCGCCATGCGAAACCTCCAGCCTTGGGTTGAATTTCCGATTGTTGCGCTATTTAGGTCCGATGCGGACACAATCTTGCGCAAAAACTGCGATTCGATACCTGTCTGCCCTTGGAATGTCAATAACGCTGACATAAACTCGGAGCCGTGTAACGCATGAGGCATGATATGTCCGAAATCCGTCCCGCCCCGAAGTTTGGGGGCGAAAGCCTGTTGTTTCTTACTGATGAGCAGTTGCGGCAGGGGATCGAGGCCATGTTTTTTGCCTATCGCGGCTTTACAGCTGATCCTGATCGTATCCTCTACGACATGTCCTATGGCCGCGCACATCACCGGGCGATCCATTTCGTGAACCGCGCGCCCGGCACGACGGTCAATAACCTGCTGGCCATTCTGGGTGTGACAAAGCAATCCCTGAACCGGGTCCTACGGACATTGATCGAGGATGGTATGGTCGAAAGCCGCGTTGGGACCGTGGACAAGCGCGAGCGGCATCTGTTCCTGACCGAAAAAGGCCATGCGCTAGAGGCGACATTGTCCGATGCGCAGCGCGCCCGGATGCGTGCGGCGTATAAGGATGCGGGGCCCGAAGCCGTCGCTGGATTTCGTAAAGTTCTTGAAGCGATGATGGATGCTGATATGCGTCATGCTTACACGAAGTTGCGGGATACGACCTCATGAGCGATATGGACGCCCATCTGCTGATCGTCGATGATGACGAGCGCATCCGCGATCTGTTGAAGAAGTTTCTGATGCGGAACGGATTTCTGGTGACGGCGGCCCGCGATGCGGCCCATGCACGGCGGGTTCTGTCCGGGCTGGATTTCGACATGATCGTACTGGATGTGATGATGCCGGGCGAAGATGGCGTAAGCCTGACCAAAGCGCTGCGCGAAACACACAGCACTCCGATCCTGCTGCTGACCGCCCGGGGGGAAACCGAACATCGGATTGCAGGCTTGGAAGCAGGGGCGGATGACTATCTGGCCAAACCATTCGAGCCGAAAGAGCTGCTGCTGCGCATCAACGCCATTCTAAGACGCATGCCAGAAGCGCCCGCTCAGGATGCGGCTGCGAAGATTCTGACATTGGGGCCGATCCGCTATGACATTGAGCGCGGCGAGATGTGGCAGGGCGAAGACCCGGTGCGCCTGACCGCGACCGAAAGCCAGCTGATGAAGATATTCTCGGCCCAGCCGGGCGAACCGATCAGCCGGGCGAAACTGGTCGAGGATCTGGGCCGTGACAAGGGGCAAGCGCAGGAACGCGCGGTGGACGTGCAGATCACGCGGTTGCGGCGCAAGATCGAGCAGGACCCAAAGCAGCCCCGATACCTGCAAACCGTTCGCGGTGCCGGGTATATGCTGGCCCCGGATTGATTGGGCCGCTGCGCGGCGATTTTATGCCTTCGGCGAGGATATTTTTAGCCAGATGAACAGGGGATCCCGATGAAGACTGCCTTGCTGACCCATGCCGATTGTTTGAAACATGTGACGCCGGATGGACATCCCGAGCGGGTGGCGCGATTGGAGCATATCCTGCACGCTCTGGAACCTTTGGATTTGGATCGTAGAACGGCCCCAATGGCAGCGGATGATGATCTGTTGCGGGTTCACCCGCAGGACTACATCCGGGATATTCGCGCAGCGCGCCCGGCAGAAGGCTATACGCAGATTGATGGGGATACCTTTATGTCCCCGGGATCGGTCGATGCGGCCTATCGCGCGGCAGGCGCCGTGGTGCGGGCGGTTGATCTGGTGCTTGGGGGCGAGGCTCCGAACGCGTTTTGTGCCATTCGCCCCCCGGGCCATCATGCGGAAACAGACAAGGCGATGGGGTTTTGCCTGTTCGGCAATGCAGCGCTCGCGGCGAAACATGCGCTGGATCACCACGGCTTAAGGCGCGTCGCGGTGGTTGATTTCGATGTCCATCACGGCAATGGCACGCAGGATCTGCTGTGGGACGAGAAGCGCGCGTTGGTGATTACCAGCCAGCAGATGCCCCTGTGGCCCGGATCAGGACGGCCGGATGAGACTGGCGCATACGAAACCATCGTGAACATACCACTGGCCCCCGGCACGGGTGGGGCCGAGATGCGGGCGGCTTATGAAACGCAGGCGTTTTCGCGTCTGAGGGCATTCAGGCCTGAGTTGATCATCATCTCAGCCGGGTTTGACGCCCATCAGGACGATCCGCTGGCTAATCTGAACTGGTCCACCGACGATTTTGCATGGATCACAGCTGAGCTGTGCAAGATCGCCGATGAGGTTTGTAAGGGCCGTATAGTCTCGACTCTGGAAGGCGGGTATGATCTGAACGCACTGGCCGAGGCGACGCGCGCCCATGTGAAAGAACTGATGAAGGCAACACGATGACCGATACCCCAGTTGAACAGATGACGTTTGAGCAGGCGATGAAAGAGCTTGAAGCTGTGGTCGGCCAGTTGGAACGCGGCGACGTGGCGCTGGATCAGTCAATTGCGCTCTATGAACGCGGAGCGGCCCTGAAAAAACGCTGCGAGGACGAGTTGAAGCGGGCCGAAGAGAAGGTTGCCGCGATCACTTTGGACGCAGGCGGCCAGCCGACCGGGACGACACCTGTCGACGGTCAGTAAATGTTTCGGGAAAGGCTGGCGCAGGATGCCACGCAAATTCAGGCGCAGTTTGACCATGTGCTGAGCGGCTTTGATGATTTCGATGTGACGCGGGCCATGGGCTATGCCACCCGCGGCGGAAAGCGGTTGCGGGGGTTTCTGGTGCTGGAAAGCGCCCGCCTGCACGACGTTGAGGAAGCGCGCGCGATCTGGCCCGCCACGGCGATTGAGGCCCTGCATGCCTACTCTCTGGTCCACGACGATCTGCCCTGCATGGATGATGATGACCTGCGGCGTGGACGCCCCACGACCCATATAAAATGGGATGAGGGGACGGCGGTTCTGGCCGGGGACGCACTGCAGACTCTGGCCTTTGAGCTGTGCACACGCCCGGAGGTTGGCAATGCAGAAACTCGGGCAGACCTGGCGCTGACATTGGCCAAAGCCAGCGGTGCGCAAGGGATGGTCATGGGGCAGGCGCTGGATATCGCCGCTGAATCGGCGGCAGAGCCTTTATCATTGGAGGCGATCACCCATTTACAGGCCGGCAAAACAGGAGCGCTGATCGAGTGGTCCGCCTGCGCAGGCGCGCGGCTGACACAGGCCGATCCGTCCGCCTTGCGCCAATATGCCCAAGCCCTTGGCCTTGCTTTTCAAATTGCAGATGACATCTTGGATGTGGAAGGTGATGCGGAGCGCGCCGGAAAACGGCTGCAGAAAGATGCGGATGCGGGCAAAGCCACGTTTGTGTCGCTGCTTGGGTTGGGCCCCGCCAAAACCCGTGCGGCAGAACTGGTGGATCGGGCTTGCGCCGCGCTGGATGGATATGGACCAAGGGCCGAAACCTTGAAGGATGCCGCCCGCTTCGTTATTGCCCGGGACAGCTAAGTCAGGAACGCGCTAAATGTCTGATCGCCCGAACACGCCTCTGCTGAACCTTGTGAATCGTCCTGCTGACCTCAAGCAGTTTTCGGACGCGCAGTTGCATCAGTTGGCACAGGAATTGCGGGCCGAGACGATTTCCGCCGTCTCGGTGACAGGCGGGCATCTGGGTGCGGGACTGGGCGTTGTGGAACTGACCACGGCGCTGCATGCCGTGTTCGACACACCCCGCGACAAGATCATCTGGGATGTGGGGCACCAGTGCTATCCGCATAAGATCCTGACCGAACGACGTGATCGTATTCGAACGTTGCGCATGAAAGATGGTCTCAGCGGATTCACCAAACGCAGCGAGAGCCCCTACGACCCCTTTGGGGCTGCGCATAGCTCAACCTCGATCAGTGCAGCGCTTGGTTTTGCGGTTGCGCGCGATCTCGGCGGCATCACGCCCGAAGGGCTGGGCGATGCGATTGCGGTGATCGGCGATGGCTCGATGTCCGCAGGCATGGCCTTTGAGGCGATGAACAATGCGGGCCACCTCAAAAAGCGCCTGATCGTGATTTTAAACGACAATGAGATGAGCATTGCCCCTCCAGTGGGTGCGCTGTCCAACTACCTATCGCGCATCTATGCCGAGGAACCGTTTCACGATCTGAAAGCCGCCGCCAAAGGTGCGGTTTCACTGTTGCCCGAGCCGTTCCGCGAAGGGGCCAAGCGCGCCAAGGAGATGCTGAAAGGCATGGCCGTTGGCGGCACGTTGTTTGAGGAGCTTGGCTTTTCCTATCTCGGTCCAATCGACGGGCATGATCTTGACCAGTTACTGCCGGTGCTCCGCACGGTCAAAGCGCGGGCGACGGGTCCGATCCTTATTCATGTTCTGACCAAGAAGGGCAAAGGCTACGCCCCCGCCGAGCAAGCCCGCGACAAGGGCCACGCCACCGCCAAGTTCGATGTGGTGACGGGCGAGCAGAAAAAGGCGCCATCGAACGCACCATCTTATACGTCGGTCTTTGGCAAGACGCTGGTGGAAGAGGCCGCGCGCGATGACAAGATCGTCGCCGTCACGGCGGCAATGCCTGACGGCACCGGGTTGAACCTGTTTGCAGAACGCTACCCCTCGCGCTGTTTCGACGTGGCGATTGCGGAACAGCACGGGGTGACCTTCTCGGCCGCGCTGGCGGCGGGAGGAATGAAACCCTTCTGCACAATCTATTCGACTTTCTTGCAGCGCGGATACGATCAGGTGGTGCATGATGTCGCGATCCAGCGCCTGCCCGTCCGCTTTGCCATCGACCGCGCGGGGCTTGTTGGCGCGGATGGAGCCACCCATGCGGGGTCCTTTGACATTGCCTACCTGTCTAACCTGCCGGGTATTGTTGTTATGGCCGCCGCAGATGAGGCGGAACTGATGCATATGGTGGCCACTGCAGTGGCCCATGACGATGGCCCCATCGCCTTTCGCTATCCACGTGGCGAGGGTGAGGGCGTTGACCTGCCCGAACGCGGAGAGGTGCTGGAGATCGGCAAAGGCCGCATGATCCAGGATGGCGCGCGCGTGGCCTTGCTATCCTTTGGGACACGCCTCGCCGAGGTGCAGAAAGCCGCCGAGTCACTGGCCGCACGGGGGATCACCCCCACCATCGCAGATGCGCGCTTCGCCAAGCCACTGGATCGCGATCTGATTCTGGGTCTGGCGGAAACGCATGAGGCGCTGATCACTATTGAAGAAGGCGCCGTAGGCGGGTTCGGCAGCCACGTCGCCCAGCTTTTGGCAGATGAAGGGGTGTTTGACCGCGGCCTGAAATACCGTTCAATGATTTTGCCCGACATCTTCATCGACCAGGCCAGCCCGGCGGATATGTATGCCGTGGCGGGCATGAACGCCGAGCATATTGAGGCGAAAGTTCTGGACGTTCTAGACGTCGCATCGATCGGAGAAAAGCGCGCGTAAGTGCCGCGCCGGGTTTGGTTGCAACGTTCACAGGCTCATCTGCGACCGGCAATGCCATCGTTTTGCTTCTCATGCAGCACGCTATGAAAAAGAGCTTTGGTTTCCGACTGGTCTAAGCCCGCATCGAAACGCTCGCTATCAGATGAGTCAGGAGCAAGATTTCCCGGTATGGAAATACGGACCGTTTTGTTTTCCAACCATTGGTTCAGAAGCGACTTAATCGACATTGTTAAACTCCAGCGCATGTATTTCTTAATCAATGAGGTCGCTGCGCGTCGTTTCCGAACCGTGAGGGGGAGAGGCTCAAGGAAATTTTGTGAGTGAGCGGAACCCGCAGCGACACGGCGCATTTACGAATTTTATCTGACTAGGGAAGGTATGGAATTCCGCCGGTTTTTGCGTTTGTTGACCGGTCAGTCAAAATTTTCCTTGGCAAGCTTACGTTTACGTCAACTTCTTGACAAAACGGCTTTTGATTTGGACGTTACGTCACATTCTTTCGTCCGCTTCAATAAGTGCTTTGGGGCCAATTTTGGTGCCGCTGAAGGGACTCGAACCCCCGACCCCATCATTACGAATGACGTGCTCTACCAGCTGAGCTACAGCGGCACCTTTGGTGACCCTGACAGGATATGCCTGGGTGCGGAGCGTCATTTAGACGTTCATGATCGGACCCGCAAGCCCGGATGCATATGCTTGTGAGATCGGCAAGGCGCTTCGGTTTGTGAAAGTTCTGTAACGAGGTCGAACTTGGATTGATTGGTTGTTATTATTTCTATATTTCATGAAATATGATAGAAAGAATCACAGATCAGTTGGCCATACTGGGCCACCCACAACGCATCACCGTGTTTCGCATGTTAATGCGACGGTTTCCTGACAGCGTGCCTGCAGGTGAATTGGCGACAGAGCTGGATATCAAGCCTAGCACTATGTCGAACTATCTGAACGCGCTGCAACGGTCCGGGTTGGTGACACAGCAACGTTCTGGCACCTCGCTGCTCTACTGCGTCGACATGAAGAATGTGCAGGGGATGCTGGATTTCCTGATCATCGATTGCTGCCGGGGGCGGCCCGATCTTTGTATGCCTTCAACAAAAGGAAAAGGCGAAATGACTGACCGCAAGTTCAACGTCCTGTTTTTGTGCGTGGGAAATTCTGCGCGCTCGATCTTTGCTGAATCGCTGTTGCGCCAGTTGGGCGGGGATCGGTTCACTGTTTATTCCGCGGGAACGCAACCCGCATCCGAACTGAACCCATTTGCCGTGCAAGTGTTGCATGACAAGGGCCATGACACCTCGGTCCTTCGCTCAAAGCATATGTCCGAGTTTGCGTCTGCGGACGCTCCGGAAATGGATTTCGTCTTTACCGTCTGCAATCAGGCCGCCAACGAAGAATGCCCGGCTTGGGAAGGCCAACCCATCAGCGGCCATTGGGGCATGGAAGATCCGGTCAAAGCAACCGGGACCGATGCCGAGAGAAGCCTGGCTTTCCAGACCGCCTATGGCGCGCTGAAGCACCGGATCGAGGCGTTCACCTCATTGCCGGTCGAAAGCCTGGACCGCATCGCATTGCAATCTGCTGTCGATGAAATCGGCAGAACCTCTGTTGGGAATTGATATGACCACTTATGCTGTAAACGGCCTGGGCCGGATGGGAAAGCTGGCCCTGAAACCGCTGTTGGAGAAAGGCGCCAAGATCGCCTGGATCAACGACGGGGTCGGAGATGCCGAGATGCACGCGCATCTGTTGGAGTTCGACACGGTTCATGGCCGCTGGGACGCCACTTTCGAGCATGATGACGACAGCGTCACCATCAACGGCGCGCGCCTGCCGTTTATCGGCACCAAGGACCTGAGCGCCCTGCCGCTGGATGGTGTCGATGTGGTGATCGACTGCACCGGTGTGTTCAAGACCGAAGCCAAGCTGGCCCCTTATTTTAAGGCGGGCGTGAAGAAGGTTGTCGTCTCAGCCCCGGTCAAGGACGGCCCGACCGCCAATATCGTGATGGGTGTGAATGACGACATCTACAATCCGGCGACCCATCAGATTGTGACCGCAGCCTCCTGCACCACGAACTGTCTGGCCCCGGTGGTCAAGGTGATTCACCAGAATCTGGGCATCCGCCACGGCTCGATGACCACGATCCATGACGTGACCAACACTCAGACTATTGTGGATCGTCCGGCCAAGGACTTGCGGCGCGCGCGGTCGGCGCTGAACTCGCTGATCCCGACCACAACCGGCTCGGCAACGGCGATCACGCTGATTTACCCGGAACTTCAGGGGCGTCTGAATGGCCACGCGGTGCGGGTGCCGCTGTTGAACGCCTCACTGACCGACTGCGTGTTCGAGGTTGAGCGTGAAACCACCGTCGAAGAGGTCAACGCCTTCTTCAAAGCCGCCGCCGAAGGTGAGTTGAACGGCATTCTGGGCTATGAGACCCGGCCGCTGGTCTCGACCGACTACACCAATGACGAACGCTCCTCGATCGTGGATGCGCCATCGACCATGGTTGTGAACGGTACGCAGGTGAAAATCTATGCCTGGTATGACAACGAGATGGGCTATGCGCATCGTCTGGTCGATGTGGCGCTGATGGTTGGGGCCTCGCTGTGACCGACCGGCCCGAGGGGCTGTCGGCCTATATCGCGGTCACGGCGGCCTATTGGGCCTTTATGCTGACCGATGGGGCCCTGCGGATGTTGGTGCTGTTGCACTTTCATACGCTGGGCTTCTCGCCGGTGCAGCTGGCCTATCTGTTCGTTCTATATGAGATCGCCGGAATGGTCACCAACCTTGCGGCGGGCTGGATCGCGGCGCGGTTTGGCCTGACCTCGACGCTCTATGCCGGGCTTGGGTTGCAGGTGGTCGCACTGCTGGCGCTGACGCAACTAGACCCTAACTGGGCGATTGGGGCATCCGTGGCCTTTGTCATGATCGTGCAAGGCGCCAGCGGAGTGGCCAAGGATCTGGCCAAGATGTCTTCGAAATCTGCGGTGAAACTGCTGGCCCCGACCGAGGGCGGCGGGTTGTTTCGATGGGTGGCCGTCCTGACCGGATCAAAGAACGCGGTCAAAGGACTGGGCTTCCTACTTGGTGCGGCCATGTTGGCAACGCTGGGCTTTCAGGCGGCAATCATTGTGATGGTAGTCGTTCTGGCGGTAATCCTGTTCGCCGTCATCCGCTTCATGCCCCCCGGCCTGCCCAAAGGACGCAAAGGCGCGAAGTTCTCTGAGGTCTTCTCGAAATCTGCCAACGTCAATTGGCTGTCCGCCGCGCGAGTCTTCCTGTTCGGTGCCCGCGACGTATGGTTCGTGGTCGGCATCCCGATCTATTTCTACGCCGTCCTCTCGGATGGCACCGAAGAGGGCAACCGCGCGGCCTTTTTCATGATCGGCACCTTCATGGCATTCTGGATCATCCTCTATGGCGTTATTCAGGCCAACGCGCCCAAGATCCTGAGGGCCTCAGACCGGTCCGAAGGTGATTTGATCCGCGCCGCGCGCAGCTGGGCCGCGATGCTTTTCTGCGTTCCCGCAGCTCTAACATTGGCCGTTTTGCTGTCTTCCGGGCCTGAAACATGGCTGACAATCACGCTGGTTTTTGGCCTTCTCGTGTTTGGAGCAATCTTTGCCGTCAACTCATCCCTGCATTCCTATCTGATCCTCGCTTTCACCAAATCCGAGCGGGTCACGATGGATGTCGGCTTCTACTACATGGCCAACGCGACAGGACGCCTTTTGGGCACCGTCCTGTCCGGCTTTACCTATCAGGTCGGCGGCCTGCCCCTTGTGCTGGGCACAGCGGCTGTCATGGTGGCGCTTGCAGCGCTCACTTCGGGCAAGCTGACCGACCAAACAACTGAGGCATACTCATGAGCATCTTCGAGCGCTATCTGACGATCTGGGTTGCCCTTGCCATGGTTGCTGGCGTGCTGATTGGGCTGGCCGCGCCCGGTCTGGTCGGTTTGGTTGCCTCAGCCGAATTCGCAAGCGTCAACCTGGTTGTCGCCGTTCTGATCTGGGCCATGGTCTACCCGATGATGGTTGGTGTCGATTTCGGCGCTGTTGCAGGTGTGGCGCGCCAGCCAAAGGGCCTGATCGTGACACTTGTGGTCAACTGGCTGATCAAACCCTTCACCATGGCCCTGCTGGCCGTTCTGTTCTTTGACTATGTCTTTGCGCCATGGATCGCACCCGAGGATGCCGCCCAATACACTGCAGGCTTGATCCTGCTGGGCGCGGCGCCTTGCACGGCGATGGTCTTTGTCTGGTCACAGCTGACCAAGGGCGACGCGACCTATACGCTGGTGCAGGTCTCAGTGAACGATCTGATCATGGTGGTGGCCTTCGCGCCGATCGTGGCCTTTCTGCTTGGCGTCACTGACATTTCAGTTCCTTGGCAGACATTGGTACTGGCCACTGTCCTCTATGTCGTTCTGCCGCTAATCGCCGGGCTGCTCACGCGCCGAAAGCTGGGATCACAAGACGCAATCGACAGGTTTTCAGCACAGGTTAAACCATGGTCAATCATGGGCCTAATCGCCACGGTGGTCATCCTGTTTGGCCTTCAGGGGCAAACGATTCTGTCCAAACCCATGGTCATCGTCCTGATCGCCATCCCGATCCTGATCCAAAGCTACGGCATCTTTGCGCTGGCCTACGGCGCGGCCTATGCCCTGAAAGTCCCCCACCGTATCGCCGCACCCTGCGCCATGATCGGCACTTCGAACTTCTTCGAACTCGCAGTCGCCGTGGCCATCAGCCTGTTTGGTCTGAACTCGGGCGCTGCATTGGCAACGGTCGTTGGCGTCCTCGTCGAAGTCCCTGTGATGCTGTCTCTGGTCGCCTTCGCCAACCGGACCCGCGATAGGTTTGCTGAGCCTGTGACGCAGTAAGAATGGCGACCCCGGCAGGATTCGAACCTGCAACCTGCCCCTTAGGAGGGAACCGTTCATAGCGCTATTCCTTCTGTGATTTCTTGCTCTTGAGTGTTTGTACAGTGTCCGCCTGTACGTGGTTTGTACGAAAACGGGCCCTGACATCGGCCTCATCTGTCTCTGCGTGGGCGTAAATGCGCATGGGCAAATTGGGGTCAGACCAGCGCCCAGCCTTGGCTGCTGTGACCGGATCGACGCCTTGGCGCACGACCAATTCAGTGAAGAACCCGTGCCGTCCTGCTGGGTGTGCTGACAGATATGGAATGCCCGCGCTCTTACAGATCGTCTTCCACCGCGTGTTGTAGCCGGTGGAACTGCCATAGCCGAAAACTCGCGGTTTCATGAACTTGCCCGTCTTTCGGTTCTTCGGACGCTTCGGCGGTAATGCTAGGAGTTCGTCCATCATCTGTGGTGAAACGGTGATCCAGCTTTCCGGGTGGCCCTTTTGGGCCTTCACCCTGACCTTGTTATCGGCGGGACGCAGATCGTCAGTCTCTATCGAGACAGCCTGATCGATCCGCGCCGCCGTCTCGAACATGAACCGGACCAAAGCAGCGTTGTAGGGATCAGCGGCCCGGCAGAAGGCCTCGATCCATTCCTTGTCGGCAGGCTTGCGTTCAACACGGCTCATCTTCCCCCGCCGCTTGTCCTGGGCAATGCGCTCGAATTTGTCATAAGGCTTAACCCGAATGAGCGGTGTTCCTTCCAGCTCGTGCGCGTTGTTGATCACCGCACTCGCTGGCGTCACGATCTCGCGCCACCAAGTGTCGGTCGACGCCTTCGGTTTCAATTTCGGCCCAAGCCCCTTCAAGAGGGCTCCAGATATGGCGCCCAATGGCATATCGCCAATCTCTTCGACAATGGGGATCAACTGCTTCGCGGTCTTTGGGGAGGCGTTGTAGAGCATGATCGCATCAGAGAACGTCTTGCTCGGCTCATCGCCAACAACATGGCGACGTATCTGAAGCTCGGTCTCGCGGTTTATCCAGTCCCGTGCGCCCGCTTCTGTAGATGCCTTAGTGCTTCGCCGGTATGGGCCTGCGATTGGCCTGCCGTTGTATTCGACCCAGCCCTTAGCCCAGTAGAAGCGACCCCTCTTGTAGATTTGGAGCGGCATGACTGGCCTCCTTCAAAAATCTTGTCGATCTGCGCGGGTGTGATCAGCATAGTCCGCCCAAGACGGTAGAATGCGCCGGTGTCGTTGGCCCGCTCGCGAAGTGTTCGCTCCGAAATATCGATTCCCATGCCGGACATGACTTCGACCCACTGAGCGGGCGTTTTGCCAAGTCCCAGGATTTGAGAACCATCGGCAGATGCTTGACTAGACATAGATCAACCCTCCCTGCGCGAGGTTGCCGCTTTAGGTTCAGCTTTGACGGTGAACTGGGCCACGTACTTTTCCCAAGCCCCGCAGGGGATTTTCGGGTTCCGTTTCCCAGGCGCGGTGTAGATGTGATCCAGCATGTCCTCACGGATCAGGTAGCGAACATTGGTCACCGGAATGCCAACTCGCTCCGCCAACTCTTTGGGTGTCTCGAGAAGTTTGGTCATGGATCGCCGCTCCGCCAGTTACTCACATAACGAGGCGAGAGAATTAGTTTTGCGTTCAGAAAGAAACAAAACTACGCTGACTTTGCATGAATCAGGCGTATCGCCATCGTTCGTAACATATATTGTTAGATATGATCACGAATGAGGTCAATAAGATTACGAAAGAAAGTCGAAAATGGCTGTTCCGGGAATGGGGAAACGCCTTGCGGCGGTAAGAAACTCGTCAAGGCTCTCCCAAGAGGACATGTGTCACCGTTTGGGCATCAGTCGAAGTGCGTTCCAGAACTACGAACGTGGTCAACGCGACCTTACCGCCGAACTCTTGCTCAAAATTTATGAAGAGTTCGACGTCGACCCGCTCTGGATGCTGGAAGGCGACACCGAGACTGGTAAAAGCAGACGCCACGATGAGGTGACTCAAGCGTACCGAAAGATCGGTCTAGCGGTGGAGCAACGTATCAGGGAACGGAGTCTTACAGTAACACCCCAAAAAAAGTGGGACGCGATCGACTTCTTGTTTGCTGAATTTCTTAACACCGATGCTTTGGGCGGCGAAGATCATGAGCCAGACTCCAAGCGGATCGATAGCATTCTAGGGTTGGTAGCATAATGTCTGATACTGAGTTCCCAGCAGGCGTTCATGTCCTGAGACCGCGCAAGGTTTCCGTGTCCAAGAAGCTCGATGATTTCCTTGCAAAGGCAGGACTATCGAACGCAAACTACAATAGAAAAAATGATACTACTCGCCCACGATCAAGAAGCATGAACGCGGTCACCTGCGCGGATTGTGGCCAAATTGAATACCTGACACGCGAATACTGCCGTTGCGGTCACTACTTGCGCGGCCAACTGGAAGACGAATACCTGGCGTGGGAACAAGGAGTTCTTGATCTGCATACTGAATTGTCGGACGAGGTTGAACTCAAGCTTAAGCCCCTGCGCATGTTCTACCTGCTGGCCATACCCTTCATTTTGGTACCCGCAATGCATGTGCTCTTCTGGTCGAATAGTTTCACGTTGATTACTCTTCTTTGGTGGTTACCAGCCGTGTTCATAGCAGGTGCAGGCATGTTTGCTGAAGGCCACCTCAGCCGCCAACTTAGAGAAAGTGCTAGGTTCGTTGATAGCTACACCTTCGAAACCTTTGTCGAGCAGAGGAGCTCTTCTTGAAAACTGGCTTGAGGGTAGTCGCTTGTCAGAGTGTTTAAAGCTCAAGGTGGAACATTCAAAGTTTTGAGGTGGTTCACATACTGCTTCGATAATATGGGTAGACGGCGCGTCACGAGGGAGCATTGAATGTCGGATTGGTTCGAAACATATGAGGCAAACATAGCCTTAGACAGACCCTTGGCGGATGATGGCTCGGTTCCGGTCTATTCCACCGCCTCTGGATCAATGTATCTCGGAAAATCCGAAGATATTCTTCGGTCTAAACCTCTCAAGGGATTTGCTGGCAAGGTTCAGCTTGTAATGACCTCACCGCCTTTCCCTCTAAATACCAAGAAAGCATACGGCAACCGAACACAGGATGAGTATGTCGAATGGTTTGCAGATTTCGCACCTATCTTGCGGGATATGGTTACCGAAGATGGTTCAATTGTTATTGAGATTGGCAACGCTTGGATGCCAGGGCGTCCTGTCATGTCGGTGCACGTCATGAAGGCGTTTCTACGCTTCTTGGAGAAAGCTGATCTGCACCTCTGCCAAGAGTTTATTTGGTATAACCCGGCACGCCTCCCTTCGCCAATCGAATGGGTGAACAAAGAGAGGTCTAGGGTCAAAGATGCCTTCACACGAGTATGGTGGATGTCTCCGAACGAGCGGCCCAAGGCCGACAATCGCAATGTCCTTCGTGAATATAGTCCCAGTATGAAACGATTGATCAAGTCAGGTAAGTATAATGCTGGACTCCGCCCTTCAGCACACAACATCGGAGCAGAAAGCTTCAAGACTGACAACAAAGGTGCCATCCCACCAAATGTTGGTGATGTTGAGGGGATCCCATCAATTGATGGCACGATTTCTCAACAACAATTCGAACAAACTATGACCCAGATTTCGGAGTTCGAAGAAGCTACAAATCTGCTAAAGGCGGCCAATACGGTTTCAAGCGACGATTATCGAAAATTCTGCCTCAATCAAGGAGCTAAGGTCCATCCGGCACGGATGCCAAAGAGTCTTGCCGATTTCTTCATAAAATTTCTAACGGACAAGGGTGACATCGTTTTGGACCCATTCGCGGGGAGCAACACTACTGGTGCCGTTGCGGAAAACCTTGAGAGGAAATGGCTCGGAGTTGAAGCAGATTGGAAATACGCAGCGTACTCCATAGGCCGGTTTTGCCCCACAAGTATCGTGTCTACTTGTCAGGGGATCTCAATTGGGAACCGAGGAATCCAGAAAACCGCTGATTCAATAGTAAAGACACAACAATAGCCTACGGTGAATATATCTGGCATCAATCATCGTCACTGTCGTCGGCTACTTGCCTCTCCAGGTCCCAAATTCCATCGCCAAGGTAACGCGTACCGGATCTAGAGAGGGCATGTGAGACAGCTTCCTTATCGATCTGGCGTTCGGTAAAAAAATTTAGCCAATCTTTGATATCGCCAATGTTCATCGGTCCCGGCACTTGCTTACTTAGCTTTTCGAGTGCCGCGTTAAGTGTAATGCGCCTAGGCTCGCCCCATTCCTTTAGGTAGGCGAAGCGCCCGATGCTGACAGCAATTCGATCATCAAGTGTCGCGATACTAAAAACGGCCTCCGGATCAACTGAAATCAAGCCGTCAATGTAATGGTCGATCTCGTCCAGATGTATCCCAGACCCTTTTTGCCTGAGGGCCGTGAAAACTTTTTCAATGAGTGCCGGTTGTTCTTCACGCTTCACCGATAGATCCCGATCATTGAGCCCCCAAATACCTCTACCTACACGAAGAACTGGATCGCGGTTCCAGATCTGTACAGCCCCATTTAACCCCCTGATTTCAGCTAGCCGTTCGTTAATTTCTCGTGATGTGAGTGGTCCGCCCGCTGTATCCAAAATCTCAACCACGGCATCTCGAATATCGACGCGGTGCAGATCATCTGCGTCAGGCAGAACCCAAACAAGCCGACCAAGGTACTTAAGATTTGACTTCATCTGGAGCGCTACGCTTAGACCGTACTTATCAAGTCTATCGCTTAGAGATCCTTCAACCTCTAGAACCTCCGCAAGGAGTTCAGATGCATGCCATTGCCGGCCAGACGAGTGCTCCGCAACAATTTCGGTAGCGACCTCAGCCACCTTTTCAATCTCCAAGTCGGACAAAGGCACATGCTTCCTTAAACCATAAACCCCCCGGCCAAGAAGAAAGCCAACATTTGCGACCGGATTTCGAATTTGCTGCTCATCGACCTGCTTGCCAGACAAATCACCGACAGACTTTGCTACCTCACTTGTGTGAAGAGGCCTGGAACTCTCTTCTAGCACAACTTGAATAAGCTGCTCGAGACCACGCCCATAGGCGGTTAGGGTTCTCGCGCCGTCAGAGCCTGAAAAGTGGCACAAGCGAGAGGCCTCTGCCCAAAGTAGGGGGGCCAGTTCTTTTCCCTGAGTTGGTAGCAAGCTATCAATCGTTTGACGGCACTCTGCTTCAGACCAATTGAGTTCTACCGCGCCTTCAAGAAGTTGACGAGCCTCCTTCAACTTACCCTCCCAAACTTCTTGCTCAACACGACTTACGTATCTGAACTCTCCAATTTTTAGGACGTGAAAGCGCTTCTCACACATCACATCAATTAGGTACTCAAGCACATCTTGCTTGTCGGCAGTGCCTCTAAACCAGTCATCCACGACTTCTAGGCCGAATAGTGGGAGGGGGTCGTCACGGTCATCCAAAATGGTGCCCAACCGGTGCCTGAGCACATCATCCCAAAGCTCTTTTTCTATTATGCGTTCGAGCGACCGCTTCTCAATTTGTCGAATCCGTTCCCGTGTGACCCCATATTCACTGCCGATGTCCTCCAAGGTTCTCGGCTTCTGGCTAAACCCCATTCGATTGAGCAGAATATTTCGATCGCGTTCATCGATTTCGTTTATTGTTTTTAAAAGGTTACCAAGAAGTCCGATTGATAGAAGCGCAGGCGGGGCGCTGCTCTCAGAGCCGACTTCGCCAGAAGCCAGTAGCCCCTGTCCAAAAAAATCATCTGTTACAGTGAAGTCTTCTGCACCACGTTTCAGACCCTGTTTGAGGGCTTCAGAAAGATGCTTCCAAGAATGTCGCCCGAAGTTCGGTAGTCGAAAAAGCTCTGCCTGTGTGTAGCCGTCTAGATCTGAGACGAAGCTGATATCGTTGTTGGAAAAAACGTTTCCAAGTCGCACGGTGAGAGAGAGATTTGCAAAAGGTTGCGAGCGCAACCAAGGTGGGGCACAGCGAACAATGTCAAGCGGATCGGCCTCATCGCTAATTAGAGCATCGTAGCGAAAGTGTCCTAACGCGGTTCTAATCGATTGTGGTAGACTTTCCTCCAGTTCGATGTAGCTCTCTTCGTCATAAACGCCGACTCGCTTAAGCTCGCTGTCAAATTCAGGCGCAACAGACAGGAAACTAGATACCCAACCACGTGCAGGTTGTGTTGAAGAAATATCGCTGGCGCGAGCAGCTATGTCAGCGGATTGCGGCGTCACGCTTAGAGTCGGATCCTCGCGGGTGTAACCCCAGCCCTCGAGGGCAAGATAGATTGGCAGCCCATCTACTTGAGCGATCTCGCGTTCTGAGCAGGAAAAGGTTTGAGGCAAAACAAACCTTGCACCTTGTGTAACGAGTAGCCATCCCTCGTTTCCGTCAGCAGCCTCGTTAAACGCACGAGTCGGCAATCGACCAAAACCTACGTGAACGACGCCGGTTACATAGCCATCTCCAAACTGTCGCGCCCACTCATCTTCAACTTCATTCAGCTTCTGGGAAACAAATATTCTCCAGTCTGCCCCGCGCCTTCGGGTCATCAAAAAGAGTCTGAGTGGTGAGTTCATTGTGATGACAGGTCGTCCATGCGCTTCAGAATTTTCGCAAAGTCAATCTGCCCCTCAGAAGCCTGCTCGTATAACTCACGAACACCCCAGTCCGCTAGTCGTTCAGCAACTCGGTAGACGGAAGTATCACCTAGCTGATCCTCGTACAGAGCCTCAACTGCGCTCCTAATCAACTGGCCTGGGTCAAGTGATCCCACATTGAACAGTGTTTTCCGCTTTCCAATCTCTGGAGGAATTACACCCGATGCGGCCGCAAAACTTATGGCAAAACGATAACCATCTAGCTTCTCGGCGAAAATCTCCTGCTCTTTCAACTGATCCAGAAGGTCATCTGCATGTTCGGAAAGTCCAACGGTTGTAACATCCGAGTCATTCATAGTTTGGACCTTTCAATCTTCGTCTGTGTCTCGGACACCTCTACAAGCTCATAGACTTCCCCCACTCGATCCCTGATTGCTTCAAGATCGGTTTCACGACGGATTTCACCGCCATGAACGAACAATACAAACTGAGTCGTGACAGTTGGTAGGTAGCACAGGATGTTGTTGCGGTGCTTTGGGTCAAGGCGGCCGAACGGTGTATCCATCACCACGGGCCCAGCAGATCTTCCCGTTCTGTTCAGACCGTCTATCAGTGACAGGGCAACAATCTGTTCCGCACCTGCACTTCGCATTGAGACAGTACGCCCTTGGCTGTCAAGAATGCTGAGGCCATAGTTGTCATTGATTTGGAGCCCCTGGTAAGCCTGTTGCGTTGTCATTTCACGAAAGGCATCACTTGCCAGTTGCTGAACTCGACCACGAAGTCGGTCTCGGAGCTTTTCTATACTGGCTAGAAAAACCCTCTCTAGTTCCGATGTGAGCGTGACCTTAATAGTGGATTTCTCAGCCCTTGCTGATGCGACTCCTTCGATCGCCTTTCTAGCGATCGCTAGTTCTTCGTTCACTTTCCTTATGTTGGTACGGACGCTATTCAAGTTGTCGTCTAGCTTGCCCTCTTCTTTGAACAGATCCACAATCCGCGAACGCTTCCGCGCTATCTCGGTTGCATCTTGCTCATCAATCTTATTCTCAATTTCAGCGATCTCGTTTTCAGCTTTCTGAAGCTTTATCTGCGCTAGATTGATGTCTTTTTCGATCTGAGCGAACCGTTCTCCTGCGGCGGATCCGCGAATTTTCTCTAGATTGCCAAGCTGAGCTGAGATGTCATTTAGCCGAACACTGACATCCTTTTGCGTCATCAGCTTTGCCTGCATCTGACCAAGTGTCGTTTTAAGGTCTTCACGGATAGGTCCGGTCACAGATTGCTGGCAGGTCGGACAAGCGTCAGTGTCGATTAACTCACGCAGGCGATCAATGTCAGCTTCGACGCGGGAAGTCTTCTTTATGTCTTCCGTGATGCGACGCTGCTCCTCTCTAAGGCCCTTCTTCTTCTCGGTTAATCTCGCATCAAACATGTCCTTCCATGCGGAAGCCAGGACTTGATGGCGCTCAACTTGCTTTCGTTCAATCGTAGCTTGGCTTTCTTTTCGCTCTTCCCTTGCGGCATCGAGCTTACTTTTCAATGCGAGGACTGTCGCAGCCGCTTCGACTTCATCTTGAAGGTTCTCGCGTTCTTCCCGGATCGTAGAAATCGATGCTTCAATGTACTTCTGATCCGCTTCAAAAGCCTCCAGTTTCTCGTTCAACGAGTCAGCAAGCAAGGCTCGGGCCTTTAGCCCTGAGATATGTGCTAGCGCTTTAGTCTGCGCACGAGAAGCACTCTTGAGAATTGTGCTAAGTCCATCTCGCCCCCTTACAAGCGTTGGTACGCCTAACGCTTGCTCAATCGCATCCTTAATCTGCCGCCCTTGCTCGCTCCCTTCGAACAACAGTTCCTCGTACTCTTGCAACAACTCGCCGTCAAAAAGAAAGAATCTTGAGGTCTGCTCTGGAGCCACTTGATCGAGTTCATAGGCCACTTCGTTTCCGGCTACGACTGAACCATTTTTCTTCAGCAGCACCGAGGTCTGAAGGTCTTCGGAACGGGTTGGTCGAACGGCCTGAGAGCGACGATCTGCTGTCCGACGGAGTTCAAAGACGTTACCGTTGGCTTCAAACTCAACAAACACCTCAACACGCCAATCATCTTCCAGCAACGCATCCTTGTTTACTATGTCAAACAGTGGAATATCCCGGGAGTGTCTGCCCAAAGCCTTCTCATAGAAACCCCACCGAAGTGCGTTGAGAAGCGAGGTCTTACCTCTCATGTTGTCCCCAAAAACGAGCATCACGTTTCGCGACTCATCCTCTGGGAAATTGATGACAGCCTGCTCTTTGTAAGGCATAAAGTTCTTCATTGTCAGCCGGATAAGCTTCATTGCTGACTCTCCGACTTGGTTGAACGTATTTCAACCTCAGCATCGATGAGCTTCTCCATCTCAGCGACGGGAACGGATATATCCGAGGTGAATTGATTGTTTTTTTGCACGTAGTAGCAAGCACGGAGCAGGTCTTCTGGTAGGTCAGGAGCAACTTCCGCGCGCAAAGCTATCAATATTTCTAAAGCGATGTCTGATCCAGAATGTTCACTCATCATCTTCTACTCCATCTTTTGCTACCAAGTCGTCGATCTGTATCCCCATTTCCATGGATATGGCCCTTAGTTCTGCGCCTGCTGACATGTTCATCGCTCCATCGGCAAATTCAATCGCACGTATTAGCTCACCACGCAGGAGCCCCAGTTGCTCTGGCTCCGCATCAGCGTTGAGCGGTTGCACGATCGCGTCATGTATCTCTGCCAAATTTTTTTCAGGATGTGTTCGCAAGACTCTTCCTCGTCGTTGAATGAATTGCCGAGGGTTCTGCGATGAGGCTAAGATGAGAGCGTGCGAAACCTTGGGAATGTCGACTCCCTCATCGAGGCACTTAATCGAAACTAGAATACCGCCAAATTTGTGGAACCACTGCATGGTGGCCTCTCGGTCGCCATCCATATTTGAGTGGTATTCAATGGTTTCAACTCCAGCCAACCGGAGCGCGGTTGCGACGTCAGCAAGTTGTTCGCTGTCTTCACAATAGACCAACCAACTTTGGCCATCGCGAAACTCGTTCTTGATAGTCTCGACTGCTAGATCCACTTTAGCAGCGGCTTTTTTTGCCACTCTCGAGCGCTGGATCAACAACATCCTGGCTCTCTCACTGAGCTGCTTTTTTCCGTTGGCATCAGTGGCGCTCTTGGCAACCTCTTTTTTGATACGGTTCGTGAAGTCGAGCCATTGATCCGCTTCATCCGCGTTCAAGTTTATTGAATGTGGGAAATACTGGTAGGGCACTAGCCTGCCAGCCTTCATTGCATCCGAGAGCGTGATAGGTGGGGGTACAACACCCTCGAAGAATCCCAATAGCCTGCGTGTACCTTCTGGGTCACCGTAGCGCTTCGGCGTTGCGCTTAGCCCGAGTCGAAGGCCAGCCTCAATCTGAAGCGCTCGCGAGTTGACCCTACTGCCTAGCTGATGAACTTCATCTACTACTAAGAGCAGGTCATCGCTCTGAACGACTCCTTTAAGAAATTGATCGGTGGCCGCAGTTGGCATCATTGCTAGTGTTACACGGGCCCCCAGATCGGCATCGGGAGCTGTCATGCTCTTGAGGCGACCTGGTAACTTCCATCGGTTTTCGCCATCTCCCGCCAACATTAGTGTGACGCCAGGGATCTCATCGCGGATCTCTTCAGCCCACTGGCGTAGAAGCAACCTGCTTGGCACAAGAACCACTGCAGGCTTGCCTGCCTGAACGTGCTCTCTGATCGCCACTATTGCGGTGAATGTCTTGCCAGTTCCCGTTGCATGTTCAAAGATTCCTCTTGAGCCTTGCTTTCGCCAAGCATCCAGTGCTTTGATTTGATGCGGTAAGGGTGTGCGGCGCGATGCTGTCGGGATCGGAACACTTTCCATGATATCTTCGATGCTCTTTGCTGCGAATTTGCTGAGATATTTTTCAGCCGTTGCCGGAAATGCCGAAACTTTGACGCCGGGGTCGTATCCCGCCCATAGGTTCGCGAAATGGTTGCGATGCTTTTCGGTTCGGACCTTGTCGGATGCTCCATGCCAATCGCAAAACACCTCAAAGGCTTCGAAGTTGCCTTCTGAGTGCCACCCACTCCAGGTTTCGTTCGTCGAACCACGAAAGCTCACAATATTACCAAAATCATCTGTAAAAAGGCCCAGTTTCTCATGATAGATCCCACTTCCTGTCGTGAGTTCGGCCAGTCTGATTTCTAGGGCGCTGCAAGAAATGAGTGTTGCCAACGCTCTTGCGGAAAACTCCGTCGAGGGCTCAGCCAGCAGACGATCAAATTCTTCTATGATCGCAGCGCCAAACACCTCCTCGCGACGTGCATACCCAGCTGAAATACTTCGAACATCTTCGCCCGTAAGGTTTGGCGAGCAAATCAACTGAATCCGCCCTCCTCGACGGGCGAACTCTAAGATCGTGCTTCCAATGATCAAGAGTACAGAGGATCGAAAGTAGCCAACCGCTCTCTGATAGCTGGTCGCGTTGCGAAGGCACTTTTTGTAAAACGCCTCGACCGGGTCGTTTTTTGTAGAACGGTATTCTGTCTCAAGTTTGAGCTTCGACAGATCCCCTCCCAGAACAGCTTCGGGTGCGTCACTAATCATTCTAAAATTCGTTACTTTGGTTTCGATTCAATTCTCTATGCCTCAATTACACTTATCTGAACACAACTGTCGGTTTATTCCCAGACGGCGTCAACGCCGATCGCTCGATTGCATCTTGATTTCCGAATGATGAAGGGCTGAGTACTTTGGATGCTGTGCTAGCTACAGTTTGTCGGCACTAGTCAGAAAGACGTATCGTATCTTGATCCATGTATCTACATGTGATACATGTTCGACATGATCCAAGGCACCAAAGGCAAACTCGCTGCCAACGCCGTAAAGGGCAAGTATGGCAAAGGCTTCCCTGGTGACTTGGTGAGGCGCACGAGGGCGATGCTTTCGGCGCTGGATGCTGCGGTTGTTGTCGAGGACTTGCGGTTCCCGCCCGGCAACCACCTGGAAGAACTCAAAGGGGATCGGGCCGGACAACACTCCGTGCGGATCAACGGGCAATGGCGCATCTGCTTTGTCTGGACGCCGAACGGCCCCGCCGATGTCGAGATTGTGGACTACCATTGAGAGGATACGCTGATGAGCTTGCTTGAACACCCGATGCACCCCGGTGAAGTCCTGAAAGAGCTTTACCTCGATCCACTGGAGATGGGGGCCATCGCTTTTGCGCGTCGTCTAGGCGTACCTCGGACGCGGATCGAGCGGTTGATCAAAGGCACGACCGGGATCACGCCTGACACGGCACTGCGCCTCGCCCGTGTGTTCAACACGACCCCGGCCTACTGGGTGAACTTGCAGACGAATTATGACATGGCGCTGGCGGCAAAGGAGATTGATGTGTCGGATATTGAGCCGTTAGTTGCTGCCTAGCGGGCATTCGCACCGTAGATTACGCAAATCTGGCGCTGACATCGCAAAAAATCTCCCAATGCAACCTCCTCTACTAGGTCAGCGGCCCAGGAAAACCTTTTAAGCATTGAATCTAATCAGATAAACATAGGGTCCTATGTCCACCCACCCGTCACTAATCGCGCCCAGACTGTCTCGCACACACAATCGCTTGAAGCCACGCGAGAAGATGGGGAGAAACGAACGATGCTGGTGCCAGTCCAGAAAAAAGTTCAAGCACTGCCACGCCATCCGCGAAACACTTGATCCAGTAAATGCCTTCGAACAAGAGCAACAGCTATTTGCGGAACTTCAAAAAGCTTACTGCTCTCTTGCATCAACGGGCACCTGTAGTTCGTCAATTGTCAAAGCCCACACAATTCAACGGAAGGGAGGACTCGCCGCAATTGCTGAAAACAACCATGTCTTAACAGTGAAGCCGCTCATGAAAGATATGATAGAGTCCAGTGGCAATCCACAGCCCCGAAAAATTGGTCTCAAGAAAGCATCAGTATTTCCTGGATTTTGTGGCAAGCACGACTCAGAAGTTTTCAAACCGATAGAAGGAAAATCGCTCAACCTCGATTCTCAGTCGGCCTTCCTCTTTTCGTATCGAGCTATTGCCTATGAACGATACTCTAAAGAGGCAGAGGGGCGCTTCAACGAAATTCTACGGGCCGTTGGCGATCGTGGACAGCCCTTCTGGAAGCAAGCTGCGATGCAGTCTTTGCTATACGATGTCTCTGTTGGCGTTGAACTTGGAAAACGCGACTTAAGCCGGGTCAAAGAAGGCTTCGATCAATTGTATTTGGAAGGCTCTCTTCAAGACTTCCATTACTGCGTTATTCGCTTTGATCAGCTCCTGCCAGTTGTCGCTTGTTGCGCATTCCATCCCGAATTCGACCTGGATGGAGGTCGTTTGCAGCAGTTGGGACAAGACAAGGTAGAACTCGACGCAGTGACACTTACGGTCACTGCATTTGAGAACGAAACGATTGTAGTATTCGGTTGGATTGGGGAAGACAGTGGGCCAGCGCGGTTGCTATCGAACTCGCTGCTGGAGGTCGAGGACGCACGCAAGGCGGATGCCCTTATTCGTCTTCTCTTCATACACTCCGACAACATTTTTCTGAACCCGACTTGGTGGGAAAGTCTTTCAGACAAACAAAAAGCTACATTAAATCAGATGACACGCAGTGGAACGATAATGCGCGAACGAGAGGCAACGGAATACGCGAATCTCCACATGGATCTATTCTCAGCTAGAACTAAAGAGACGGTAACGGGATAAGCCGCAGCTCGCCAGACAACGAGTAACTTGTGGTGTTTTCGAACAAGATGCCAGTACCATTCGCATATGGTGAATTAGTCTTGATGTGATCTGACACCGCCCCCTTCCCAGCGAGCTGGAATGGGGGCGGTGCATCTCTTGAACGAGATGATGGTTGTCCGTTTTGATGGTGGTGCGAACCAAACCATCAAAGGAAACCACAATGTTGAATACTACCGACAAGATCATCAAACACAAAACCGGCTTGCTGAACCTGGCCGAGGAGTTGGGCAATGTCTCGAAGGCTTGCCAGGTCATGGGCATGTCGCGCGACACGTTCTACCGTTACAAGTCAGCAGTCGACGACGGCGGCGTCGAAGCCCTGTTCGAACGCACCCGACGCAAGCCCAATCTGGCGAACCGGGTCGATCAGGCGACGGAGGACGCCGTCATCAAATCCGCCACGGATTTCCCGGCTTATGGCCAGGCCCGCACCTCTAATGAGCTGCGTAAGCTGGGTGTCTTCGTCTCGCCCTCAGGTGTCCGGTCGATCTGGCTGCGCCATGATCTGGCGAACTTCAAAGCCCGGCTGAAGGCGCTGGAAGCCAAGGTTGCTGAAGACGGCTCCATCCTGACCAAGGCCCAGGTTCAGGCGCTGGAAAAGAAGAAGCTGGACGATGAGGCCTGCGGCGAAATCGAGACCGCCCACCCCGGTTACCTTGGTTCCCAAGACACGTTCTATGTCGGCACCCTCAAGGGCGTCGGTCGTGTCTATCAGCAGACATACATCGACACTTACAGCAAGGTCGCACATGCCAAGCTCTACACCACCAAGACGCCGATCACGGCAGCCGATCTGTTGAACGACCGGGTGCTGCCGTTCCATGAGGAACACGATCTGCCGGTGCTGCGGATCATGACCGATCGGGGCACGGAATATTGCGGGCGTGTCGACAAGCATGATTTCCAACTCTTCCTGGCCATCAACGATATCGACCACACCAAGACCAAGGTGAAATCACCACAGACGAACGGCATCTGCGAGCGTTTCCACAAGACGATCCTGCAGGAGTTCTACCAAATCGCGTTCCGAAAGAAGCTCTATGACAGCATCGACGCGCTGCAGGCCGATCTGGACGAATGGCTGCACCATTACAACCACGAGCGCACGCATCAGGGCAAAATGTGTTGCGGCAGAACACCCATCGAAACTATGATCGGCGGGAAAGAAATCTGGCGGGAAAAGTTTGTGAACCAAACTTGACCTGACAGATGCCGCCGGAAAAACGGCCAACTGTCAGATCACATCTGAACCACTACACATATGGCGCAGGACTCAGTCATCCGCGCCGATCCTTGGTTTTGGCCGTGCGGAATGAGCTCGGCTACTTTCAATGCCTCGCCCCTCTTTCCGCATGAGCTTCCTGGCTGTCTAGCTGTCCCTCAATCTCTCGGCGGCGGCCTTCGCTAAGGTCACGCTCTGCTGCAAGCTCTCGTCCAGCGTCTTGTAGCTCGCCTCGTCGTTCAGCAATCCGGTCAAGGCCTTCGTGGATGCGGCTTGTGAACGAATGAGCAAGGTCACGCAGTCTTTCAAACCAGCCAGATCCCTCTCGATCCTGCCGGTCGAGCGTGTTTCCAAAGCGGTCAAATCCCTCGCGGAGGCCTCTGAGGCCGTCACCAACCGCTCGACGCAGGCGAGCAAGTCGCGTTCCAAGGCTGTCAGTTGGGTCATCTAATCCTCCTCGATCCGAATGCAGGTGACGTGTCGCTCGCCCATCGTGCAGGTCCTGAGCCGCGTCTTCGACGGGTCCAGGATCAACCAGGTCCCCTCGGGCCGTTCGATCCGCGTCAGGCCCAGTTCCGTCAGCTCCGAGCGTGTCAGATGCACCGTCCAGAAAAAGCTCGCGGCCATCATCAAGGCGATCCCCGTCAGCACCATCGCTGCGATCAGCCAGGGCGAGATCGTCAGCCAGAGGCGGATCGGCCTCAGGCGCGTCTCGAACATATTCGCCGTCTCGGTCTGAAAGCGGCGCGTATCGCTCGCGATGGTATGCTGCGCGGCGCCCACAATGTTCTTCAAATCGATCCTGAAGCTTTTGAGCTGGGATGAGATCGAGGCGACGTGTTCGGCTCTGATCGTGTCGAGTTCCGCATTCAGCTTCTCGCTCAGCCGGGTCGGCTTGCCAGTCTTCATGGAAAATCTCTCCTTTTAGCCGCCAGCGCTCGCCGGTGTTGGGGTCGCGGGCGGTGATGTAGGCCTTGCCGGTGCGCGGCAGGTCGAATCCTGCGTCGGTGAGGGCTTCGGTCATCGAGGTGCGATCCGTGATCAGGCCCATATCGATCTGGTCCTGTATCCACGCGTGCAACTCGTCCCGGCCCTGGGCGCGGGTCGGGGCCTCGACGGTGTCGCGGACCCCTTGTGCGCGCTCCACGTCCATTGGGTCGGCCCAGCCGTGACGTTGGTTCATCACATCCCGCAGGCTGTCATAGGCGTCCTGATAGCCCGGTGGGGCGATGTTCAGGCTTTTGCCCTTCGTCAGCTCCAGGCGCGGCGTGCAGAAGTGCAGCTCGACCCGGCCTTCGTGGCGATGGCGGACCCAGAGCACCTCATATTGCTCGGGGTCCAGCCCCGCGAAGGCCAGCCTCTCGAACTGGTCCATGACCTCCGCCTGCTGGTCTTCGGTCGGGTCATCTGTGTCGGCAAAGCTGATCACGCCCGCGCGGTAGGTCCACTGGTGGCGGCTGGCGTCGATTAGGGCTTCGGTGCGCTCGGGGTTGCCGCGCAGGACCTCGGGCTGCGGATCGCGGGCGACACTCACGGGCTGGCCATCGGCATCGCGGATCAGGTCGCGGTTGCCGTCATAGGCCAGCACGCGCTCGGCCACGAGGTACCCGACCGGCCCTGCACCCGCGCCTTTGCCGTTGGGGAAGAACTTGATCAGCACTGCCGCGCCTCATCGAGGAGCGCGGCAAGCTGGCGTTCGATCACCACAAGGCGGCGCGCGATGGTCAGCGCGTCAAGGTCTGTGCGCCCGACCTTCATGGCGTGATTCAGCCAGCGCGCGATCTGGTTGAGGTTGCCGCCGATACGCCCGACGGCCAGCGCAAGCGCTGGATCGACGCGCGGCACCGGCTTGCGGCGGCGCGCCTCGGTCAGGCCAAGCGCCTCGCGCAGAAGGGTCGAGGCAGGCAGGCCAGCCGCCTCAGCCTTGGCGCGCAGCTGGGCCTTCTCTGCGGCGCTACACCGAAAGACGAATGTCTCGGTGAGCGGCTCTTTGGTGCGGGCTTTTCCCGCGCCGGTGGGGTTCGAAGGGGAGGCTTGCCGCCCCTCGCAAGGTCCCGTGTCATCGGCGCAGCCGTATGACATGGGTCGCCTTGCTGTTTGCGCTTCGGTGGGTTCGTTGGTGCTCATGATCTGAGGCCCGCCGCCTGAATCTGCGCCTGTGTCACCAGCTCTGCGGCCAAGAGCGCGTCGATCTGGCCGGGGGTGATGTGGCGGCAAAGCGGATGCTTGTCCGTGAGCCAGTTCGCCAAGCCTGCTAGCATCTCGGCTTCCTTGGCCTTCGAGGCTTCTCGGCCTTTGGCGATGTCTTCGACGTAGGTGCGCCAGCGTCCCGACTTAAACCAGTTGTCCGAGAAACAGACCTTGGACCGGGTAAAGCCTGCACTCTCGGTTGCGTAGGCCGTGACAGCCTGCACCAGGTCCTCGACCTCTGTCCCGGCATCCAAGATGTCCCTGATCTGACCGAGACACTCTGCTTTTCCTCGCAAACGGTCGGGCGGATAGGTGTCCAGAATCCTCTCAGCCTCTTCATCCTCCACCGCCACGCGCTCGCGCGTAGGGGGTTTATGGATGGTTTTAGGATGGTTTGGGGGCCGTGGTGGCCCCGGTACCCCGGCCACTGTGGCCCCCGTTCCGGGTCCAGTCTGGACGGGGTCCACAGTGGCCCCCGTCTCAATCTCGGGTTCTGCGTTCAGTTCGAGGGCCTCGATCCGGGTGAGATCGATCCGGTAAACGACCGTGAACCCGTTCTTGCAGCCCCGTGCGCCAGTCTCGACCAAAATGCCTTCCTTCAGGAAGTCGCGGATCGTGCGCTTGACCGTCGTCTCGCCCAGTTCCGTGTGCCGCTGGATAGTCCCCTTGGAACACCAGATGCCTGAGCCATCATCCGATGCCTTGTCCGCCAAGAACATGATGATCTGCTTGCGCGTCGCACTCCCGAACTTCCTCTCCGCACACGCATTCGCAACCCGCCAGCTCATCGGATGGCCCCAAATGCCGCACGGACGTGCGAATTTTGTACAGGTTTTGTACGAGATTTCGGTCGTTTTCGGAGAATTCGGCGGAAAACGAAACGGGCGTTTCTGCACGCTTCTGCGCAACGCCTTGCAAATAAGCCATATTTTTCAGGCAGTTTTGGCGACCCCGGCAGGATTCGAACCTGCAACCTGCCCCTTAGGAGGGGGCTGCTCTATCCAGTTGAGCCACGGGGCCGCTTGGGGCCTTCTGTAACCGGGAATTTCGGGGTTGTCATTGCCTTTGCACAATTGTTGTACACGTCGACCTGTTCACGCTACCATCGGGCAAAACAACAACGCAGGTGCCTCTCGTGAACACTGAAACCAAACGCCCGCTGACCCTTCGCGATGTATCCGAGGCTTCGGGAGTCTCTGAGATGACGGTCAGTCGGGTTCTGCGCAATCGTGGCGATGTGTCCGACGCCACCCGCACCCGCGTTTTGGCCGCCGCGAAAGAGCTGGGATATGTCCCTAACAAAATCGCGGGCGCGCTGGCGTCCAGCCGGGTTAATCTTGTGGCCGTAATCATCCCGTCGCTGTCGAACATGGTGTTCCCCGAAGTGCTGACCGGCGTCAATCAGGTGCTGGAGGACACTGAGTTGCAGCCTGTTGTCGGCGTCACCGACTACCTGCCCGAGAAAGAAGAGAAGGTGCTGTACGAGATGCTCTCGTGGCGGCCTTCGGGCGTGATCATTGCCGGATTGGAACATACCGAAGCGGCGCGTGCCATGCTGGATTCATCTGGCATTCCGGTGGTCGAGATCATGGATACCGACGGCAAACCGGTGGATGCGATGGTCGGGATCTCCCATCGCCGCGCAGGCCGCGAGATGGCGCAAGCGATCCTGAAAGCGGGCTATGAACATATCGGTTTCATGGGCACCAAGATGCCATTGGACCATCGCGCACGAAAACGGTTCGAAGGCTTCACCGAAGTGCTCGGCAAGCAAGGAATCGAGATCGAGGATCGGGAATTCTATTCCGGCGGGTCCGCTTTGGCCAAGGGGCGTGAGATGACCCAGACCATGCTGGAACGCTCACCTGATTTGGATTTTCTTTATTATTCCAACGATATGATCGGGGCAGGTGGTCTGCTGTATCTGCTGGAGCAGGGCATAGATATTCCAGGACAGATCGGGTTGGCCGGGTTCAACAATGTGGAACTGCTGCAAGGCCTGCCACGTAAACTGGCAACGATGGATGCCTGCCGATTGGAGATTGGTCGACAAGCGGCCGAGATCATCGCGGAACGGCTCAATGACCCGGAGTCTGAGATTGAGACCCGCGTGACGCTGACACCCAAGATCAGCTTTGGCGATACGCTGAAACGGCGTTAGGCCGATGGCGCTGCGGCAACTGGACAACCGCACAGCGCGGACGATTTTTATGGATCGTCATGCGCTGGCCGAGCCGCCTGCGGGACACGTCAAGGGGGCCGAGCTGCTGGACCTGATCCAGCGGCTGGGCTTTGTTCAGCTTGACAGTATCAACACCGTCGCTCGCGCCCATGACATGATCCTGTTCTCGCGCAGGCCCAGCTATCGCAGCGGGAATCTGAAACGCCTCTATGAGCGCGATCGGGCGCTGTTCGAACATTGGACCCATGACGCCGCTGTCATTCCGATAGAGTTTTACCGTCATTGGCATCTGCGGTTTCTGCGTGATGCTGAACTGTTGAAGTCGCGGTGGAAAAACTGGCGCCGGGATGGGTTCGAGCAACAGATTGAAACGGTGTTGAACCATATCCGGGATCATGGCGCGGTGTCCTCATCCGATGTCGGGAAGGACGAAAAGAAAGGGTCCGGCGGGTGGTGGGATTGGCACCCCTCCAAGACGGCGCTTGAGTTTCTGTGGCGATCCGGCGCGCTGACCGTTGTCGGCCGCGAAGGATTTCAAAAACGCTATGACCTGACGGAGCGGGTGATCGAGACGCATCTTTGCCCCGGTCAACATCCTTGTGACGCTGAGGCGACCGTCGATTGGCTGTGCAATGCCGCGCTGGACCGGCTTGGCTTTGCCACATCAGGTGAGATCGCTGCATTCTGGGATACGGTCAGCCCGGCAGAGGCCAAAGATTGGTGTGCCAACGCGCTGCGATCCGGTGCCGTGGAAGAGATCGAAATTGCCTGCGTGGACGGGCGAGCGCGCAAGCAGTTCGCACGGCCCGACCTAACCAATGATTTGGCGGACCTGCCCCAGCCAACAGGGCGCATCCGCGTGCTCAGCCCGTTTGACCCGATGCTGCGAGACCGGAACCGGGCCGAGCGGTTGTTTGGCTTTCACTACCGGATCGAGGTTTTTGTACCTGAGGCGAAACGGACCTATGGCTACTACGTGTTCCCATTGCTTGAGGGCGACAAGCTGATCGGGCGGGTTGATATGAAAGCCCATCGGGATGCGGGTGACCTACGCGTGCGCGCCCTATGGCCGGAACGCACCATCCGATGGTCTGACGCGCGGACCCGCCGCCTAGAGGCCGAGTTGGATCGGGTTCGCCGATTTACGGAGCTGGATCGCGTTAGCTTTGCAAAAGATTGGCTGAAAGAACCAAAATAGACCCTATTCCGCGTCGGTCAGGGTCAGCCGAAGCGATGCAAGCCCGTCAATACCACCTTCGATCGTATCCCCTGCAACTACGGGCCCGACGCCAGCAGGCGTTCCCGTCAGGATCAGGTCTCCGGGACGTAGATGATAGTAGCCCGACAGATGGCATATGATCTCATCGATCTTCCAGATCAGCTCTTGCAGGGTTGCATCCTGACGCAGGGCTGAATTGACGCTCAGGTGAATGCGCTTGCTGTCGTCTGGCGCCCATTCGACCGCACGGGTCAGCGGCGCAAAAACCGTTCCATCTTCCATATCCTTTCCCAGATCCCAGGGGCGCTGTTTGTTGCGTTCCTGGATTTGCAGATCGCGGCGCGTCATATCCAACGCACAACCATAGGCATAAACCGCATCCCAGGCCTGATCACTGGTGGCTTTGAACACCGGTTTGCCGATGGCAACGACCAATTCCATCTCATGATGGAAGTTTTCGGTGCCGGGCGGATAAGGCACGGTCGCGCCGGTCAGAATAGCGTTCGATGCAGATTTCGTGAAATAGAACGGCGCTTCACGATCCACCTCATGCCCCATCTCAGCTGCATGGGCGGCATAGTTGCGGCCAACGCAGAATATCCGATTAACCGGATACCGGGCCGTTTCACCCTGCACAGGGATGCCAAGGATATCCGGAATCGGGAACAAATGGTCGGTCATGATGGGCCCTCGCGCATGTTTGCGCGCATCTTAATTCACAAGACCAATCCCGCAACCCGCAGAAATCCGCCGGTTTTTACACAGCTCTCCCTGTAAATTCGGCACGGAACTGCCCAATTTTGACAATTTGGAAACGAATTGTTTCCTAAAGCCCGGGGAATCGGTTTTAGATATACACATCGGATGCGCTTTTTGACCCCCGGCGCAATTCGATACCTGCGATGGGCCCCAAAAAATCTGCACATCGCCATTAGACGGAAAGTGCTTGGATACCATCCTGTTCGCCCCAGAACACTGGTTGCCAAAGTAGTGAACCAATGTATTTGGCTCTGCACGATCTGGTGCAGAGCACTTTATCAAACGCCAGAACCGGATCGTTGTAAAACCGGACAAACAGCACGATCAAAACGATAAAAAGAAACCGCTTGCAGACCAGGCGACAAGTCGGCAAGTGAGCATGACCGCTTCGGAGCACACGCAAAGGTTTAGGTCCATCCCCCTGGATCCTGAGCCTCGGTAACGAACCAATTTTCGGTTCTGCATGTCTTCGAAGCACGGGCCAGGCACATATCCAGTCCGGGTCTGGCCGAACCCCGTCGGAGAGTTCCCCCTACCATCTCCGACGGGGTCATAAACCTAAGGCCGGACCAACCTCTCAGCTTTCCAGGTCATTGAGCTCATTGAGAAGATCCAGCAGCATTTCATGCTTGTCGGGACCAAGCTGGCTGCGCACGCGTTTGGCCTGTTCCACACTAACGGCCAGATTGGCGTGGATGATCTGAACCCCCGCATCGCTGATTTCGACAATCTGACGACGACGATCCTGAGGATGACGGCGGCGCACGATCAGCTTTTTCTGCTCTAACGTTTGCAGAATACGGGTCAGGCTGGGCAACAACAGGCAGGCGCGTTCGGCAATATGCGTCGGCTCCTGCGGGCCTTCTTCGTTCAAGACACGCAGCACCCTCCATTGCTGTTCGGTGACACCTGCATCAACCAGCAGCGCTCGAATTGGCCCCATCACCTTTTCGCGTGCCCGCAAAAGCGCGATGGGCAAAGATCTTGAGGTTAACGGTAAATCATCGGCCATGTTTAACCTTACCACTTTTTTTGGTGGAACGCGCACATGCCGGGTTCTGCCCGGTGTCTGCCGCGATACCTCTGGAATGCGCCTATTTGAGATCACAATAGGTTTGTTCCCAATAACTATGGATATTGACCGATACTGCATGACAGAATGTAGCAGAATCTCAAGAGTCTCATACAGGACAACGCAGAATGCCCGCTCCAAAAAACACGTTCAAACAGGCTCTGGCACAGGGCAAAAGGCAGATCGGCTGCTGGATGAGCTTTGCCGAATCCACCACTGCCGAGGTCATGGGAACCGCAGGGTTCGACTGGTTGGTTATTGATGGAGAGCACGCACCCAATGACATTCGTTCGATCCGGGATCAGCTGATTGCCTTGACCAACAGCCCGTCTCATCCCGTCGTCCGCGTACCGGTGGGTGAGACCTGGCTGATCAAGATGGTTCTGGATGCCGGCGCGCAAACCGTTTTGGTTCCGATCGTCGAAAGCGCCGAACAAGCACGGGAACTGGTCCGTGCTTGCCGCTATCCACCCGAAGGTGCACGCGGCGTTGGTGCAACATCCGCGCGCGCGACGATGTTTGGATCAACCCAAGACTACATCCAGACCGCCGATCAGGAAATCTGCCTTTTGGTGCAGGTGGAAAACCGCGCTGGTATGGCTGCGCTGGATGAAATTCTACAGG
Organism: Ruegeria sp. YTSA075; assembly: GCF_059610245.1. Lineage (NCBI taxonomy): Bacteria > Pseudomonadati > Pseudomonadota > Alphaproteobacteria > Rhodobacterales > Roseobacteraceae > Ruegeria > Ruegeria sp. YTSA075. Next base: position 11,992 of record NZ_JBXWNG010000004.1, on the reverse strand, counting down.
TCGACGGGATTGATGGGGTCTTTATCGGACCCGCCGATCTTTCGACCGATATGGGCTATCAGGGCAACAGCGCCGCGCCAGAAGTGCGCGCCACCATCGCCGACGCCATTAAACGGATCAGGGCCGCTGGCAAAGCGCCGGGGATTCTGGGCACCAATGATGAGGCTACCCAAGCCTATCTGGACATGGATCCGCTGTTTCTAGCGGTCGGCATTGATGTCATGCTTCTAGCCAACGCGGCGCGAGCGCTTTCGGCGCAATGGAAATCCGGCCAGAGCTAGCCCCGCATCAAAGCCGCCGCCTGCGCATACCCGCCGGATGCACCATCAACGAAATGAACGTGATCATCCCGCGTGGCGGCGGGCACAAAGCAGGTCATCATCGCCTCATCCTGTGCATGCAGGCCATATCTGATTTTGCCGCGCCCGCGCGCCTCTTCCAGCATATGTTCGATCTGGTCCAGCGTGGCATCGTCGCAATCCAGCGTCATCTTCAGCCCATCGTCGAATTTGCGGAAATCGGCATTGCGACTGACCATGCGCTTATAGTGCTCGGGCTCGAACTGACCCATACGCTTATTGGTCCAGAATAGGATCGCAATCAGAAGGTTCTGCCCCAGCAACTTCAGCTTTTGCAGCAACAGGCTGCGACCGGTTCGCGATACATGCGCATCCAGATCAACTCCCGGCGGCGGCCATGTCATGGGCGGGCCATTTTCCGGCACCGGGTGACCCGCGCGGTCCAATCCGTCCGAGGCGCGCAAGACCGATTGCGCCAGATCGGCAAAGTCACGTTCGGTTGCCTGCACCGTGGGCTGCACCACAACCGAAACGATGCGCCCATGCTGCGCCGGACTGTTGGACCAGCGACAGGACAGACCGGTCAGATCTGGCTGACTGCCCGGTTCGGCCAGCGGTACCTGATGCTCTCCGGCTTTCATCTGTGCCTCGGCCCAGGCCAAACCACCGCCCGAGAACATTGCATAGTCCACCCCGTTCGATGGCGCATACCGGGCCACGCGCAAATCCTTGCCCGCCTGACGCAGCTCTGCCACGGGAACCAACGCCGCGCGCAGTGGCATTGAAAATTCTTCCTCAGCCCACCGCCGTAACGCGGCAAGCGTCTGGCGAGCCTGATCAGCGGCACTGGGTGGCACGGCAAACCCTGCGCCATCTCCCCCAAAGACATAAGGGAATAGCTTTCCACCCATTGTGTTGATCATGCCCGAGATCACGGCCGCGCCCACCATGTTCACGGTCTTGTAACGTCCGCGCGCAATCTCTCCGGTCGAGTCGACGATATCGGCGACGCCCAGAACCCATTCATCCGGGACAGCCGCAAACGAGGACGGGTCCGCCAACTGATTGAAATCACGCAGCAGCGGCAGGTTTTCGTAAAACGCAGAATGGAGGTCTTTCATGCTCCCCCTCAGATTGAATTGAATGTTCAGATAGCTCAAACGTGATCAATGTCAGTTACCTGCAACATTCTACACGCGCTTGTGCGTTTTACCACAACATGCCAGAGAGTGATCGCAAGATTTGAAGGGAACGTTAGATGAAATCTGGGCTGGTTGTACTGTGTCTGGCCTATGTCCTCAGCCAGTTCTTTCGCGCGTTCCTCGCGGTCCTCAGCCTTGATCTGGAACGCGACATCGGTGCCACGCCCGAAGATCTGGCCTTCGCCTCGGGCCTTTGGTTTCTGGTCTTTGCGGCCATGCAAATCCCGGTCGGCTGGGCGCTGGACCGGGTTGGCCCGCGCCTGACCGCAGCCGCACTCTTGCTGGTTGGCGGCGCAGGTGGGGCAACCGTGTTTGCCCTGGCCACATCCGCCGTTCACATCAGCGTCGCAATGGCGCTGATTGGGGTTGGCTGCTCTCCGGTTCTGATGGCATCGTATTTCATATTTGCACGCGAATACCCTCCGGCCCGGTTTGCCACGCTTGCCGCGGTGATGCTGGGCGTGGGATCGGTGGGTAATCTGGTCGCCTCCTACCCAACTGCTCTTGCGGCTGAACTGCTGGGCTGGCGTGCCACCCTGCTGGGGCTGGCCGTGATTTCTGGGGTAATTGCCCTTGGCATCTGGGTCAGTGTACGCGACCCAGCCAAGGTTGAAACCGAGCACAAGGGATCGGTTCTGGACCTGCTTAAAGAACCCGCTTTGTGGCTGATCCTGCCGCTGATGTTGGTGGCGTACGCGCCATCGGCCGCGCTGCGTGGATTATGGGCCGGTCCCTATCTGAACGATGTCTTTGGGCTCAGCACCACCCAGATCGGCACTGCGACACTTGTTATGGGGGCAGCGATGATTGCAGGAACCTTCGTATATGGTCCGCTGGATCGCATTCTGGGCACGCGGAAATGGGTGATCTTCGGCGGCAATGCGCTGGCAGCTGCCGCGCTGGTTCTCTTGTGCTTGTGGGTCGACAGCGCGATCTGGGTTTCGATTTTACTGCTTGCAGTTGTGGGTTTTCTGGGGGCCAGCTTTCCGGTGATCATGGCCCATGGTCGCGCCTTTGTGCCGCCGCATCTGGTTGGACGTGGTGTCACCTTGCTGAACCTTTTTGGAATCGGCGGCGTCGGCATTGCACAATTCGCGACGGGTCGCATCCATGCGGCCAACGTTGCCGCCGGAGCGACCGTGCCTTATCTCGCCATCTTCAGCTTTTTCGCCGTGACCCTTGCCATTGGCTGCGTGATCTATCTATTCAGCCGGGACAGTGTGGACTGATTAGGAACCGGAGGGACGGCCCGTGCAGGACATCGAGGTGATCGCACCCAACCTGAAACACAGCCTTTCCGGGGTCACCACCACGGTCATTCGCCTGCTTCCGATTCAGAAAAAGATGATCGGAATCGTCGCCTCCGGGCCGGGGCTGCCGGATGACTTGCCCCATATCCGCCTGATCAAGGTTCCGTTCCTGTCGAACCGCACCCGCCGGGTCTGGCATGCCCGGCGCAACACCGAAATGCTGATGGGCCTTTTTCTGCGTAAAATCCTTCGGCGCAACCTGAAACTGCTGTTCACATCTGCCGCGCAGCGGGATCATTCGGGGTTCACCAAGAAACTGATCTCGCAAATGGACGCATTGATTGCGACAACCCCGCAAGCGGCCTCATTTCTGCAACACCCGTCAACCGTCATCATGCATGGCGTGAACACCGAACTGTTCCATCCTGCCAAAGACAAACAAGAGCTGCGCAATAAGTTAGGCCTACCAAATGGCACGCTAGTCGGCTGTTTCGGACGCATACGCCCGCAGAAAGGCGTCGATCTGCTGGTCGATGCTGCGCTGAGCGTGTTGCCCAACCACCCTGACGCCCACATCATCTTTACCGGTCGCGCCACCAGCGAATTCGAAGCGTTTCAGGCTGAACAGCAGGCGAAACTGCAAGCCGCTGGTCTGGGCGGCCGTGTGCATTTCCTGGGCGAACGCCCGTGGGGGGAGATCGTCGAAACCTACCGCGCCCTCGATCTGTTCGTCGCCCCCGCCCGCCACGAAGGGTTCGGGCTGACCCCGCTGGAAGCCATGTCCTCAGGCGTGCCGGCCATCGCCTGTCATGGCGTGGGCGCCTTTAGCGCTCAGATCAAAGATGGCGAAACCGGGCGGCTGGTTGAAAAGGATAATGCCCCGGCATTGGCAGAGGCTCTGAACCAGATGCTGTCCGATCCTGCGCAACTGGCCACCGCTGGACAGGCCGCCCGCGCCCATGTGGAGCGGAATTTTCGAATCGAAGGCGAGGCCGAAGCCATCGTAAAGGTCTATCGATCTCTGCTGGACGCAGATTAGAGTGCGGTGAACGCCTCAAATCCGCGTCATTCGCCGAAAACCGATCCGAAAGCTCTTTTTTCTTTGCTGCAACGCGGCTATGAACGCGCGTCCTTAACTTTGGAGACATGAAATGGGCTATCGCGTCGTTGTCGCCGGCGCCACAGGTAATGTGGGCCGCGAAATGCTGAACATCCTGGCGGAACGCCAGTTCCCGATCGATGAAATTGCCGCTCTGGCAAGCCGTCGTTCGCTGGGAACTGAGGTGACATTTGGCGACAAGACACTGACCACCAAGGACATTGACACATTCGACTTCACCGGCTGGGACATGGCGCTGTTTGCCATTGGCTCGGACGCAACCAAGACCTATGGCCCCAAAGCGGCCGCAGCGGGTTGTGTGGTCATCGATAACTCGTCGCTTTATCGCTATGACCCGGACATTCCGCTGATCGTGCCGGAATGTAACCCGCAGGCGATCCACGACTATAAGAACAAGAACATCATCGCCAACCCCAACTGCTCGACCGCGCAGATGGTTGTGGCGCTGAAGCCGCTGCATGACCGCGCGCGCATCAAGCGCGTCGTTGTTTCGACCTATCAGTCGGTTTCGGGCGCGGGCAAAGAGGGCATGGATGAGCTTTGGGATCAGACCAAAGCCATCTACAACCCCACAACAGAAGTTGAGCCGAAGAAATTCCAGAAGCAGATCGCGTTTAACGTCATCCCGCAGATCGACGCCTTCATGGAAGACGGCTCGACCAAGGAAGAGTGGAAGATGGTTGTCGAGACCAAAAAGATCGTCGACCCGTCGATCAAAGTCACGGCCACTTGCGTCCGCGTTCCGGTTTTCGTTGGCCATTCCGAGGCCGTGAATATCGAGTTCGAGGAATTCCTGGACGAAGACGAAGCCCGCGACATCCTGCGAGAAGCCCCGGGCATCATGGTGATCGATAAGCGTGAAGCGGGGGGCTATGTCTCACCGATCGAATGCGCAGGTGATTTCGCCACGTTCATCAGCCGCATCCGCCAGGATTCAACCATCGAGAACGGCATCAACCTGTGGTGCGTCTCGGACAACCTGCGCAAAGGCGCTGCGCTGAACGCAGTTCAGATTGCCGAGCTTCTGGGCCGCGAGGTTCTGAAAAAGGGGTAAGCAATTCACCCCGACCAGAGTATACGAAGCCCCGCAGCATCACCTGCGGGGCTTCTTTTTTTGTCTGAACGCGCAATAAATGCGCCAATTCAAACTGCGGTGTGCAAAATCTGTTGAGTGTGAAGATGTTCATTAAACCGCCAGTTTCGGACAAGCCTGATCAGGACCCGATCTTGATGGCGTCCTCATACAACAGAACTGCCCGTTCGGATTCGTTCTCAAGCACATCCATCTCAGCGCAGAAATGCACGACGTCATCTAGGCTGGGTACATCTGCGGCGCTCAAGGCTTCGACAGTCGGCTGAAGCTCGGCCCAATAGGCTTTTACCTGCTTCAACGCCGTAAGCGAGGCGTCGCTTGGGGGCGTGGACATCTTGATATAGTCATTGCCGCCATCGATCAGCGCGTCGACGATCTTGCCAAACTTCGCGGCGTTCTTTTTGAACTTCTCATGATGCTCGGCCGTGTCTTTTCCTGTCGCGGCCAGGGCGATTTCCTTGCAGATTTTCTGCGTGATCATCCGCTGCCGACCCGCAAACTCCAGGGCCAGAGCCATGGACGGTTCGATATCGACCTCGCCATAAGCTGCTTCCAGCTTGCGAACGACCACGTGGCTGGCCTCTTCCAGAGGTTCCACATCGCCCACGATCATGGTCAATTGCGCATCGCTCACGGATTTGGCGGCGACAATATCCTCGACCGCGATCCGATAGGGCGCCCACAAAGCGGCGACTTCCTCAAGCGCTTTGTTGACCGAGTAGAACCGTTCGCGATCAATGCCCGACGATCCCTTGCCCTCTTTGAAACCGAGCAGGATATCGTCAAAGTCATCATGCGCTTGCTGTAGTTCGGTCAGAGCTTTGTCGGCTTCGGCGCCCAGGCTCAGCAATACAGTGGCTTTTGCGACTTTCTCGCTCAGAAAGCTTAGTTTTTCAGCGGCCAAAATGCGGTGCGCCACCTGACCTGCCGCCATGGCAAGCGCGTAACCCCCAACCGGCAAGAATGCTGATAGCCCAAGCCCCAACGCTCCAGTGACGAAAACACGGCGATCGATACCCATTTTTTTACCTAGTCCTGCTGATTTTGCATATGCATTTCGAGCAAGAAGCGCGCCAAATGTCCCAGAGGAATGTTAAAAATAAGAAAATATAGTGGCTTTTCGCGCCTGAGATCAGCAAGTTAACGCGTTAGACGATCAGATCGGACAGTGAGTCCGGCCTGGGTTTCGGCCACCAAGAACCCTTCCACTTGTACGCAGGTTGATTTCAAGAGGTCGCGCTATCAGCTTGTCAGATACAGGTTTTTCTGTTGGGAAATCGCCGTGCCGAGTGCACCATCCTAAAACCCCTGTTGTTGCATTCAACGGGCGCGGGTTTAGAAATCAAGTGGTCTGGACAAGTCTCAGGCCCGCGATCGACCATATCGGCTCAAACAGAAGGCCCCGAGTAACCCCATGACGAACACCACCACTGAACAAGACCAACAGGGCACCGTAGAATACAGCCAGTCCCGTGGTTTGGTGGATCGGTTGGCGCGATTGGAATGCGCGCTTGCGTTTTCATCTTATCAATCCGGGCTATTGTATCATCTGGGGCGCGATCCCGGCGGGTCGCTGCATGTGCACCAGTCGGCCATGCCAAAACCCATGGGGCTGCATTATGATGGCCAAGGCGGGCTGATACTGGCCGGGGGTGCTCAGATTCTGAGGTTCGAGAACATTCTCGCTCCGCATGAGCGCATCAACAACGTGTTCGATGCCTGTTTTATGCCTCGGGTTATACATAGTGTTGGTGAGTTGGATGTGCATGACATCGGGCTGGATACAGATGGCGCGCCCGTCTTTGTGAACACCCGTTTCAACTGCCTGTCGACCCTATCGAAGCGCCACAGCTTCGTACCTGTCTGGACCCCGCCATCTATCACTCAGATCGTGGATGAGGACCGGTGCCACCTGAATGGGATGGCCATGCGCGACGGCCAGCCCGCCTATGTCACCGCCGTATCCCAATCCAACACGATTGACGGGTGGAGAGATCGCCGCGTTGACGGAGGCGTGGCCATTGACGTCCAGAACAACCAAGTTGTGTGCAAGGGCCTGTCGATGCCGCATTCCCCCCGCTGGTATGATGGCAAGCTCTGGCTTCTGAACTCTGGCACCGGCGAGCTTGGCTATGTGGACGGGTTGGAGGGCGAGGCACCGGGCCAGTTCAAACCGGTTGTCTTTTGTCCGGGTTTCCTGCGCGGGCTGCGGTTCTACAAAGGATATGCTTTCGTCGGTCTGTCCAAGCCACGCTACAAACGGTTCGAGGGGCTGCCGCTGGCAGATCGGCTGGATGCCGCAGACAGCGACGCCTGGTGCGGCCTGCAGATCATCGATCTTGCAACCGGCACCTGTGTCGACTGGTTTCGGATCGATGGTGCCATAACTGAGCTCTATGATGTCGAGATCATCCCGGGATTTGCAACACCAATGACGGTCAGCCCCGGCAGCACTGAAGCGGCAAACCTGATCACTTGGGATGAACCGAGCTCAGCCGCCACGCCGACGTCGCAAAGGTAACTCAACTCTACGCCTGCCGCACAACCAATATGTTGAACGTCACGCGAAACAAAGCAAGGAGTCGACTACACATCCAGAATGGCATTTAGGTGGCGAGGTCAATGAATTGACATCGCCACCTTGGATTCAGAAACCTAGTTCCATTGCATTGCTATCTAAGGGCGCCCGATCGGCGGTTTGTTTGGGTTGTCTTGCCATTGTTTGAATTTGAGGACGCCGCCAGCGGCTTCCGCAATCGCATCGAGGTACTTACTTCCTGACATGTCTAGAACCTTCTGTTCGGCGTCCTATTTGATGGTTCCATCAGTATCACCAACCTGTGTGTTGGTATCGGCATAGCCGTTGTGTTGGGCTCTGGGCGCGGACTGGAAATGCGTCTCGCCGTCTAAGTAGAAATCACCGCTGGCTTTATGTGATTGTATCAGTTTCCCACTTGTATCGACGATACCGGAACCCGCATCCTGCATGGTCTCAAGCGGAGAAGGCGTTGTGGCATGATTGAAAGTGTAGCCGCTGAAGGTTGGAGCGACCTTGGAACTACTCTCATCTTGCGTTGCTTCCAATGGAGAGAGGTTGGCAATAAGGTTAACAATTTTCCCAGTAACGGTTGTTGTCATATCCGTTGCTTCATGCGACGTGCCACGTGATGTTTCCGAGTGGCTGATTTTGGCGCCATGATGACCAGCGGCGGCGTAGTGGTCCGGCCCTGCTATGGCAGATCCTGCTGTCAGTGCAATCACCAGTGCCGGTGCAACGATGTGTTTTTTGAGTGTGCCGAAACGTTCCATTTTTGATCTCCTTATCTTGCTGTTACATTTCCAACCTAGGAACGTGACGGCTTTGGGTATTGTGAACAGAGCTCAGTTTTTTGGGATTTTCAATCAACTAGCCACGCGGTTGCTTAGCCGCAGATTTTTGTCGTATTTAGTTCTTCAGGGGCATTCGGCCGAAAGTGTTTGACGTTTGGGCTGGCAATGCATGACGCACTGCATCGATCATGAAACCGGTTCACGCGGCAGGTGAAATCATACTGGCTCTGTCGCCTATATGAACATCAAGCTTCACGCATGAACAAAGGATAGGCTGTCAAAGCTTTTCCGCCAGTCGCAAACCTCGGCACCTACGTCATCGCCCGCCAGGCCGCGCGCGATCAGGTTGGCCAGCCTGTCTGCATGATCCGTGGTCATGCCCCATCTTACCAGTTCCGGGGTGCCTATGCGCAAGCCGTTCATGTCGCCCTGCACCTCTGGCGCCGGAAGGCCGATGCCGCAGGCCAAAAAACCCGCCTGCCGCAGGGTTTTGGACGCGGTTTGCCCACCGCCAAACGCGTTAGCCAATACAGCAAACTGGTGGGAGCAGGTGAAACCCCCTTGGCTAGCAAAGACAGGTACGCCATTGTCATTCAGGCGTTCTGCCAACCCCTGGGCCATTGCGATCATCTGTGCCGCATAGTCGGCCCCGAAATCGCGCCAATCCAGCATCGTGACCGCAAGTGCAGCCGATTTCGCCGCGTCGAAATTGGCCGTCATTCCGGGGAAGGCAATGGCGTCCAGCCGCTCGGCCAGATCAGCCTCATTGGTGACAATCAGCCCTCCGGCAGGGCCGCCTAGGCTTTTGTAGGTGCTCATTGTCATCAGATGCGCGCCTTCGGCCAGCGGGTCACGCCACGCCTTGCCTGCGATGATCCCGCACTGATGTGCGGCGTCGAACATCACTTTGGCACCCACCTCATCGGCGATGACACGTATCTCTCTCACGGGATGTTCGAACAGGTTGAGGCTACCCCCAACCGTGATCAGTTTGGGTCGTTCGCGTTTCGCCATGGCGTGTAATTGATCCAGATCGATGGTGTATCCATCTGCGTCAACCGGTGCTTCAACGGTGCGCAGCCCGAACAGACCCGCACAGCCCGCCACATGATGCGTGACATGCCCGCCAATCGACGCAGGGGGTGCGATGATCGTGTCACCCGGTTTGCACGTGACCATAAATCCATAAAGGTTTGCAATCGCGCCCGACGGCACGCGGATTTCAGCGAAACGTGCGTTGAAAACCTCTGCACAAAGCTGGGTTGCGATCACCTCGATCTCTTCGATGGCCTCAAGGCCCATCTCATATTTGTCGCCCGGATATCCAAGCGAAGGGCGCGACCCGATACCCGAAGACAGCAGCGCCTCGGCCCTCGGGTTCATGACGTTGGTGGCTGGATTGAGGTTGAAACACTCTTTCTCATGAATCTCGCGGTTCCGGTTCGCCAGGTCTTCGATCCGGTCAAGCAATACGGCCGAGGTGCTGCACGCGGTGGTCGCTGCGATCTGCTGCACAAGCGTTTCACTGGCGTCCGGGACCCAGGATCTTATGTCTATTGTCATTGCTGCATACTCCTTGCTCGGCTTCAGAATGGACGGTCTGCATGACATTGCAAATCAGTTCTGCTATTTCTTGCCCTAGAAAAACTAAGGCTCACGCATGGCAGTTCTTCCCCGACGACCCAAAGGGCCACCCCTGAACGCATTGCGCGCCTTCGAGGCTGCCGCCCGTCTGGGCAGTTTCGTTGCGGCAGCCGAGGAACTGGGTGTCACCGCAGGCGCGGTGTCACAGCATGTCAAAGCTGTTGAGGCGTGGTCCGGCACCAGCCTGTTTGAACGCAGCGCACAAGGCGTTTCATTATCTACCGCTGGTCGTTTGTTGAACGAGGATTTCACACAGGCTTTCGATCTTCTGGCAGCTGCAACCCAAAATCTGCGTAATCTGGCACCCAACCCCGAAGTTCACATTGCCGCATTGCCATCGGTCGCGCAGCTTTGGTTGTCGCCCCGTCTGGGTCGATTGCGTGACCTGCATCCCAATCTGAACATATCCGTGACGGCGATGGAGAACCCCCCAAGCCTGTCCAGGGATCTGTTTGATTTGTCCCTCTTCATATCGCGGCCGGACGAAACCGAAGATCAGATCATCGTCGAAGACGACATCATCTTTCCGGTTTGCTCGCCTAAGCTGGCGCAGGGTATCGATCTTTCAACGGCGCCGCTGCTGCACGATCAGACCTGGGACAGCGATTGGCCAGCGTGGTCAGGCGCCACAGGTATCGACATCGGCGATCCGGCACGCGGCCCTCGGTATTCTCTTTACGCTTTGGCGGTCGAAGAGGCAAAATCAGGTGCGGGTGTGCTTATGGGGCATGCCGCATTGGTTGCGCAGGCACTGGATGCGCAGCAGCTCTGCCGTGTGTCTGAACACAGTCACAAAACCGGCAAAGCCCTGGTGATCGAACGTCCACACAGGTCCCGATGCCACCCGGAAATCGATCACGTCATCGATCGGCTGTGTGGAACCGATCCGAACCAGCGCCAAGGTTGGTTTAGCTAACCGGCAGCATATCCGAGATAGCGGCGGGTCCTGATATCCTCTGGCCGCGATCCGCATTGTTCAAACAGGGCACGCGACATGGCTGCGCGTGAGGAAAACCCGGTCGCAGCTGCAATTTCGACCAACGACATGTCGGTCTGTCTCAGCAGGTCAATAGCTCTTTCTACCCGAAGCTCTTTATACGTATGCAGAAGCGTCGCACCGGTTTTACACAGGTATCGTCTCTGAAGTTGACGGGTCGAAGCACCCACTGCCTTTGAAAGGTCAGTGATACTCAGAGGCTCCTCGATATGCTCCAGCATGGTCGCCAGCGTCAGAATGACCAGTTCATCCCCACCTGATCTGCGAATAAGCCGATTGGCGGTCTGGCTCTCTATTGCCTGTTTTGGCTCATCCAGGCCAACATATCTGCGTACCGCATCCGCAAGATGCTCGCCATGATCACCCGATACAAAATCGGCCAGCAAACGCAGGGCGCTGATGCGGGTATTGGCACTGTGCAATCGCCCGTTGGGTGAAAGATACGTTGAGGCACCGCAACTTCTTATGCCCTGCTCTGACGCTGCCGCCTGAAAACTGGAATGTATCGCTGCAATATGCCCGTCACACCCGCTGGCCTGGGCCAGCAGCATCACAGCGCCCCCAACCAGAATGACCCGGGGCGCCAGGTTCAGCACCTGGGTCGCCCAATGTTTTTGCGAGCCGCTCAGATTCCAGCTGTCCTCCAGATCCCCCCAGATGACAGCCGTCCGCCCGGCCCAATACAACGGCCCACCGACCTTATCCTCGGCAAGAGCACGCAGAGTGATAACGTAGCGCTGATTTTCCATCAAACCGTTCAGAGCCCGGTAAAAATCCAACGCCAGCTCTGCCGTCGCGCGGGATGCATTCGGGTGCAAAATGACATCAACATATTGAACCCGCTCAGACACCGCTGCAAAGGCGTTTGCCTTGTTTTCGGGTTCGTTACGCAGGACGTAGTGTTTCATATGTCATGACACTTCTGGTTTGAGTGGTAGAGAGCGGGAAGCGCTCTGCTGCCTGTGGGCACCCCCCCTTTTGGGGGGATGTTTTTATTCAGCGGCTTCGATGTATTCGGTCATTGGGGGGCATGTGCATATGAGGTTTCGGTCGCCAT